>CAYYRT010000388.1:0-5430 GCA_964474055.1 uncultured Acidimicrobiaceae bacterium | reverse complement strand
GAGCTCTTCGAGCCGGTCGATAACCAGGTCGACGGCTTCGAGCGTTTCGAAAGGCACGTATCGCTCGGTCCGCTGTCGCAGTTCACCCGCTGTTTGTGCACCTCGGAGCAAGAGCACCGCCAATACGGCCACCCCGGGTTGGTCGAGCTCAAGGGCCTCGGCGAGTTTGTGCCGGTACTTCAGGACCCGGTCACTGGGACGACGAACCGGGGTGGCCAATCCGATCTCATGGAGATGGGCAAGGGCGGCTTCTGCCTCAGCGGCATCGACCGACATGAGCGGTTCGCGACTGGTGGCCTGGTTGCAGCCCGCCATGAGGCCCGCGAGGGTGAGCGGATAGACGTCGGGAGTGGTCATCTGTTTCTCGACCAGCACCCCGAGGACGCGGGCTTCGACGGCATTGACTTTGATCATCGTGGGCCGGGCAGGGCTCGAACCTGCAACCAACGGATTATGAGTCCGCTGCTCTGACCATTGAGCTACCGGCCCCGTGGGAAGCTGTCGAAGTACTCTAAGTTGATAGCTCGGTTGGTCCGAAGACGGTCACCCCCAATTGGCGAACCGCTCGGCGGAGATCCTGACAAAGGCCCATTGGGCAGAGTGGGCGAGCTGCTGGTTGGTGACCGTTACAGGCCAAGTAATCGGTCAATCTCCTCTAGGAAATGAAGGACGTCGAGAGGCTTAGTGATGTATCCAACGGCGCCGCTGTCTAGAAGGCGCTGGATATGTCCCGGACTGGCATCGGCCGAGAGCATCAGAACCGGGATGTCCGCTGTTCGGGGATCCATTTTCAGCTCGCTGAGCAACTCCTTGCCCGTCATGTCGGGGAGGTTCAGATCCAAAAGGATCAGGTTGGGATGGTGTTCGCGGGCAAATTCGAGCCCCAGCCGGCCCTGCATCACCGACGTCACCGAGATCCCGGATCGCAAGGTCATAATCTGCTCAACCAGCGTCACGCTTGCCAGATTGTCCTCGACATACAGGACCAGCCGTTCGGCAACCACTCTCGCCGTCGCCCCCGAGCTGTCACCATCGGACGACTCCAGACGCTCGGCGGTGCCTTTAGCGGATGCCAGTGTCACCGTGAAGGTGGACCCCGTGCCGACCGTCGAGACGACATCGAGGACTCCCCCCATCGCTTCGGTGAGGTGGCGGGATAGGGTCAAACCCAGGCCCGTCCCCTCCTCTCCCGATACATCGGCACCCAAACGGTCAAATGGAACGAACAGACGTTCGAGATGTTCAGAAGCGATTCCGGGTCCAGTGTCAGTGATGGAGACACTCACGTGACCATCGTGGCAACGGCAGGCCACCTCGACAGCGCCACCTTCCCGGTTGTATTTGACCGCATTCGAAAGAAGATTGAGAAGGACCTGTTTCAGACGCTGTCGATCACCAAGGACATGGAAATGGCAGGTCTGATTTACGTCGGTGTAGATCGCGATCCGGCGGACCTCTGCCAAAGGACGGATCAAAGCCACAGCATCGTCGACAGCATCGCCGAGGTGCACGGGTTCCAGGCTCATCGCTATGCGGCCAGCCTCCACCCGGGCAATGTCCAGGACCTCGTTGATCAGCTCCAGCAGGTGTCGGCCTCCCTTGATGATGTGTTGGGCGGCATCGGCAACTGCCGGTTCTGGTTGGCGAAACTCAAGGAGCTGGGCAAACCCGATGATCGAATTGAGGGGAGTTCGCAGCTCGTGGCTCATCCGCGATAGGAACACGCTCTTGGCCAGGTTGGCCCGATCCGCTTCCGCCCGCGCCCGGAGAGCATCGGCTTCGGCCCGACGCTGCTCGGTCACGTCCACCATGGTTCCTTCGAAACCGAGCACACTCCCATCACCGTCGTAAACGATGCTGGCGTTCATCGAGATGACGATTTCCTCGCCGTTGCGGCGCTGGATCTTGGTCTCAAAGTTCTGGACCGACCCGTTAGCGACGACCTGTTCCATGAAGGCCAACCGATGGCGAGGATCGACATAGAGGGAGGCCGCGTCCGGTACCAGACTCTTTAATTCTTCGGTCGAGGAGAACCCGAGGATCTCGGCCAGTTTTGGATTGGCTTCCAGAATCGCTCCGTCGGGCGCGCTCCGGAAGATCCCAGATGGAACCCCGGTGAAGATTGCCTGATACTTCTCCACGGCTTCCCGGGCCGTGCGATCGGCCATCACCCGATCCGTTACATCGGCCGCGTAGCCCAGGATCGAGGTCGGCACATCCATTTGGAAGTCCAGTCGGGAGGCGATCACGAACCATCGACGGTTGCCGTAGCCGTCGACCAGTTCATATTCACCCTCCAAGGTCTCTGGATGGCCAGCGATGAGTTGAGTAATCCGCTCCTCGAATCGGGAGCGGTCGTCGGGAACGATCCTTGCCGAAAAGAACCTTTCGGCCCCCATCACGTTGCCGAGGGGAAAACCGAGAAGCCGCTCGAAATTGGCACTGGCGTAAGAGATCTTTCGATCAGGCAGGCTCTCCCTGAACATGAGGATCGGCCCGGAGTCGATGAGGTGCTCCAGGACGAATTGGTCGTCCGGCATCGCCTCGGGTTGCGAAGTGACTTCTCTCACGGGCTACGGGGCCCCGTTTTGTATCGTGACCTTGTCGCCTGCAGCTCCGTTGGAGCCTTTCTGTGCAGTGGACAGGAGGCTCTCGATGATGGCAGTTGCTTCTGCCGACTCTTCGGCGATCTGGCGAACTATGGACCCGGAGTCCTCAGAGAACTGAGGACCGATCGACTCCGTGAGCCTGTCGGTCAGCGCCGCAACATTGGCTAGAGGTGTGAGCAACTCATGACCCAATCGCAGAACGAACTCATCCTTGGCCCGAACCAGGTCCGCTAACTCGGAGTTGGCGGCCGCAAGCTCGGCGGTACGGTCTCTTACCGCGTACTCCAACTGGCTCCGCTGATGAGCGAGTTCCACCTGAAGCTTGCGCGCTTCGAGCAACTGCCTCACTCGAAGCGTTACCTCCACTACATCGATGGGTTTGGTGAGAAAGTCGGTGGCACCGGCAAGCAGGGCCTTTCGCCGGGTATCCACCGTCACATCAGCGGTTATCACCAACACGGGGAAGTACAGATCGGCCGGGACTCGCTCCCGCAACTGGCGCAGAAGGGCGAAACCGTCCAATCCCGGCATCCAGAGGTCGAGCACTACCAAGTCGAGACCCGAAGGATCAAACGTGCTTGCCACCAAAACCGGGTCGGACGAGAGGCCGACATTGCGAAAGCCGGATGCTTCCAGGACCTGCTCAATTAGATGCAAGTCGGAGGTTTGGTCTTCGACCACCAAGATCCGGGCATTGGATATATGGTCCATTCGGGACGTGTTGGGCACACACACTTGTCGGCATCAAAATCGCCCTAGTAACCGATTCCTTACGGGCGGCGGAACTCCCCGGGCACCCGGGCAACCAGGACATCACACGGCATGGCCTCCAAGACACCGTCGGCCACGGTGCCCAACAGGACCATCTTGGTGGCCCCCGCCCCACGATTGGCGACCACCACCAGATCGGCTCCCCGGCGGCGGACGGCCTCGTCAATCGCGGTATGGGGAAGTCCATCGACGACCATCGGCTTGACCCTCCCGGGCCATTGAGCCGCGAACTCCTCCATCTCCTCGATCGCCCGGCTCATCCGGGAGCGGCGCGAGGCCGCAAGTTCGACGTCAAAGAGGCCGGCTCCGGTCAGGGCAGGGTCCCACCGAGAGGGAAGCGCGAATATAGCGGTCACGTCTGCGTCAGGGTTCCAGGCCAAGGCTCTATCCACGGCGTGTCGCGAGTGGACGGAGAGGTCGACCGCCGCCATCACCTTTCGATAACCCGTGCGAGGTTGGCGGCGAACCACCAGCACATCCCCCGTCGACATGATTGCCACCCGCCGGGCAATTGGACCGCAACGCTCGACATCCACCGACGAAGTCCCGACAACAACGAGCTCCGCCGTCTTGGCCTGCCGGACCAACTCCCAGCCGATGGAGCCTTTGACCGCCTCGTGGGTGACCGCCAGGTTGCTCCGGCTCTGACACCATGCCGCCAGGTCGTCTACATGCTGGCGATGATGTTCGAAGAGGATTTTGCCCAGCCCGTCATCGAGGAGTGCCTCCGCCGAGGACTCGCTCACAGTGACCAGGTGCAGATCGAGGCCATGCGCCTCTGCCACCAGTCGGCCGCGCTCGGCCACCCTGCGACCGATTGGTGTTAGGTCGACGCCGGCCACGACCCGTCCAGCTGCTGATCCACCCTCCAAGGCGTTTCGACTCTACCGGTCGCCCAATCCCCATGGTCCCGGGCGGTCCAGGGCGGTTGCCAGGCGCGCCTGGTACTCGGTCCGGTCGATCTCGATCACACCCAACGACTGCAAGTGCGGTGTGGCCCACTGTGTGTCAAGCAAGGTGGCATCACCCTGGCGGAGCAGTTCGACTAGATGAAGCAGCGCACACTTCGAGGCGTCGGGAAGGTGGGTGAACATCGACTCACCGGCGAACAGTCCCCCAATCCCAACTCCGTAAAGACCCCCGGCCAGTTCGCCGGTTTTGCTCCAAACCTCGACCGAATGTACCCAACCCAGGTGTTGGAGCCGCAAATAGGCGGCGCCGATTTCGGGGGTGATCCATCCATGGGGCCGAGTGGGATCGCCGCAGGCGGCCACGACTGCCTCAGCGTCGGCATCGACCGTGTACAGGTATCGCCGGTAGGACTTGCGAAGCGACCGACTCACCTTCATTCCGTCGAGCGGAAGCACCCCACGCCTGGCCGGCGACCACCAACCCAACTGCCCATCGGTTAGATGCATGGGAAAGAGCCCCGATCGATACGCCGCCAGCAGGGTGCCTGGCTCGAGATCTCCGCCCACCGCCACCACGTCATCTTCACCGGCAATAGACGGAGACGGGAATCGGAAACGGGTCGGTGGCGGCTCGACCGGCATCAGGGCAAGGTACCGGTCGGTTTAGCCTGGCGCAGCGATGGCGACCCACGAGGTGCTCAACCAACCTCCTCCTCTGGTCGACTACGACCTTGCCCTCATCCCGGGTTGACTCGCCTCTCGATGCCATCGGTGGTGGTGATCGGCGGCGGTATCGCCGGGGTATCGGCTGGTTACCACCTGGCTCTGGCCGGGTGCGAGGTCACGTTGTTTGAACAAGAGAAGACGCTCGCCTATCACTCGACCGGTCGTTCGGCGGCGCTCTACTTCGAGGACTACGGCGCCACCGCCATCCGCCCCCTGACCAGGGCCAGCCGCCGATTTTTCGAGAGCCCCCCCGAGGGTTTGGCCGATGTGAAGTTTCTGGAACGACGAGGAGCCATGTGGATCGGCCGGCACGATCAGGTGATGTCCCTGGATCGCGAGTTCGCCGACGCCGGACCCTCGGCCCAGCGCCTCGGCCCGGCCGCAGCCATGGGCCTGATACCGGTTCTTCGATC
>CAYYRT010000387.1:0-7909 GCA_964474055.1 uncultured Acidimicrobiaceae bacterium | reverse complement strand
TGTGCCGTCCTGACGCCGGGCCTGGCCGTCTGCCACCTTGACGGCAACGTCACCGAGGGTCCACTCGCCGGGGGGCATGCCAGCGGCCGCAATGGCATCGGTGACCACCACCATCCGATTGGCCGCTGCTCGCCAGACCGTGAGGATGGCCTCGTCGGAGAGATGAAAGTGGTCGGCGATGACACCCAGGAACACATCAGAGCGGGCCATGGCGGACCCGGCGATACCAGGATCTCGATGTGAGAAGGGACGCATGGCGTTGAAGAGATGCGTCACCGCACGGGCCCCAGCGATGAAGCCCCGACTGGCCTCTTCAGCGGTCGCATTGCTATGACCCAGTGCGACGACGACACGACCAGCGGTGAGGCGCGTGATCAAGTCTGGCGCCCCGGGCAGCTCGGGTGCCAGCGTCATCATCGTCACCGGGCCTGCCGCCAGAATCGGTGCCACCAACTCCCATTCGGGTTCGCGCAAATAGGTCGACGGATGGGTGCCGGACCGCTTCGGTGAGAGGAATGGGCCTTCGAGGTGGATCCCGATGATTCGGGGTCCGCTTGCTCCAACGGCCCGGGCGATAGCGGTGGCGGCATGAACGGTGGTGTCGGTGGGGCTCGAGATCAGGGTGGGCTGGTAGGCCACCACCCCGGTGGCTGCCAGGGCAGCCCCCGCTCGGATGATGTCTTCAGATTCGGCAGCCAGAAAGTCGACTCCGGCAAATCCGTTCACCTGAAGATCGACGAAACCGGGGATGGCCAGACCGGTCCCGGCAGGGGACAGGCCTACTGCTTCGATCATCCCCCCAGAGATCTCGACATCGCCCGCCAACAGCTCGGAACCAACCACGGCGGCGCCCACGCCCAACCTCAAGACCGCTCCAGTGTCACTTGCTGATTTTGACAACCCGTTCCGGTCCGGTCCACTCTTTGTCTCCAATGGCCCCCAGCCTTGACACCATCGCCAACCTGGCCAAACAACGCGGGTTCGTTTTCCAGTCCTCGGAAATCTACGGGGGAATCCGCTCCGCCTACGACTACGGCCCACTCGGGGTCGAGCTGCTTCGCAACGTCAAAAACGAGTGGTGGAGGCGGATGGTCCAAGAGCGGAGCGATGTGGTCGGACTCGACTCGGCCGTGCTCCAGGCCCGCCAGGTGTGGCGCGCGTCTGGTCACGAGGCGGTTTTCACCGACCCGCTGGTGGAGTGCCGCAACTGCAACCAGCGGCATCGGCTCGACAAGCTGACCGATCCCCGCACCTGCCCTAGCTGTGGCGCCAAGGACAGCTTCACCGAACCCCGGGCCTTCAATCTGATGTTCCGTACCCACATGGGCCCGGTGGAGGACGACGACAACCTGGTCTATCTCCGCCCCGAAACTGCGCAGGGGATCTTCATCAACTTCGAGAACATCCGCCGCGCGCTGCGTCTCAAACTCCCATTCGGGATAGCCCAGATAGGCAAGGTGTTCCGCAACGAAATCACTCCGGGACAATTCGTGTTCCGCACCCGCGAGTTCGAACAGATGGAGATGGAGTACTTCGTCCGTCCCGAGGACGCCGCCGCCTCATTCGAGTACTGGGTGGCCGAACGGAACCGCTGGTACACGGACCTGGGCATGAAATCCGAGAACCTGCGGGTTCGCCCCCATGAAGCGGACGAGCTATCCCACTATTCGGCGGCCACGGTCGATGTCGAGTACAACTTTCCCTGGGGTTGGGACGAGCTGGAAGGGATCGCCAACCGGACCGACTTCGACCTGCAGAAGCACTCCGAACATTCGGGCGAGGATCTTCGTTATTTTGACCAGGACTCCGGAGATCGGTTTTTCCCATATGTGATCGAGCCGGCCGCCGGGGCCACCCGCACCACCTTCGCCTTTCTGATCGACGCCTATCACGAGGAAGAGGTGCGAGGAGAAACCCGCACCGTCCTCCGGCTGCACCACCGCCTGGCGCCTTACAAAGTGGCGATCCTGCCGCTCTCGAAAAAGGCGGAGTTGATCGAGCCGGCCGAGAAGCTGGCCACCGAGCTGCGGCGCCACTTCATGCTCGAAGTCGACGTCACCCAATCGATCGGCCGCCGCTATCGCCGCCAGGACGAGATCGGAACTCCCTTCGCGGTCACGGTCGACTTCGACACCCTCGAAGACCAGGCGGTGACGGTCCGTCATCGCGACACAATGGAACAAGACCGCATCCCCCTGGCCGGAGTCCTCCCCTACTTGAGAGAGCGTCTCGACTGATAGAACCGCGAACCCCGGGTTCAGGCGTCCGCATGCGGACGCCACAGCCCCAAGAACGACCCCTCTTCAACCGTCTCCCGGGCGCCGGTAACCTCAGAAGGTGTATCGGCGGGAAGACATCGATCGGGTTAGGGCTGCAACCAACCTGATCGATCTGGTCGGGGCGGTCACCACAGTCAAGCGACAGGGTCGAACCCATGTGGCGGTCTGTCCGTTCCACCAAGAGAAGTCACCGTCACTCTCGCTCGACCCTGCTCGGGGTCTCTACCACTGTTTCGGGTGCGGGAAGGGCGGTGACGTCTACACATTCGTCGAGGAGTCTCAGGGCCTGGACTTCAACGAAGCCGTCGAATTCCTTGCCCGCCAGGCGGGAATCCAGATCGAGGCGGATCCCGGAGCAGCTAAACGCCGGGGTGAACATGATGAGTTGGTCGAGGCGGTCAAAAGAGCCGTCGACTTCTACCGTCGCCGGCTGAAGTCGGGTCCGGACGCCGGGGCCGCCCGGGCCTACTTGCGCGGTAGGGGCATCGACACCGCCACCGTCGATGAGTACCAGATCGGCTACGCCCCCGAGGAAGCCACCTGGGACGCTCTGGTAAAGGAGTTGCGATCAGGCGGCGTTAAGGACCGGGCGATCGAGGGCGCGGGGCTGGCGCGCCGCGGTCGCGGAGGTCGCATCTACGACGTGTTTCGCAGCCGGGTGGTGTTCCCGATCCACGACCTGCGCGGTGATCCGATTGGCTTTGGTGGCCGGGCCATCGGAACCGCCACCCCCAAGTACCTCAACTCGCCCGACTCACGCCTATATCAGAAGAGCCAGCTTCTCTACTCACTCCATCGTGCCAAGGGCGCCATTTCTCGCACCGGACAGGCTGTTGTCGTCGAGGGATACTTCGACGTCATCGCCTGCCACCAGGCCGGGGTGGAGACCGCAGTCGCCACCTGCGGCACGGCTCTGGGCGAGGGCCACTTCGATTTGCTCCGCCGGTTTTCCGAAAAGGTCGTTCTGGCTTTTGATTCCGACGTCGCGGGGTCGGGCGCTGCTCTGAAAGGGGGGATGTTGGAGACGCCGGTCCGTCTCGACCTTGATCTGCGGGTTGCCGAAATGCCCGACGGCATGGACCCGGCAGACCTGGTGCAAGCAGGCCGTGCACCCGAACTCGCCAAGGCGATCGAGAATTCTCGACCGATGCTGCAATTCCGCCTGGAAAAGGAGGTCGACCGTTTTGACCTGACCGAACCGGAGGCCCGGGCCCGGGCGATCCACAAAGTTGCTCCCCTGCTGGCCCGGGTACGCGATGACATCGCCCGGGCCGAGTACGTCCGATTTGCTGCCCGCTTGATTGGCGTCGAGACCGAAACGATCGAGAGATCGCTAACCCGCGTCGGGCGGACGTCAACGGGGGATTCATCCGCTGGGGCTGACCACGGTCCTACCCGGATCGATGAGGAGTTGATGCGAGTGGTCCTTGCCAACCCCGTCGAACTGGCGGGAGTCGAGATCATCCCGGAGTTGTTCAGCACGGCCGAGCTTCGGAAAGCCATGATCATTCTCAATCAACGCCGCGCTACCACTCCCGCCGGCCAGCCCCTGGCTGTGGATGGCTTCGAGCAGTCAGAGCTTCTCTCGCGGCTCGCGTTGGACGGTCGGCCGTTGCCCAAAGACCCGATGGAGGTAGTGCGAAGGGCTTTGTCCAAGGCGATCGAAGCCGAGATTGACCGGGTCGAGAGGGAACTGGCCCAGACCGATCCGCTTTCGGAGGGTCATTCCGAATTGCTGCGGCGCCTGATAGCTTTGCAGGGGGAGCGACGGGAGAAAGACAAGTGAGCGAAGACATCGATCGTTTGGTGGAGAGCCTGCTGAAACGCGGTCGTCAGCGGGGTTTCCTGACGGTGGCCGAGGTTCAGCAGGAGTTGGAGGAGGCTGAGGCTTCGCCGGAGGCTTTCGAGCGAGCGGTCGACATTCTGCGATCGCAGGGGATCGAGCTCACCGAGGAGGAGCCGGAGCACGACCACGGTCTCGAGACAATCGAGGACGTCTGGGTTTCGGACCCCGTCCGGATGTACCTCAACGACATCGGTCGCTACCGTCTCCTGACCGCCCAGGACGAGGTTGAACTGTCCATGCAGTTCGAAGCGGGTACCCGCGCCTCCGCCCAGCTCGAGAAGGGCGAAGAGCTCACTTCGGAGGACCAGACGATCCTTACTGCCAATGTTCGCCGGGGCGATGCTGCTCAGAAACGATTGGTGGAGTCAAACCTTCGCCTGGTCGTTTCCATCGCCCGGAGATATGTCGGCCGGGGGATGGCATTGCTCGATCTCATCCAGGAGGGAAACCTCGGGTTGATGCGAGCGGTCGAGCGTTTCGACTATCGGCGCGGGTTCCGGTTCTCGACCTACGCCACCTGGTGGATCCGCCAATCGATCACCCGGGCCATCGCCGACCAGGGCCGGACCATTCGAATGCCGATACATATCGTCGACACCGTCAACAAGGTCACGAGAGCGCAACGCGACATGGCCCAGGCGTTGGGTCGGGAACCGACTGTCGAAGAGTTAGCTATCGAGTTGGACCTCACCACCGAGCGGCTGATCGAGCTGACCAG
Organism: uncultured Acidimicrobiaceae bacterium; assembly: GCA_964474055.1. Taxonomy (GTDB): domain Bacteria; phylum Actinomycetota; class Acidimicrobiia; order Spongiisociales; family ZC4RG35; genus JAICND01. Next base: position 3,066 of record CAYYRT010000387.1, on the reverse strand, counting down.
GATTGCTCAAGACACGATCTCGCTCGAAACACCGGTGGGTGAGGAGGAGGACTCCACTCTCGGTGACTTTGTCGAGGACACTGACGCCGAAGTCCCCGCCGACGCCGCCACCTTCCGGCTTCTCCAGGAGAACCTGGCGTTGGCACTGGAAGGACTCAACCCACGGGAGCGGGAAGTGTTGATCATGAGGTTCGGGCTCGCCGATGGCCGAATGCGAACACTGGAGGAAGTGGGGGAGCACTTCAAGGTCACCCGCGAACGCATCCGACAGTTGGAGACCAAGGCGTTAGCGAAACTACGCCATCCCGAAAAGGCGCGGAACCTACAGGGCTTTTTGGAGAGCGGCTAGGAGCGGTCTTTGAGGGCCCCAGCGCCCTTGTCCAAGCCGTTGGCCACGACGGTCCGGCTTAGGTCGGACACCCCCTGGGCTTGGTCGACGATCTGGCTCACTGCCGGATGTCTGCGAGCCTTGGCCCACAGTTGTTTGATCTCTTCGTAACGTTGCTTTCCGGCCCGGGCGCCCAGAACGTATCCGACGGCGCCACCGATCATGAGTCCCAATTTGAATCGCATGACTGGAATTGTGGCAGGCTTCGGCCGATACACACCATAGGGTGTCAACGATCCTTGACGACATCGCCGCCCTTCATGACGAAGTCGACACTCTCGAGAATGGTGATGTCGTCGGTGGGATCGCCCTGAACAGCCACCAGATCGGCCCAGAACCCAGGTTCTATCGAACCGATCCGGTCCTCCCATCCCATCAGCTCGGCAGCCCAGACGGTGGCACTGAGGATCGCCCCCATGGGGGTGAGGCCATTCTTCACATAGTGGCCGAACTGGCGTCCGGCATGGCTATGGGGAAACATGCCAGAGTCGGAGCCGAAAGCGATCCTGACTCCAGACGCCACGCACCTGGCGAAGCTCTCTCGCTGGGCGTCGGCCACAAGTTCGTTCTTCTCGACAACCTCAGCTGCGTACCCAAAGCCCGGCCCTGAGTTGGCGATCCATTCGGCGTTGTAAAGGTCGGCCACCAGGTAGGTGCCGGCTTCCCTCATCAACTCGATCGCCTCCTCGTCCAGGAGCGAGCCGTGCTCTATTGACCTGGCCCCGGCGCGGACGGCCCTTTTGACCGCCTGGCTGCCGTGGGCATGAGCGGCGACGTGGACCCCGTGCTCGCGGGCGATCTCCACTGCGGTCCTGATCTCATCTTCGGTGAGTTCGGAAGCGGCGGGATTGGTTCCCAAGGTCTGAGGCGCCCCGGTGGCGATCACCTTGATGAGATCGGCTCCGCGACCAAGGATCTGACGGACCCTTGCTCTGGTCTGCTCCACACCTTCTACTACTCCAAACCGGAGCTCACGGGGCACGATGTGGTCGGTGTCCACAGCCAGTCCGGTGATGTCCCCCGCTCCACCGGGACAGGTCACATAGGCGCCGGCGCATTGCATGCGGGGACCTTTCACCCATCCGGCGTTAATCGCCTCCCGCAATGCCACATCTGCGAATGCTCGGAACGTTCCGACGTCCCTGACGGTCGTGAAACCACTATCGAGCATCTCGGCGGCGTGGCGGACCCCCATCAAGACGTCCTCGGCAGCGGACCGGGCGACGAGCTGGGCATACCCTTGCCCGTTGTCCACCGATCCAATCAGGTGAGTGTGGCAATCGATTAGACCCGGCATCAGGGTGTGGCCGGTCAGGTCTATGACTGTCGCATCAGTCGGGGTTTCGCTTTGTCCGACGACCGCTTGAATGCGATCCCCGGAAACGATGACGGCCTTTCCGGTCACGACACTACGTGCCCTTATGTCGATCAATCGGTCGGGTAGGAGGACGGTGGTCACTGGGCCGACGGTAGCGGCGGAGCAATGAGGGTTTCGCTTGCAAAAAAACCATGTTTGAGGTCGGTCCGTCTTGGGTACCCAGATGTACGAAGGGCCAGCGATCAACTTTCAGACTCAGGTTTGGAAAATGAATGCTGGCTCTTTCCAATAGAGGGCACAAGGCAACCGAAACTTCCAGAGTTGTTGTGACTAGTCCTGTCGCGCTATCCGGGTTTGGTTCTCCCGCCTGGCGAGGGATTAGTCAAGGATGTCGTAAGGATGACTCGGCGATGGAGGCGAATTCCAATGAACCGGCGAATGGACGGAGAGTTGACCTGGGTTGTCGGCAGCAAGGCTGAACGGCCGGCTATTTCGGTTGCCGAGTTCGCCAGACGGCGCCGACACTCCAAGGATCTCATCACAGCCGGGAGACGAGTTGCCTCGATGGTCACTGGCTATCGCGCGGCGAGCCCGCCGAAGATCGTTCCCCGCGCTCAACGGCTTCCGACCGAGAGTGCGTCCTAGCGCCCCTCCAGGCGCGGAAGCTGACGATTTCCCGAGTCTGTACAGGGGGTCTGGACAATCTGGTCACGAGACTGTATAGTACTACTATGCAATTACTCAGAACCGCCCACCTGGCCGACTACAAAGCGAACCTGATTCCGATGGCCTGGCGTTTGCCAGCTGACAGAGGAATCCAGTGCCCGAACTGCCTCGTCATTGATCTCAGGTTCGAAGATCCCGAGGTGATCGGGTCCACCGTCAACTCCTATGGCAGGAGCTTGAACGCCGAACTGGTCCTGGCATCGACATCGAATTAGGTGTCGCTCAGTCTGTGATAGAGACCTATCTAGAAGCCACCGCGAGGGAAATCCGACTCCGTCAGGCTGCCGAGGAAGCGGCCGCGGAGCGGTCAAAGGCACTGGCCGGTTTGCACCGATCGGGGATGTCATATCGGAAGATCGCCGACGCCACCGGTCTGAGCAGGTCGAGAGTCCAGCAGCTCGTCGAGAGATACAGGGCGACGTGGACGGCCACGGCCCCGGACCCCGGGAAACACCAATATTGACTCGGCCGCTTGAACACTGGCCGAGGCTTGGGTATCGCTTGCGGGCGGTGACTGGCGAACATCCTCGATGAAACCCCGCGTCACGTCGGCGTCGTTCTGATCAGCCGTGAGCGGTAATCTGTGCGCTCCCAGGGGAGGTGGCACCTCCAGACGAACCCGTCACTTTGGGAA
>CAYYRT010000386.1:0-25632 GCA_964474055.1 uncultured Acidimicrobiaceae bacterium | reverse complement strand
CTGGGACTGATCTTCGTCTGGGACTGATCTCCGTTCTTGCGTAGAAACGGCGTCGAAAACGACGCCGTTTCTACGCAAGAAGGTGGGGTTTACAACTTCACCTTGCGATCCCTCCGCAAGAGGGTGCGGATGGCTGAGTTTTGCCAGATGTTCTTGAACTGCCGCCACTGGCGCCGCTTGTCCACGAGAGTCACCGTCAACGCCACCTCGGGATCGAGCACCCCGAAGTGACCGGCGACCTGCTTGAGCGTGTGGGTCCAGATCTTGTCCTCGAGGCGGGACGTGTACACCTTGAAGCTCGCCTCGTAGAGGGGATCATTGGCCCGCACCAAGAGGTGAATTCGTACTGAAGTGGCATCATCCTGGCCTTCGTGGGCGCTGAAGGTGATGATGCCGGCCCAGGGGTGCCCTTCCGGATTCATGTATGACCACGAGCGCTCGTCGGAGTAGATGATGCGCACGCCGGTGGTCAATCTGGTCGGGCCCTTGCCGCCATCGATGACGGCCACCTGCCCAGGGCTCATGCCCCCGGCAGGTGCGTAGAACTTGTTCGATGGGTACCAGAACTCGCCGAACCGCTCCTTCCAGGTGGCAATCACAACTTCGGGGCTCGGTCCCGGGACCGTTACCTCGTAGGTCTTCTGCCACAGCCGGCCGAAGCCTTGCAGCGGTCCGATTGGCCGTCTTCCTTCGACGTTTCCGATGGGCGAGTTGCCCTCGACTTTGTCAACATGGAATCTCTCGACGGGCTTGGCCCAGTTGTCGGCGTTTCTCGGCTCGGTCATCTTGGGTCCTTTGCTTGTTGAAGAGCTGCCTGCTCGTTGTCGAAGATCCCGATCGCCTCGTCGAGGCGGGTAAGGGCAAAGATCTCCCTGTAGTGACTCGTCAGGCCATAGGCGAGGAGTTTGTGCCCGGCGCGCTGAGCGCGTATCAGCGTGGTGACCAGCAGACCGATGCCACTGCTGTTCATGTAGTCGAGTCCGTCGAAATTCAATACGACTGCGTCGACCCCGCCGGCGGCGGCCTTGTCATGGGCTTTGGCGATCTCCTGTTCTGCAAAAGAGGTGAACTCTCCGATGATGTCTATAACCCGAACCCCCGCTCCCGCATCACGCACGTCCATGGTCAGTTTGGGTGATGTCATGCTTGCCTCCTCAGGTCGCCGCGGCTGCGGCCGACTGGTCGTCGTAAATGGTCATGAAGTCGGAGAGCCGCGTTATCTGGAAAACCTTCCGGTAGTGATCGTTGAGCCCGAAGGCCCCTATCTGCTTCTTCTCGGCCCGGGCCAGGGCCAGCAATCCGACGATCACGGCGATACCCGTGGAATTGATGTATTCAACGGCACCGAAGTCGAGGAGAACTCTCTTGCTGGACGCCGCGGCCTCCGTGTACGCCGCTTCCAGCTTCTCCTGGGCCGTCCGGGTGACGGTACCCGTCATCTCGAGTACGGCGTCGTCGCCCCGCTGTAGGGCTCTCACATCGAACTCGTTCTCACTCATCGACCTGCTCCTTCTCGTTTAATCACAAGTTCCAGGGTGTGGGTGGTGTCCGAGTTGCTGGTCCGCAACTCGTCGACCATCTGCTCAATTAGGAACAGCCCCCATCCCCGCGGCGTCTGCTCGCCGGTGATCTTTGCCTCGATGTCCGGGGCGGTGACCGCCGACTCAGCCGGACCCTGTCCGTGGTCGGTGACCCGCACTATCACGGACTCCTCGGTGGCGGCGACCTCTACGTCAACCGGAAGATCGACTTGGTACTTGTTGCCATGTTCGATGGCATTCATGACCGACTCGGCCACGGCGGTCTTCAATCGTTCTGTCGTGGCCACGTCGAGGCCGAGGGGAGAAACGGCTTCTGCCACCTGGGCCATGGCTACCCGCTCGTTGCCCTCTTCGCTTTGCAGTCGAAAGGCCGTGAGGATTGTCTCCTGATCAGCAGGGAAGGCCGCGGCGCTCGCCCTGGCCGAGGACGACCGCCGCACCACCACCAGGGTGATGTCGTCCTCCTGCTCGGCGTCGGTGCCCGAGAACTGCTCGAGATCCGCCACCAGTGTCGAGACCATATCCAAAGTGGTCTCGCCGACTCGCTGCATGAGTCGCGGGAACCCGTACATCTCACCTTCGGGACTGTGCGCCTCGGTGATTCCGTCGCTGGTCAGGACCATCACCGCTCCCGGTTGCATTGTGTATTTGCGCTCTTCGTAGCTCATGCCGGGCATGAGTCCCAACGGCATACCCGTTGCTCGAAGCTCGACGACGTCTGCGCCGGACTGAACATATGGAAGGTTGTGGCCGGCATTGGCAAAGACGAGCTCGCCGACGGCAGTGTCGATGACGGCGTAGAGGCAGGTAACGAACATCGCCGGCGGGATCAACGAGACGAGAGCATCGTTGACCTCGGCCAGAACCGCGCCCGGCGAGGAATGCACCCGGGCTGCGGCCCGCAGCATGGAACGCGAGGTGGCCATCACTAGGGCCGCCGGAACCCCCTTGTCCGTCACGTCACCGATCACGACCCCGAGGCGTCCGTCGTCGAGCGTGATGAAGTCGTAGAAGTCGCCTCCGACCTCCCGGGCCGGCCGGTAGAACGCGTCGATGTTCCAACCGGTGATCGACGGAAGCTCGCGGGGGAGAAGAGTCTGTTGAATGAGCGCCGCGACACGCAACTCCTGTTGGATGCGCTCTCGTTCCTCAGTCTCCACCTGTTGCTGGCGGACCAATTGGGCCACTTTGATGGCCGGGGCGACCTGGGAGGCCAGGTTCTCCATGAGCCGTCGGTCGTCGGTTGAGTAGGGCTGGTCGGAGAGGCGGGGCCCGAGGTAGAGCACCCCGAGGAGTTCTCCCTGGCCGATGAGGGGTACCACGAGCTCCACCCCCGCAGCCCTGATTCTCTCCAGCGCTTCCGACTCCAGGTCGAGACCGGCCACCTCGAGCGGACCGCCGGTAGAGAGGAGAACCACTTCCAGGGGGTCGCCTTCGGCGATGGGGATAGGGTCGATAAGCCGGGTACCAGACTCGGCGGCCAGAGCGGGCTCCACCTCGACCGGGCTCTCTTTGGCCCTTCGGCGCTTCATGAGCTGAACCATGCCCCCATTTCTACCTCCTCACCGTCTCGAAAGCGTTACGGACCCGACTCAAGGAGAATGTTCGTACCCCCCAGGTCGTAACGGAGCCGGAACGGGTCCGGTGGACACTGTGGTGAGCAATATGGATAGAGGTGGGCAATTACGACCGAGGTAACTAGGCGCCCCGGGCTTGGTCTGCTCATCACTCTGGCCGTAATCGGCCTTTTGGGTGCTGGGTCGTTGCTGAATTGGGGCGGGGGGGACCGCGAGGCGGGCATCCTCCTAGCCGTCGTCATTCTGGGGTTGATCTCCGGTCTGCTGGTGGCCAAGCGCCCCGACCATGCAATCTCATGGTTGCTGACCGGGGCTGCCTTGGCCGGTGGCATCGCCGGTCTCGCCTCACAACTGTTGCCACCCGGCGTGACTGAGCTGACTTGGTGGCAAGGCGCCCTGGCCATCATCAGTGGGCCGGCTTGGTATGCGCTACTCATCACGGTCCTGGTCATGATCCCGCTTTTGTTCCCGACCGGCTCTCTGCCTTCCCGGCGATGGCGCTGGGTGGCCTGGTTGGTGGCTTCTGCAACAACCGTCTTTTCGCTGCTCTTCATGCTCCAGGAGGCTTTTTGCACCGATTCGGCGGAGGATGGCAGTTGTATCAGTTCCGTTGCCAACCCCATTGGGATTACCGGCCTGACCAATCCTGAGGAGTCCTGGTTCCGGGTAGTGCTCGATGCCGCTCTGCTCCTGGGAGCCCTTGCAGCCCTGTTCTCCCTGGTAGCCCGCTTTCGGCGGTCGGGCGCGGTCGAACGTCAACAAGTGAAATGGGTTGCGTTCAGCGTTGGCCTATTCATTGCATTCACCGTCCTGGTGGACTTGGTCTGGATTGATGGATTGGGACAAGCCGAGCCTCCCGGGTATTGGCTAGTGCAACAAATCTTGTGGGTGATGATCCCGTCTTCGATCGCGCTGGCGATCCTTAAATACAGGCTGTATGAGATCGACCGGATCGTGTCCCGGTCGGTGAGCTACACCCTGGTCGCGGTGGTCCTCGCTGCGGTGTACGCCGGCGGGGTCATCGGCCTCCAGACCCTGATTCCCGATGTCGGTGATTTGGCCGTCGCCGCCTCCACCTTGGCCGCGGTCGCCCTGTTCGCACCGCTGCGGCGGCGAATCCAAAGATGGGTGGACCGTCGTTTCAACCGTCGGCGCTACGACGCTGAGCGGGTGGTGGAGGCGTTCTCGGTCCGGCTCCGCGATGCCGTGGACCTGGCCACGGTCACAGGAGACCTCCGCGATGTCGTCAATCGCACGGTCGAACCGGCCGCCACCACCGTGTGGCTAAAAGACGGCGCAGCGAGATGAGGGGACCTCGATGGCTGGCGCGAGCAGTGTTGGTCCTGACTCAGGTCGACCGTCGGTTCAATCGATCGCGTTACGACGCGGTGAGGACCATCGAGCAGTTCTCTCAGCGTCTTCGCTCCTCGGTGGACCTGGCTGAGCTCCGGCTCGACCTCCAGGCCGTTGCGGCGACGACCATGCAGCCGGCTTCCATGTCGATGTGGCTCAAGAGGTCGCCGTGAATCGGAGAACCGCCTCCATCCTGGGTTGGGCCATGTGGTTACTCGGCGTGGCTGCCATCGTGGCGGGGGCGTTGTTTGCGAGCCGCAACAGTCCGATCTCGAGCACTCAGTCTCCCGAGAGCGCGATCGAAGGCGCAATATGGGTTTCCGGCTGGTTCGGCTTCGGCCTGGTGGGGGCAATGTTGGTGACCAGCCGGCCCAAGAACAGGATCGGATGGATCCTGTGTGGCATCACCTTCTGCTTGGGGGTGTCTCTCTTTTTGTCGGCCTATGGTCGTTATGCGCTCGTGACTCAGCCCGGTGCCCTTCCCTTTGGTTCGGCCGCGGCCTGGTTGGCGACCTGGACGTTCCAGCCTCTCATATTTTTGGTCTTGGCCCTGGTGGTCCTCTTTCCCGGCGGTTCAGCGAGGACCCGGCTGGGCAGATGGACCCTTCGACTTCTCCTTCTGTTGGGGGGATTGCAGGTTGTCGCTTATGCCATCCGTCCGGGTCCGATCGAGGGTGACACGCCCCCCAACAACCCTCTTGGTATACCTGGCACGAATTCGTTTCTCGACCCTGCGATCGAGGCAATAGCAACCCTGATCGGAGCGGTCGCCCTCGTCGCTATGGTCGACCTCATCCTCCGCTACCGAAGGTCACGCGGGGTGGAGCGACAGCAGTTCAGGTGGTTCGTAGCGGCTGTCGCCGCCTTTCCCTTGCTCTTCTTCGCTGCCCTCGCTCTGGAGGAACTCGTCCTCGGATACGAAGGCTTCGATCCGGTGGTGGTGGTCTTCGCCCTCTGGGGCAACGGCACCGCCGCCGCGATCGGATTTGCTGTCACCAGGCACGGTCTCTACGAGATCGATCGGATCATTTCCCGAACCGTCAGCTACACGCTTATCGCCGTGGTGCTCGGGGCCGTGTATGCCGGGGGGGTCCTCGGTCTGCCGACGCTCATTCCAAATGCCGGTGACCTGGCCGTCGCTGCCTCGACGCTGACCGCCGTTGCGCTCTTCTCACCCCTTCGTCGCCGCGTCCAATACCTGGTCGACCGACGGTTCAATCGGCGTCGCTACGACGCTGACAAGGAAGTGGAGGCCTTCGCCTCCCGGTTGCGGAACGAAGTCGATCTGGCCACTGTGACAGGCGATCTACGCAGCGTCGTTGTCCGCACGGTCGAACCCGTCACCGCCACTGTCTGGCTACGGCGTTCCGGCTAGCGCCCTCCCTTCTAAGCCGTAACGCTTTCGGCTGGTACGATCCCGGCCGACCAGGAGGGCACCGATACTCGAGATAAGGCTGCTGGGGGCCCCCCGGATCCTCGTCGATGGGGCGCAGCTTGAGGTCGACACCAGGAAGGCGATCGCTCTTCTCGCGTTCCTCACCGTCGAAGAGACCTCGACCCGAGATGCCCTGGTCGACCTTCTCTGGAGCGATGCCAGCCCCGAGCGGGGCAGAGCCACTTTGCGGCGCACGCTCTCGACGCTTCGCTCGGCGATCGGTCCCGATCGAATGGAGGCGGACCGTAACCGTGTGAGCCTGCTCGACCGCGACGACAGCGACATCGTCGGGTTCACGGAGGCGCTCTCAGCCACGAATCGACACGAACACGATCGCGGAGCCGTCTGTGCCGAGTGCATTCCCCATCTGCGTAAAGCCACTGATCTGTATCGGGGGCACTTTCTGGAGGGGTTCTCAGTCCGCGACGCTCTGATGTTCGAAGACTGGTCTCGCACCACCGGCGAACACTTCCGCCTCCGGGCCGGAGAGGCGTTTGACCGATTGGCCAACGCCCAAGCCTCGACCGGTGACTACTCGGGGGCCGTAGCCGCAGTCACGCGGTGGATCGAGCTCGACCCTCTACACGAACCGGCGCATCGTCTACTCATGCTGCTTCATGCCTGGTCAGGAGACCGCCCGGGGGCCATCACTGCCTACCGCCACTGCGTGGCCACTCTCGGACGAGAGTTGGAGGTCGCTCCGCTGGAAGAGACGACCGAGTTATACGAGGCGATCCTGGACGAGGACCTCCCCCCCGCACCGGGAAGGCGACACCGCGTCAGGGTCGATGAGGTCATAGCTCCAATGACGCCCGGCAATTTGATCGACCGGGCAAGCCAGCTCACAACCTTGAATGCCGAACTCGGCCAGTCCCGCAGCGGCGGCCGGGTGGTCGTCATCACTGGCGAGCCATGGATGGGAAAGACTCGGCTGGTAGAGGAGTTCGCCCAACGCTCGGCGGAGGCAGGCGCGTCGATGATCAGGGCAAGAGGCTTCAGGGCCGAGCGATCCCTTCCCTTCGGAGTCGTCGCCCAACTGCTCCGAGCGATGCCACAACTGCCGCCCGAAACCCCGCCCTGGGCCCTGGAGCAGGTATATCGGCTGGTCCCCGACCTCGGTCCGGCTGGTCATGATCCGGCACCGTCGCCCCAGACCCACGGAGAAACCCGGCTCTACGACGCGCTGTTGGCGATCTTTGCCCTCTGGACCCGACCACCATCGGTGGCATGGGTCGACGATGCCCAATGGTGCGACCTCGCCTCGGCTTCTTTTCTCGCTTTCCTGGCAAATCGGATAGGCCAGCTTCGTTGCCAGTTGGTTCTGTCAATGCGGTCGGGCGATCCCGACCTGCCATCCACACTGGCGGAACTTACCCGGCCGGGGTCTGGTCATCCCGTGATCGACCTCGGGCCTCTATCGGCCGAGGATCTCAGCGAGGTCTGCGCGGATCGCATGGAGGCGGAGAGAGCGGTCAGGATGACAGGCGGAGTCCCGTTGCTGGTCCACGAGTATCTCACCGGTGGGCCCGGCGATCTTGCTACCGGCGTGCAGACCTTTGTCGAACTTCACCTCGCCGAGCTTGGCGGCCTGGAACGGCAGATCCTCGCCGCGGCGGCGGTGGTTGGAGGCGTCCCTGATCTTGATCTGATCCGCTCCACTTCGGGACGCAACGAGGACGAGGTGGTGGAGGCAGTCGAGAAGCTGGTGGGTCGCGAACTGCTGCGATTTTCACCGGATGGGCAGTCAGCCATGTTTGGTCTCGAAGCGGTTGAACGCTTCGTCTACGAGAGCACCAGTATCGCGAGGCGCCGGCTTCTCCATCGACGGGCCGCGACTGCGCTTACAGAAAGGGCGTCCACCTCAACTGACGCCCGCCTGGTCACATCTGTTGCTCGTCACTTGCAAATGTCCGGGAGCGACCGGGAGGCAGCAGGGTGGTATGCCCGCGCAGGGGACCTCGCGTTCGGAGTCTTTGCCCACGCCGAGGCGGAGGCGTCCTATCGGTTGGCACAGGGCCTCGGGCATGCCGATCCCTCCCGGGTCCGCCTTTCGCTGGCGCGGCTCTATCTATTGACAGGTCGTTACCGCGAGGCGATGTCCGAGTTCGAGAACGTGGCGGCGACCACCGCCGGCGCTCAGGCGGCACTCGCCGAGCATGGCATCGGGGAGATCCATCGGCGTTTGGGGCGGTTCGAGCTCTCTCTTACGCACTTCGAACGGGCCTCGGGCGACCACCCCGATCCAGGCCGCCTCAACGCAGACTGGGCATTGCTCGCACATCGCTCCGGTGATGTGGGGAAGGCCGAAGAGATGGCCCATCGAGCCTTGGGGGAGGCCCTCTCGAGTAAAGACGACTCCCTGGTTGCTCGGGCCCATCACCTGGTTGGCATAGTCACTCCCGATCACCAGGAAGCGCGGGCTCACTTCGAGATGGCCCTCTCGCTTTCAGCGAACGATCCCATCCAGAGGATGGCGTCCCTGAACGGCCTGGCCCGCGCGATGAGCAGGTCGGGTGAATTTCGAGCGGCGTTGCCATTGGTGCAAGAGGCCGTAGAGCTTGCCGCCAAGATCGGTGACCGCCACCGTCAAGCGGCACTCCTCAACCATCAGGCTGACCTTCATCATCACCTGGCCGAGACCCGTCAAGCAGAGCACCTCGTCACCGAATCGGTCCGTCTGTTCGCGGAGATCGAACCCGATGCTTGGGAGCCGGAGATCTGGCTTCTGACCGGCTGGTAACCAGACCCGTTCTTGCGTAGAAACGGCGTCGAAAACGACGCCGTTTCTACGCAAAAAGGGGGGTCAGGGGTCGAGTGACTCTTCGCAGTTGGTGTTGAGTCCGGTCAGGCCCAACTCCGCTCGCGCTCTGATCGGATCGGTGAGAACGAGTTGGGCATCCGCCTTGATGCGCTCAAGGTCGTACCAGCGAATGTTGCTGGCCGGTGCCGGGATCTCGTAGTCGGTGTCGATCGGCAGCGTTGTGAAGTTCTCGGTGTGGAGGTTGGGGAGCATGTCGACAAAGTCGACCAGGCGATCCTGGGGGATGTCGGTGAGGACGTTGTCCTTGATGGCGGTGGCGATCGGCTCGAAGTTGAGCAGCAGGCTGATGGGGTTGGTCTGCTCGATCAAAGCCGATATCACACAGCGCTGCCTGTGCATCCGGGCGAACTCATCGGATTGGGACCTGATGCGGGCGTAGGCCAGCGCGTGGTACCCGTCGAGGGTTTGGCGACCCGCTTCGATCACCATGGTGGTGCGGGTAGCGGAGTTGTGGTCATCGGCGGTGTCGTAGTTGCGGTCGACGATCCTGCGGGGGACGTCGAGGGTGACGCCGCCAAATGCATCGACGATGTCAATGAAGCCTCCAACGGTGATCAGGGCGTAGTAGTGGATCTGAATGTCGAAGAGCCCGCCCAAAGCCGTCTTGACCGCGTTCTCCCCGGGTCGGCCCGGCCCCGGATACAGCTCAGGCGCAATGTCCTCGGCCCGTCGCCAGACGTGGCCTATCCAGTCCCAATCGTCCAGGGTCGGCTCAACTCCAAACCCTTCGGGCAACTCGAAGTTGGACAGGAACCTCGGCACCGGGAGGACCGCCACGTCATAGGGGGGTGACGGGTTGATGCTGACGACGATCATGATGTCGGTGCGATGACCCAGGTAGCCGCGGCTCTCAGGGTCGAGGTCCTCCTGGTCGGGGCGCATGTCGGACCCGAGGAGGGCGATATTGAGCCGTTCCACGCCATCCCAGATGGTTGGCGCCGCCGTCGTCGTGGTCGGAGCAGTCGTCGTGGTCGAATCGGTAGGACTGGTCGACACGCTCGGGCTAGTCGTTGTTGGCTCAGCGGCAGTCGGCGGTGCGAACACTGTCGTGATCAGGTCGTGCTGAATCCACGCGACGTAACCGAAAACAAGGTGGGGAACGATGAGGAGCCCCAGGGCGATCGACATCCTGCCGACCGAGGCGACCCCAGTGTCCCGAACCCCGGCGTTGATGAAAGCGCCGCGCACAGCCAGCGCCCGATATGCGAGAAGCGTGACGTTGAGCGCCATCAACACCACGAGGGCGTCGGGGCTGACCCACATCCGCAACGCCTCGATCTGAAGGGTGGTTACTACCAGAACGAACGAAATTGCCACGATGGCATCGATGACAAGGAGACCGGTGGCGAGCTTCCTCCGGCCGGCATAGGCCTGACCCCACCCCGGAACAACCGCCGAGAGCAGGGCAGCGATCGAAGCCCGGCGTGCCGGCGGGATCCCGTTTCTACTCGACCGGAATCCCATCGCGACCGCTTTGAAGCAACCGGTGCTTCTATGCCCAGGTCACTTCGAAGATCCGGTGTGGTTCCTCGAAGCCACGCAAGGCCTGTTCGCCTTGGTCCACGAAGAGAATCCCTTTTCCGATGCAAAGCTCCCGAATAACGTTGGGGGCCAGGATCTGGCCGGGACCAGCGTGGCCGCAGACCCTGGCGGCTAACTGGACGGCTGAACCAAACAAATCCTTGTGCTCTTCGACCGGTTCTCCGGCGCTCAGACCCATGCGTACGCGTATGGGGTGATCCGCGCTCGTGTTTTGGTGGGCAAGCTCTCTCTGAATAGCGATGGCACACTCGACTGCGCGGGTGGCTGAGGTGAAGGACGCCATGAACCCGTCTCCGGTGTGCTTGACCTCCCGGCCCTGGAACTGCTCGAGCGCGTTCCTGACCACTCCGTTGTGGGTGCGCAGGATCTCGATAGCTCTGTCGTCACCCAATCGGTCATTGAGGGCGGTGGAGCCCTCCATGTCGGTGAAGAGAATGACACGGAAAGCGCTTTCCCGCGGAGGTGGCGACTTCGAGCTTTCGTCCCAGGCGGGGACCTCGGCGGCCGATCCGAGGAGTTGATCGATCGACCCACCCTGAACCGGGATGATGTCGTCGGGGATCAGCCCGTGAGCTTCTGCATGGACGGCGATGGCGTCCTCTTTGCTCGGGGCGTCGACCAGGCAAAAGATCTTCGTGCAGTCGTCGTCGAACCAATACCTCAGGTATCGGACGTTGAGTCTCCACTGAGTCTCCAGATCCTTTAGATGAGCTAACGCGACATCCTTGGGGGTCACGCCCTCTGGAATCTTGTGGAGGTCGAGAAACAAGCCCACCGACGCGTTCCCTTCGATCGAATAGCTGTGATGGTAGGCACCGCCAGAGTCGAGAGGACTAGTGGTTGTCCCGGAGTCGGCGATCAGGACCGGACTGCAAAGTGGTGGGGCCAGTTGGAACCGGCCCCACGCACCTCTCCTCCGAATTGCCGGGTCGGTGTCGCCGACCCACCTCCTATGTCCGGAGGCCCGGATTTGATGACGAGTTGTTGGACCAGAATCCTGTCATGGGTTGGCGTCACCCGGACATGAATCCCCAATGAACGAGGTCTCATCCCTGAGACAACGCCGTTTCGAGGCCATCTACGAAGCGCACAAGCTTGAGGTGCTGGCGTACTGCACCCGTCGGCTGGGACGGCTCGACGCCGCCGACGCCTGTTCCGAGACCTTCCTGGTCGCCTGGCGCCGTCTCGACGACATACCGCCACCCCCGAAGACGCTCCCCTATCTCTATGGGATAGCCGGCCGGGTGGTGTTCAACCAGTTTCGGACCCTTCGACGCCGATCGCGGGTCGAGGCAAAGCTCGGCGCCCTTGGTGTCTCGGTCGCCCTGGATCCCGAGGTTCTGGTGGTCCAGCGCGCTCGCGATCAAGAGGTCGTTGCTGCGGTCCGGAAGCTGAAGCCCAAGGATCGTGAGATCGTGATGCTCTATGCCTGGGAGGACCTCCCCCGGGAGACCATTGCCGAGGTAGTCGGCATGACTCGGGCTGCTGTCGACCAGAGGATGCACCGGGCCAACAAGAGATTGGCTCTGATCCTCGAACCAGAGACCGCCGCAGTTTCCACTCCTCCGATTGTCCAGAAAGGAGGGACATGACTTACGAAGTGATCGACCGCCTGGTCCGACCGGCCAACCCGGTGCCGGACCCGAGGATGCTCGAGCCCGTCGATGTGTCAGTCCTCCAGTACGAGAGGAGAGAAGATATGCCGACACTGGAGCCGATCCAGGTGGATTCGGTTGAGGAATCCAGCGGTCGCGGCTGGTTGGTTGGTGCCGCTGCCGCCTTTGTGGTCGTCATCAGCGCGGTGGTGTTGTTCCAGATGACCGGGGACTCGGAGGTCGCCAGCCAAACACCGACCGAGATCGCCGATGCCTATGTCGAGGCCTATGCGGCATTCGATGTCGAGGGTGTCGAGTCGATGCTGGCCGAGGACGCCGAGGTGCTGCCATGGGAGGCGTACGAACCACGCGACTGGAAGGCTGATCTCAGGTACCTCGAGGCCGCCGGCTTCGTGTTGATCCCTGGCGAGTGCCAGGAGTTGCCCGGTAGAACCGACGGCGTCGTCACTTGCGAGTACGACGCACATGGGCTTGGTTCCGATCAGATCGGTGAGGGCCCCTTCGACGGGAGCGTCTTCCGGCTCGTCATCACCGATGGCCTGGTCGTCTCGTCGGACATGGGCTTCAACTTCAACGAGTTCCATGGGGCGATGTGGTCCCCCTTCCAGACCTGGATCCGGGAGAGCCACCCGGATGACTTCGCCGTGTTGTATGTGGACGAAGGGCTCTCACGACAGACCGATGAGGCGATCGCCCTCTGGGAGCAGCGAGTGGCCGACTACGTCGTGTACATCAACAATCCAACGACGACCACCACGCCAGGGTGACGATCGTCTTCGGCGAGCGGTTGAGCTCGGAGGTGGAGCTCCCAGAGGGGAGCGAGGTGCCCCAGGTCACCAGCTACCATGTCCGCCGTGCGGCGTTCTGCAGTCGTCATCGGACCAGAATCACACGCTAATCGCCAAAACTCCTTGTAGTACAAGGAAAACAAGCGCCCGTAGCTCAATTGGATAGAGCGTCTGACTACGGATCAGGAGGTTGGGGGTTCGAGTCCCTTCGGGCGTGCTGAAGAATTCGCTCCGTATGCGGTGGGGTGGACACCTCATGATCCTCCCGGAGGCGAAAACCGAGCTCGGCGGGTCTCAGTCTTCGCCGCCCGGCGTCGCGTAGGTCACCTGTCGACGTTCGGTCAGGTTCACGGTCAGGACGACCCTCCTGTCCAGGACCTCGTCGAGCCTGCGGCCAAGCATGTCGACGGGAGGCGGCTGATGCTCACCGGTCAGCTCCACCAGCACCTCCTCACCGTCGACGCTCACGTCGACGATCTCCAGTTTCAGGTCGGACAACCAGGTGTCGACCTCCTGTGAGGTGATCACTGCAGCGCGTTCGTCACGCACCGCCGTCGCCAAGGTGTTGTAGAGGGGGATCGCCACCATTCCAACCGGGATGAGGGCGAGGGTCACCGCAAGGGCCACCTGCCAGCTGAGACGGGTGATCCGTACTGTGGGGATGAACCCGGTCGCCAGGAACACCACACCACCGGCCAGCACGATGGCGGTGAGGTTCGTCAGGTAGAGCAACCCGGCGCCGACGGCGAGGTCGCTGCGGCCGAGGTCGAGCGCGGCGCCCACCACTGCAAGCGGAGGCACGAGTGCGACCGCCACCGCCACTCCCGGAAGGGCACTTCCAACCTCTTTCCTGACCATGGCATAGCCCCCGGCGGTGCCTGCGGCTAGAGCGACAACGAGGTCGAACAGAGTGGGACGGGTGCGTGCCAGGAGCTCGTTTGGCAGCACTCCCACCTGTACATCCGGCGTCAAGGCGGCCACCGCCCAGGCGAGCAGCATGCTGCCGAGGCTCGCCAGCACCACCAAGCCGATGCTCCTGAGAGAGCGTCTCGGCCAGATCATGGCGGCTGCCGCGGCGACTGAGAGCACCGGCGTCATCAAGGGGGACAGGAGCATCGCCCCGATGACGATGGCCGGTGAGTTGGCGGCTATCCCGATGGAGGCGATCACCACCGACGCCGACTGGAGCAGCGTGAACCGGTAGAGGTAGGGCCGTCGCCGTTCCTTCTCGTAGAAGAGCTGGCCGAGGATGCGATCCCGCTCATCCGGTTCCACACGTCGTCTCTCCCACCAGGAGTCGGCCCATCGATGGTTCCTCTCCTCAGCCCGTTCGTCTTTGTCGAGGTCGACGGTCTCCTCGTCTTGTTCGAGCTCGGGGACCTCTTCGTTCTGCGGTGGCATGGGGGAAAGGTATCAGCTGGCCTCGCCGACATGTAGATCTGGGCCTCCATGGCAGACTCTTTCGATGCCATTCCTGGATCTCGTGACAATCGTTGTTGCCGACTATGACCCTGCTATCGAGTTCTTCGTGGATGTCATGGGATTCGAGCTAGTCGAGGACTCGCCCTCGCTCACCAACGATGGTCGACCAAAGCGTTGGGTCGTCGTGCGACCTCGAGGAGCTGAGACCGGAATCCTGCTAGCCCGCGCGGACGGCGACAATCAACGGCAAGCCGTCGGAAACCAGGTTGCTGGGCGCGTCGGCTTCTTTCTCCGTGTCGACGACTTCGATTCGAGTTACCACCGGATGGTGGCGGCCGGTGTGGAATTCGTAACGGAACCACGCACCGAGGACTACGGGCGGGTCGCAGTGTTCCTCGACATCGCTGGCAACCGGTGGGACCTGCTCGGTCCCGTTTGAGCAACGAGAGAGCCAGCGGTCGTTTCCCCGGCGCTAGCCGGCAGCACTCGCATGGATTGTGCTTTGAACGGGTGACCCCAAGTTCAACACCCGTTCCTCGATGAGCTCTGGTGGTCCGGCCGGTGCCAGGAGGAATCCTTGGGCGCGGTCGCAGCCGAGTTCCACCAGCTCATCGAGTTGGGACTGGGCTTCGAGGCCTTCAGCCACGACACCCATCCCGAGAGCGTGAGATAGGTCGATGATCGAGGCCACGATGGCCTTCTCCGTGCTGCCGAGAACCAGCTTGTGGATGAACGATCGATCGATCTTTACAAAGTCGAGCGGGAATTGGCGGAGGTAGGACAGTGAGGAGTAGCCCGTGCCGAAGTCATCGAGACCGACCTTCACCCCTGCCCCCCGTAGGAGCTTCAACCCGGTCATGGCCGAATTGGAAGCCTCCATGAGCACGCGTTCGGTGACCTCGACTTGCAGGGCGCTGGTCGACAGATTGTGGTCGGCCAGGTCGTCGAGTATCGATTGAGCGAATCCCGCATCGGCCAGATGCCGGGCAGTCACGTTGATGCTGATGTCGGTGAAGCCATATCCCCCAAACATCTTGTCCCAGATCGTCGCCTGGGCGATCGTCTGGCCGAGAACCCAGTCATCCATCTCCGCCAGGAGTCCGGTCTCTTCGGCCACCCCGATAAAGGTCTCGGCCGTAACAAGAGTGGGAAGGTCCGGGTCGAATACTCGCACCAGCGCCTCGGCCGCCACGGTTCGCCCGGAGCGCAAGTCGACAATCGGCTGATAGCTCACACGGAGCCGTTTCTCCTGGATGGCTCTGCGCAGCATCCGCTCGGTGCCGAGGCGGCCGATGGCTCGGGTGCGCAGGTCCTCGTCGAACATCTCGGCACGATCGCGACCGCGGTCCTTGGCGCGGTACAGGGCCATGTCGGCCTCTTGGAGCAAACCCTCGGCGCTGTGCTGGGCGTCGGAAGTGACCGCAATCCCGATGCTGGTGGTACAGATGAACTGCTCTTCGCCGACAACGAAGGGCGCCCTGCCCGCACCCGTGATCCGTCTGCCAAGTGCCATGGCCTCCTCCTGTGAGGAGAGCCCTTCGACCACGACCGCAAACTCATCGCCGCCCCATCGAGCGAGCGTGTCCTGGGACCGTAGGAAGGAGCGGAGTCGTTCAGCCATAGACAGCAACACGGCATCGCCCACCAGGTGTCCAACGGAGTCGTTGATCAGCTTGAAGCGGTCGAGATCCAAGAAGAGCACAGCGACCAGGCCGGATCGTCGTTCGAGCCTGCGCAACGCCTGCTCCAGGCGATCCATGAACACGGCGCGGTTGGCAATGCCGGTAAGGGCGTCTGTGGTTGCCTGCCGTTCGAGCGCCAGTTCAGATTTCTTGCGATCCCCGATGTCACGTACGGCCGAAACGACCAGCACTTCCTCGTCGGCGTCGACCCGCCTCGACATTGCTTCGGTCCATCGGTAGCTGCCGCTGGCGCACCGGAATCGGTAGACCGTGGTGGAGGAACCGGTTGGATTCTGCGACGCGTCATGGCGGGCTTCTTCAACAAGAATCACGTCGTCGGGATGAATGAAGGCGTCCTGGTGCCTGCCTGTTAGATCTGCGGGGGTCCAGCCGAACATGGCGAGACTGGCGGGCGACACGAATCGGAAAACACCTTCAATGGTGGTGACTGTGTGGAGATCGGGCGAACCATCGGCGATCAGACGCTTGAGCGCTCGATCTAGGGCCGCCTCGGCCAAGCTGACTTTCACTGCGACGCTCCTCCTGGGGCAGACGCTTCTAAGGCGCCACCAGGGTCTGGAGCAACGCGACAGTCTTCGCGGGTCGCCGCAACTCTGCGACGATTAATGGAACTCTACCCCCGACGGGGTTGGGTACAAGGCATTCTTTCCATAGGCGGCATCCGTGAGAAATGCCCATAAAACCTCGTTCCTGAGCCACAGGGGAGGTGGTACCGTGGTCGGTGGCACTGCTCTAGACCCCGGTAGCGCTTAATCGACACCTCCAGCGAGGGAGTGCGCTCCATGGTTGCATGCCTGTATCCATCATCGACCCTCTGTTCTTGCTTGTAACGAGTGGCGGGCGAACGGCGGCTCCGAATTCTCTCTCGTCTCGCGACCGGTGGACCGTCCGATCAGGAGACCAGGCGCCTCTGTGATGTGTGTGCCGAGATCACCGTCATGAGCGGTGCCGGGATCATGTTGATGGCGGGCGATGTGCCCCGCGGCTCGGTGTGCACCAGTGACAGCGTGAGCACGCTCATCGAGGAGTTGCAATTCACCCTCGGGCAAGGACCGTGTGTCGACGCCTTCAACAACGACCGCCCCGTGCTCGAACCCGATCTGGCCCATCCGATCATTCCCCGGTGGCTGCCCTTCGCCGGCCAGGCCGTGGCAGCCGGGGTGCGGGCCATCTTTGGCTTCCCCCTCCAGGTCGGAGCCGTTCGTCTCGGAGCGCTCAACCTGTACCGCAGTCAACCTGGGCCACTGTCCGACGACCAGTATGCAGACGCCCTGGTAATGGCCGACATCGCCGCCCAGGCGGTTCTGATTCTCCAGGCCGACGCACCTCCGGGACAGTTGGCGGCCGCCCTCGAGGCAGGCGCCGACTTCCAATATGTGGTACATCAGGCCACGGGAATGATCGCCGCCCAGCTCGACGTGAGTGTCGGCCAGGCCTTAATCCGGTTGCGGGCCTACGCCTTCGGCTCTGAGCGACCGATCGCCGAGGTGGCGCGTGACGTCGTCTCAAGGAAACATCGGTTTGAAAAGTGACAAGACTTCTGAACTATTATGGACGCGTGCGATCTGTGGACATGGCAAGATTGCTTAGGCAGTTGCACTTGGGAGGCCTTCTATGAATAGAGAGGCGCAGTTAGCCGGAACGCTGGTGAAGTTGGCGGACTCGCTGGTGGCCGATTTCGATGTTGTCGAGTTGCTCACCATGGTGGCCGATCGCTGTGTCGAAGTGCTCGCCGTCGATGCCGCCGGAATCATGCTGGTCGCACCCGAGGGCGACCTGCGGGTGATGGCCTCGTCGAGTGAGACGATGCGGGTTCTGGAGCTGTTCGAATTGCAGGCCCAAGAGGGCCCCTGTCTGGACTGTTACCGCACCGGGGAGCCGGTCTTGAACCAGGACCTCACTTCCATTGATGGGCGTTGGCCCCGGTTCGCAGCCGAAGCGCTGGCAGCCGGATTCAGGTCCGTGCATGCCTTGCCCATGAGACTGCGCGGTACCGTCCTCGGTGCCGTCAACCTATTCCACTTCGAGACGGGTCTTATGACTGCCGAGGACGTGGAGGCCGCCCAGGCGCTGGCCGATGTCGCCACCATTGGCATCCTCCAACACCGCGCCACCATCGAAGCCCAGGTTCTTAACGAACAACTCCATCATGCTCTCAACAGCCGGGTGGTGATCGAACAAGCCAAAGGGATGATCGCCGAGCGGGAGGGCCTCAACATGGAGCAGGCATTCGCCCGGTTGCGCCACCATGCCCGCAATCACAACCTTCGCCTGGTTGTGGTCGCCCACAACGTGATCGACGGCACAATCGCCGCCTCGGCGCTAGACCCCGTTTCTCACTGAAAGACCCACTGAGGTTCGTTCAGGTAGGGGGCTATTACGCCGATGTTGTAGGGGTCAAAACGCCCTACAACGAGATACATAATCGACAGCCTCTCATCCGCTGACCGCGATCCCGACAGCCGATCGTTCCTGTCAGTGGTCGCCCACGAACTGCGTACTCCGCTCACCTCGATGCTGGGGCTCTTTGGCCTGCTCGAGGACGGAACCGTCCGAGTAACCGACTCTGAGGCAAAAGAGTTGGCGACGATGGGGCGGAGGGAAGCCGAGAGGATGCTCCTCATCATCGAAAACCTCCTGGCCGCCTCCAGACTTGCTCAGGGTCGGCTCGAACCGGAGAACCGGCCGGTAGCGCTCCCTGGACTGGCGCGGGATGCACTCGACGAACTGCCCGATGTCGGCCGGCGGGCATTTGTACCCTTTGATAGCCGGGCGATCGCAGTGGCGGATCGGAATCTCGTTGGCCAGATCGTCACCAACCTGGTCCAAAACGTTGCTCGCTATGCCCCGACCGGAGAGGTGGAGGTCCGGTTCGAGTATGCCAACGGGATGGTGGAGATGAGCGTGGCCGACGATGGCCCCGGAGTGCCGGCCGATCGACGCGAGGCGGTGTTCTCCGGTTCAGCGTCTGCCAGAGGGCTCGGGATGGGTCTGGGAATCAGCCGCCAGCTCGCCCGGGCGATGGGCGGGGATCTGTTTGTCAGGGACGTCTCATTCCGCTCGGGAGCCACCTTCACTCTCACTCTGCCGGCAGGGGAGGAGGGGACGGTTGCGGTGGCCCTAAACGATCCTCCGAAGGCAGCCGACTCCGAAGCCGTGGTTCTGGGTACCGGCGCTCGCTTCCTGGTTGACATCACCGAGGTCCTCGCCGACCGATCGCTCGACCGTCTGGTTGCCAGCCTTCACAAGATGTTCTCGGATCTACTCGGCGCCCAAGCGGGGCTGTTGGTGGTCAGGAACCGATCGGGCGAGCTGAATCGGGCCGGAGGCTTTGGCTCCACCGCTGGCAAGGAGGTTCCCGATACGCCGATCATCAAGGAAGTCATGAGCAGCGGGGTTCACGTCCTGGTGTCCGATCTGATGGAGAGCGAGCCAGCCTGGGCCGAGTTGTTGAGGTCGAAGTCCGCGCTCTTTCTTCCCGTGAACGACGACGATGACACTGTCGGGGTGCTGGTGGTCGGTTGGGACTCGCAGATCGAGCCTTCACCCCGGGTTCTTGAGATTGCAACTGCCCTGGCCAGGCTCGCTGCCTTTGGCGCCCAGCGGGCGGCATTGGCTGCCGAGATCCTGTTCGAAAGGGAGCTTCGCTCGACGGTGCTCGAGGCTCTTCCAATCGCAATCTCGGTGTTTGCCGGTGACCCTCCGCGGGTGGTCGACTGGAACGCTGCCGAACGGCGCTTACTGGCCATAGGGTCCGACGATCAGCGGCCCTCCGATCTGGACCTCAGTCAGCAAGTCTTCGATGTCAGATTTGCCGACGGTACCCGACTCTCTATGGACAACTCTCCCGTTGTCCAGACGATGCGCGCTGGAAAGACCATGGGGCCGTTCATATTGAGGATGAAACGAGCCGATCACACTGAAGTCATGACCCGCACCTACTGCGCCCCGTTCTTTGGCGCGAACGGCGAGGTCGCGGGTGCGGTGGTGACCTCCGAAGAGATCGATTCCGCCCAGGAGGTCGACTTGTAATGGTCTACAAGAGGATCGACATACAGGTCAACCCACCGTCGGCGGCCTGAAGCTCGGACACGTCGATCGGGACTGGCCTGTAACCGGCTGCGGCCAGGGTCGCAGTAGTTCGCGGGGCGGATGCGGTGGTAAGCAGCGTTCCGTTGCGGAGGGGTAGACCGCTGAAGCGGTAGCGCTCAGTAGAGTCCTCGTGAATCAGCCGGAGTCCGGCCAGCACCTCCTCTTCGACGCTCCCGGGGGTCACAACCACTGTCGTGTCGCCCACAGGCAGTACGGCCGACTTCAGGTGAAGGGTGTCGTACACACCAACCGCTATGAGACCGAAACCTTGCTGGCCGGCAATGGCCCGCAGTTGGTCTATTCCCTCCTGGTTGGTTCTTTGCGAGCGACCGACGTACACGGTGTCTTCCAGCGTGAACACGTCGCCACCGTCGACGGTGGCGGGTTCGTCGATCGTGGTAGTAGTCAGGTAGTGGGAGAGAGCGGTCGCGACCGGACCTACCTCTGGTCGTCGCGTGGGAGCGCCGGGTCTGGTGATCACCGCGACTGAGCCGATGACGGCGGCTGCGTCCTCGATGAATACGCAATCCGGGCAAGCCTCATCAGTGGGAACCTCCGCGAGAACGTATCCGGCGGCGGCAAGGTGAGCGCAGTAGTCAACGTGCTGGGCGCGGGCCTTGCTCGGGTCGAGGAGTGGTTCTCCGTGGCGCACCAGGGCCCGGGCGAACGAATCGGGAACTGGGCGAACCAGGGCATGTTTGATGGCCATCGATCGGCATCGTATGCAGGCTCACGGCCAGTGTTCACGCCGGGCCCGGTTCTGTGGTTATTGTCGCGCCGACCTCTCAGGAAGGCCCTCGAATGCCGAGTAGTCCGCAATGGACCGATACCGGAAGCACCCTCTCACCCAGCCCGGGCGGAAGCTTTGGCACCAACGATTCATGGCCGGCTTTTGCAGGCCATGCCGAGCCGGGCTCAACCGTGAAGTTCGAGATTGATGGGGAGGCCCACAGCGTGTCCGTAGACGAGAACGGCGCCTGGGACTTCGTTCCCCCCAACGCTTTGGGCGATGGCGACCACGACTTCAGCATGTGGGCCGAGAAGGATGGTGAGGAGTCCGATCGGGTGGAGTGGAATGCACATGTCCAGGCCAATTCTCAGGAGCGGCAGGACGCCTTTCGGAGGATCCAGCACTGGAAGATGGAGGGGTCGGGTCAACACCACGAGCGTTACCGGCCAATGACCGGTGGTACCGGTGGCGGCGATTCCACCGCCCTCACCACCCCCGGAGGGTCGACCACCACCCAAACCGGGAGCGGAGGCACAGGCTTCGAGAAAGGCAGCAGCCAGGGGCAGGGTTTCGAGAAAGGAAACGACGCTCCGTGCAAAGTCTGCGGTGAACCGCGCGGCGACCGTTCTCCTTGCCCGGTTTGCGGAATGGACTAAGCCAAAGCGTGACCTCCCTTGCCAGCCGGCGACGGGTGGCGGAGCCAGAGGCGGAGTTCGATCGACTCCTCGGTCGGGCCGATCCGGTTCGGGCAGTCGGGATCGAGCACGAGTACGCAGTGTTCGAAGCCGGGCACCAACTCGACATGGCCAAGGCGATCCATCAGCTCTCGATCGATGGTCTCCCTATCCACCCCACCAACCCCAACATCTACCTGACAAGATTGGGAACGGCACTGATGGCCGACGGGCTCGTCGCCGAAGTTGCCATCCCACCGGTCGACGTAAGGGCCGGCTTCACCGGAGCGGCGGAGCGGTGGACCGCAGTCGGACGTCAACAACTCATCGCGGCCGCACCGGGACGGATCGAAGGGGGTTCTACCCACATCAGCGTCGGCGTCGATCCGTCCCTCAACAATCGAATAAGCACCATCTACGCAAGGTCCTTCTCCGCACCCACCATGCTGTTGATGGATCAGCAGACCTCGCCCGGGCTGCTCGTTCGGCCCCGGCCCGGAAGAACGGAGCTCTGTGGCGAATACCTGACCGGTAACGCCCTGCGCGTCGCCTTAGCCTTTGCGACGACGGCGGTGATCGCCATCGAATTGAGGTTGAGGACAGGCAAACAGACCCTGCCACCCTATTTGGACGTGGTGCTGGAGCCCGCCCGTCGCCGATATGGCTGGTACATCGACAGAGTGGCCTTTGGTGACGATCTGTATTGCCACGGTCGTGATGCGAGGTTGTTGCTAGCCGGCGGATCCGCCGTTACAGCCGGGGAGTTTCTGATTCGGACCTGGGAACTCCTTCGACCGGTGGCCCGGACGGTGCTCTCCACCGAGGAGTTGCGCTTGGTCGATGGGACGGTCGATGGCCGCGACCCTTTGCCCCTCGAAGGCAGGGACCAATTCTCGCCACCAATCACGACCGCGACCGAGCCTCACGTTCTTGGCAAGGCGATGGCGTCGTTCGAGCGTCCCGGATTCACCTTGCTTCCAGCGCGCGCCACATGGGATTGGGTTGTCTACTCGGCCAGCAACGGTCGCGAGTGTGCCGTGTTACACATCCCTCGCTCCCACCTTGGACGATTCCTCCAACTGCTGGAGTGCGGTCGCCTCGACCGGTCGGTCGAGGAGCATCTCTCGGCTTCCCGCCAGGGGCAGGTGCTCGCGTCCCACTCACAGACCTCCACGCCGGGCCTTTTCGACTCCATCGAAGCCGGCCCGGCGCTGCTCCCGCATGATCGATACGGCATTGGGGACGGACCGGTTAGCCAGGTGAGGCCCGGCAAGGTCGATCTACCCCCGACTAGCCCTCCGGACCGTTTGACTCCCACCATCGGGGCGGTCCTCGGTCTGGCCTTGGCCATCTTCCTCGTGGGTCTGTTCACGGTCCGCGCCGGTGGAAGCCAACTCCCGACAGAGAGCGGGCTCGACACTCTGCTCTTTGGTCTGGAATTCCAGTTTGAGGGTGATGGCATGGTGACTGATGTCGTCGGCGACAACACCGACTGGTACGGGGTGGGCGAGGAAGGCAACCCCGACGCCATCGCCGCGTTGCTGGTGCCGATCCTCTTCGCTAACGAGGCCGACGAGGAAACACGGCTCCGTCTTCTCGAGGATGTGTGCGCTCGCGAGGGTTCGATCTGTCCGGCGGACCTGGGTCCGCTGGCACGCGCTACCGGGTGGGTATGGGGCGAGGTGTTCTTTAGCGATCCAATGCAGCCGCAGCAGGCTGGACTTGCCTGGGCCGACCCCGGCCGTCCCACCTATGAGGGTCCGGCGTTTGATACCACTACGGGCCGCAATACCTCCTTCGACCTGTTCCTCACCCAGGACGGTGCTTACGGGATCGGCGTCACGACCTTCGATGGCCAATTCAGCCAGCAACCGACCGATGACATGTTGGCCCTGGTAAGACCTGACGCCGTGGGCCTGCTGTTGCCCAACTCCATCCTCGATGGGTTCACGAATCCCGCATTCTTCGTGATCGGACCAGGGGGTGTCGACATGGTCGCCTTGCCGGAGGGTACGACGGCGACGGTGACCATCGGAGCCGTGGCAACCACTACCACTGCTGGGTCCACCACGACCACGACGACGATCGCACCAACCCCGCCTACCACCGTTGCGCCGACCGTTGGACCTGGTGCTGATTCTGGGGGTACGGGTCCGGTCTTCTATCTGTTGATCGGCATCGGGATCCTCCTGATGGCGGTTGGTATCCGCTTTCTCTTGAAGACCGGCCAGGTGGCTGTCCCCCTCATTACCGGGTTCGAAAAGGGCAATTCTGGCTAGTTGACACACTATTCAGGTCTGGTTTATATTCAAGGCCCTTGAACGAGACCAAGCCATGAAAGTGCCCCGGATCAGGGCCGTTATCGAGATCGACGAGATCGACACGCTCAAACTGCTTGTTGAACCGATCTCAATGTCTTTGGTTGAGCTTCTTGGCCGCCCCCTTTCGGCGACCGAACTGGCTCGCAAGATGGACGTTCCCCGGACGCGCCTCTATCACCATCTCAATCGATTGGTTCATAAGGGCATCATCAAGGTGGCAGCGACCCGCAAAGTTGGGGCGATCGAGGAGCGGTTCTTTCAGGTGGCGGCCCGCACCTATCGGGCGTCGGCCAAGCTCGTCAAGTCCGCCGAGTTTGCGGAACAGATCGAGCTCGTGCTGACGGCAATTCTCGATGCCACCCGCAGCGAACTCGCGCGTGCCCTGGAACTGGGTGTTGCCAAGCTTGATCAGCGGTCAGGATTGCGCAGCACCGCTCTTGGTCGTTCCAAGGTCAACCTCGCACCTGAGACCGCGCACGCCTTTGTGGCTGAATTGGAGGACCTTGAGCAACGCATGGAGGCCGCCGAAACAGACCAAGGGGTCCCCTATTCGTTTGTCTTCACGATGTATCCGGCCCCGGTTCCGCCGGAATGAGGGAACTGCTCCGCATTCGTGATTTCCGAGTGTTCTGGACCGCCCTCACCATTTCTGCTGTTGGCGATGCCCTTACGAGCCTGGCACTGCTCTTGACGGCGCAGCGCCTCACCGGATCAACTGCCGCGGTGGCAATTACCGCCATTGCCATTGCCCTTCCGAGCCTGTTGTTTGGGTTGGTGGCCGGGGTTTACGTCGATAGGTGGAACCGCAAGGTGATAACCATCCTCTCCGACTCCAGCCGGTCGGTCCTAGTGCTGGCGTTTCTCCTGGTCGACTCACCCGACCGAATGTGGCTGCTCTATGTCGTGGCCTTCGTTCAGGCGGCGATCGGGATCTTTGACGAACCGGCCAAGTCGGCCCTGATCCCCGAGATTGTCGGGGACGAGAAACTGTTGGGGGCGAACTCCCTGTCGATGACTTCGCGTATCGCCGCCGGGGTCGTCGGCACAGCCGGGGCGGGGCTCATCGTGGGTTTGGCAGGAACGGTTGCACCAGTGTTCGTAATTGACGCTTTTACGTTTGCCGTTTCGGCTTTCCTGATGTCCCGTTTGCGGCTCAGCGGGAACCCACCAGGTGCTGACCACGAGCACCACTTCTGGACTCAACTTGGTCACGGACTCCTGCTTTTGCGAGGCTCTCGCCCATTGAGAGGAGTGCTCGTCGGCGCCACTGTGGTCATGCTTGGCCTCGGGGCAGTCAATGTCCTTTTGGTGCCGTTTGTCGTTGGGACGTTGCAAATCTCGGAGAGTTGGTTCGGGGTACTGGAAGCCGCTCAGGTTTCTTCAATGGTGATGGCGGGCGTACTGGTGACGGTGTTGGCCAAAAGACTGCGCCCCGCTGCGATGGTGGTGTTGGGTCTTGGCGGAGTGGGGGTTGTGGTCGGCGGGATTGCTGCGGTCCAGTCCGTCTGGCACTTAATGGCGGCCTTGTTTCTGGTGGGTTGGTTTATCGCTCCTGCCCAAGCGGGAATTTCGACCATCTTCCAAACCGAGGCGCCCCGGGAAATGTTGGGCAGGGCGTCAAGCAGCCTGTCCACGGTAGTTACTGCCGCCAACATCACCTCCATGGCCGCAGCCGGGGCGGCTGCTGCGTTGATCGGCGTCCGGGGTGTGTTTGTGTTGGGTGGAGCCCTGACTGTCGCCGCCGCGCTCCTGGCTGCTGTTCTATTCAGGGAGACGAAGCCCCAACTGGTGTCGACGTAGAGGTCTTCTGTTCGCCCCCCTCACCACTCGCTGCGCTCGTGGTCCCCTCCCCCCGCTACCGCGGGGGGAGAAAAGATCCAGTTCTTCCCCCGCGGGAGCGGGGGAAGTGGCCCGGCGACGAAGGAGCCGGGACGAAGGGAGCGAATCCAGCCGGGGGAGAAAAAGGGAGAGGGGGGTAGGGGGGCACTTATCGGTGTCGACGTAGTCAGCCGGCCTG
>CAYYRT010000385.1:0-13821 GCA_964474055.1 uncultured Acidimicrobiaceae bacterium | reverse complement strand
TGGCGGTCGACGAGATCGAGAGAAACAGGAAGGCAGCGCCCAGTCGGAACGCACCCTCCAGAGTCAGGACCAGTCCGTAGGTAGCAAATCGACGATGCCCCGCCAGGATCCCCTTCCCGACCTGCATCACACCGTATCCGGCGATCGCCAGTGCGGCCTGGACTGCGTACACAAGATTGCCGTCGAACAGGGCGTCTCTGGTGACGGTCGTGAAAAGAGCCATCGCCACCGATGTCGCGCCGATCACCGTCAAGAGAACCCGGCGATCGGCGGCGAGCACCCGCCGGCCCCGTCCCACTTCCCTGGTCACGAACTGTTCGAGCGGGACCAGGACGACGGTGGCGACAATGAAGAACACCGTCCACAACAGGGCTATCGGGGCAAAACCGACCGTGCCGAGGCGTCGGCCACCCACCACGACGAAGAGATACGCACAGAGGGCGCCAATGAGGCTGCCGCCAATCATCCGGGTGGTGCCGTGGGCTCGGAAACCTGTCGGCTGGCCGACTACCGCTTCTTGAGGGATGTTGTCCAAGGATTCCTGGCTTCGGGTTGCGGCCATGGTGCCATGAATCGGCGGATTGCCGCCTCAACTTCAGTCACCGGGCTCCCCGGCGGTTGAAAACCGTCTCGAGGGTCTTCCATACGATCGAAAGATCCAACCAGGGGGTCATGTGACGGACGTAGTAGAGGTCGTACGTCAGCTTGACGATCGTGTTTTCCAGATCGTCGGCATAACCCGAATGCACCTGGGCCCAACCCGTGATTCCGGGCCTCACAAGGTGCCGGTATCGGTAAAAAGGGATGAGGATCTCGAACTGCTGGGCAAAAGCCACTTGCTCCGCCCGTGGACCGACCAATGCAACCTCACCCTTCAGAACGTTCCACAATTGGGGGATCTCGTCGAGACGGGTTGACCGGAGAAAACGGCCTACCCGCGTGATGCGGGGATCATCCAGTGCCGTGAACATGGGCCCGTCGTCGTCGGCACCTTCCACCATGGTGCGGAACTTGAACATCGTGAAAGGCTCGTCGTTCCGGCCCGCCCGCCGCTGATGGAAGAGGGCCGGGCCTGGACTATCCAGACGGATTGCCACCCAGGTCATCGCACCCAAGAGGAGCCACAGGGGACTGGTCGCAACAACCAAAGTGGCTTCCACGACGCGCTTGAACGGCGCGTATGGCGCCATTCGCTCCAACGGCACTGAAATCTCCCAACCCTCGGCCAGATGGACCAGCGGGAAGCGGCCCGTGTGCTCCTCGTAGACGTTGCTCAAGGCCCGCACCTCGTAGCCGGCCATCGTGCTCGACGACACAAAGCGCGCCATCCCGTCCGAGAGGGCTGCCCTGAGGTCAAGGACGAGGGTGGTGCCTGGCGGGAGACTCGTCACGGGTGGTTCACCACGGGGGTCGAGGATGTCGACTACGTTGGCTTGCGGTGCTTCGGCGAGATCGTCGGCCAGACCCTTCTCGTCGGTAATGACAACCAACTTTTCCTCCCAACGCGTCTGCCGTCGAACCGCCCGATGGGCTAGCGCCAGGATCAGCCAGACAGACAGCGTCAAGGTGGTGTAGCGCCCTGAGTAGTAAGTCCGCAGGAAGAAGCTCGCAGTCGCCACCAGGAGCAACGCGAAGATGACCGTCGTAAATGCTCGGGGGTAGCTGGGCCGGGGGAAGGACCTCTCTACGACCCTGATCGACAACCAACTCCCGCCGAGGACCCCAGCCACCAGCAAGCCAACCATTGGACGCGGGTTGAAGCGTGGAACCAACTCAGGCGATGCCCAAGGAAGCCAGGTCCCGAACAGGTAGAGCGATACCAGGCCACCAGCTATCAGCAAACACAGGCCATCGAAAGCCACCGTTCGCAGCGCAAAACGCGTCCGAAAACTCATGAAGTATGGAGGATAATTGCCGGCCACCTTTGAGCATGCGCCAGGTCCGAAGGTCGAGTAGTGGTTGAGGCGGCTACCCTGACGGGAGCCACCAACGGTGGTGAGAGGCAGCAGGACTCAACCTCTGGGGGAGGTGCCAACGCCATGGACAATCGTCAGCTGCGCCCACTTCGGACCTGGACTTTGGTTCTCGTCTACCTCCTCGCGTTCAACACCCTCGCCACGATTCCAGCAGGGGCTATCACCTCAACCGCCGGCGACGCCGGCCCCAACTTTACGGAGTCGGGGTCGTGTGGAACCTACGGGATGCGCGGACCCCAGGCCACCTCCACTTCTCTGGGTTCCACCGAACAGGTCTATGGCCCGTTTGCCGACTTCTTTGGACGCACCCGGACCCAGGTGGCTAACTCGACCTCGATCTGGAAGACCCCATCGGGTCACAGCTATCGCGTCCACAACCGCACGCTGCCGGCGCTCCAACAGGTAACGGCCAACCTCAACGCCAGCGGCAACCACTACAACGTGTCGACGGGAGCTGCCTGGGTCTGGCGGACCGTGTCAGGCGTGCGCCAGGTCTCCCAACACGCCTTCGCCAACGCTCTCGATCTGAATCCGTCGGCCAACCCTTTCCGGGCCGACGGAGCGCTGATCACCAACATGCCAGCCTGGTTCGTCAATGCCTGGCAAGCGGCCGGGTTCTGTTGGGGTGGCTCGTGGGCGAGCTCGAAGGACACGATGCACTTCAGCTGGCAAGGGCCGACAGCTACCCCCGGCCCCGATTTGCGTCTAATCCCTTACCCACCTCTCAACGCAGCAGCCTCCTATTCGACCCTGGCCTTCGACCAAACCGTCGCGGTCAGTTCGACCGGGACGGCCTGGGGGATGGCCGGCAGGCGTCGCGACGGGGCCGACGACCTCTACGGCGTGGTACCGGTCGACGGCTTCTGGCAGGTGCAAGTGGCCGGCGCCATTCATCACTTCGATCGGCTGGGAATCCGTCGAACCTCGACGACTCCTGTTGGTTCGGGGCCGGTGATCCTCGCCGACCACGATCTCGACGGGCGCGCTGACCTGTGGTCTTTCGATACCAGCGGACCGACCCTCACCGCGACTGTTCGCTATGACTCCGACCGTTTCGCGGGTCGCACGGCCACCGTAACCACCGGGATCACCTGGTCGGCCGACGCCGAACTTGGCCTGACCTCCCTTGACTTCATCGACTGGTCCCCCGACCTCTTCGTGATGCGACGGGCTACGGGCCTGATAGAGGTTTACTCGTCGGCGTCTGGATTCACTGAGCTGATCACGTCGGGACAGACGTCGCTGGGACCTCTAACCAACGAAGCCCTCGTACTCGCCGACATCAACGTCGATGGTCGCCCTGATCTATTGGCCGTTTCCCGAACCCAGGCGGCCACTATCAGAGTCGTCAAGAACAGCCCCAGCAGCGGCTACACGGGGCCGGTCGAAACCATCCAGACCAACATGGCGGTTGGCGAGACCGATGTGGTGATGCCGGGCGATTGGGATGGAGACGGCCGGCCCGATCTCTACATCCTCGCCGGCAACCGTCTTCGTATCTGGTTGGGAGGCGTTCCCGACCGCCCTATCGCCAACCTCAACCGATGGTTCACCCCTAATGAACCCGTCCACTTCGATGCCGGCCCAATCTGCCAATCGGTCTGCGATCAGATCGGGTATGTGAACGGATCCGGGCTCTGGCGCTTTGGCTTGAAACTGGAATGGGGTCCTCCTGAGACGTCGTTCTTTTACGGCAATGCGGGTGATATTCCATTCCTTGGTGATTGGGACGGAGATGGTGTTGCCACCCCGGGTCTCTATAGGCCAAGGGATGGTTTCGCCTACCTCCGCCACACCAATACTCAAGGCATCGCTGATCTCACTTTCTTCTTCGGCAACTCGGGTGATGTTCCGCTGGTGGGCGATTGGGACGGCGACGGCAAGGACACGCTCTCTCTTTATCGCCCCTCCGAGGCCCGCTTCTACATCATCAACCGTCTAGGCGAGCAGGGCGGCGGTTTGGGTGCCGCCGACTACTCCTTCCTTTTCGGCAGTCCCGGAGATCAACCCTTCGCAGGCGACCTCGATGGGAACGGAATTGACGAAGTCGCCCTCCATCGGGTGTCCACAGGTCGGGTCTATTACCGGCTTAGCCTCACCGAGGGAATCGCCGATGCCGACTTCATCTACGGTACAGCTGGCGACGCTGTCTTTGCCGGAGACTGGGATGGCAACGGAACTGACACCGTCGGGCTCTACCGTCCACGTGATGGAAACTGGTATTTGCGGCTCACCAACACCCAGGGGATTGCCGACCATGCCATCCCGTTCGGTCTTGCCCAGCCAATCCAGGTTCGCCCCTTCGTCGGGAAGTCGTCGATTAGCCCAGCGGGTCTGTCTGAGCTGGATTGCGTGGACTGCGTGCCCACTGGCGGCTGAAATAGGCGTTCGGCTTCACCCTGGGCGCCGCCGATGAAGGTCATTTTTGTCACCACCGAGCTGGACCCGTTTGTGCCGGGTGGCGCCGGCACGGTCGTCCGGCTGCTTAGCGAGCGCCTGCAAGCCGATGGTCACCTCGTCCACATACTCCTTGTTAGTGAGGCAAGACCGGATGGACTTCCCTCCGAGGTGGAGCTGGTCTCTCCAGCTGGGGCCCCGAAGGATCTAAGCCCGTTTCTGGCCCGATCCCATGCGGCTGCCCGGGCAGTAGCAGCCTTTGCCCATACGGATTCAGTTGATCTCTTCGAGTTTCAGGACTTCGACGGTCTCGCTTACAAAACTCTGGTCGACCGCGGCCAACTCGGGCTTGAAAGGACACGGATCGGAGTCCGTATGCACGGGCCGGCCGACCTGGTGTTCGAATCGATCGGCGTATTGCCCGAAGACATCGTCCCGGTATCTGTTATGGAAACCGAGGCCTTCCGTATGGCTGACACGGTGCTCGCGCCGTCGGAAGGCTTGCGCCACCTGGCCATCGACCGATACCAACTCGAACCCGTCAGGGTGGTGATTGGAGAACCACCAGTCCCCGTGCTGGAGCCGGTCCCTTTGGATCCGACATCGACACCCGAGGTTGTCTTCTACGGCCGGTCGGCCGAGGGGAAGGGAGCCCAAGATTTCGTGTCTGCCGCCATGGGCGTGCTGTCGCGTCACCCCGACGCGGTTATGCGCTTGATCGGCCCGGACGGTTGGAGCGCTGAGACTGGAGGGCCCATAGAGGAGGGGGTCAAAAGCCGTATCCCCGACCACTTAGCCGATCGATTTCGGTTTGAGGGCGCCATCGACCGCAACCAACTGAGTGCAGCATTGGCCTCGGCGTGGATGGTGGTCTTGCCGGGCAGTTTCGAAAGCTTCAGCCTGGCGGCGCATGAGGTGCGAGGTTTGGGCTTACCAGTGGTCCTTCCCGACCTTCCTGCCTTTCGCGGCTACCTCGGCGAAGAATCCGGGGCATTGCTATTTGAGCCGTCGGTCGCCGGTCTCGAAGCCGCCATCGAGCGGCTCATCGGTGAGGAGCCCCTCAGGAAAAGACTCACCGAAGCTCCACCACCTCGGAAAGGAGACCCCTTAGCGGTCTACCGATCTGGCCTGCCCGCTCCTCGACATCCACGTTCGCAGGCGGGTCTTGCCACGGCCGCAGTCAAACGGTTCGAAGAGACAACTTTCACCGCTCCCCGTAGGACGGGTGTTGCTCGCCTGGTTCGCCGAGCCTTTCGGACCTTGCCAGCCCCGCTCGCCCGGGGTGCGGTGCGGATGGTTCCTCAGTCGATCAAGGACCGGGTGCGAAGTGTTGCAAGCTGGCGGGAAGAAGCCGCCAGGCGAGAGCGGCAGGACCGTTTCGCCTCGGTCCGAAACCGAATCGACCGTGGTGACTTTCCCGAGATAGATGACCCGTTGGTCACCATCGTCATCCCGTGTTTCGATCAGGGACGTTTCCTCGAGGATGCGCTGATGAGCGTCTTCGAACAAACCTTTCCGTACTTCGAGGTTGTAGTCGTTGACGATGGATCGCGCGATCCGGAAACGATTGCGATTCTCGACCAGCTCGAATGGCCCAGGACCCGGCTACTCCGACAGGAGAATCGTGGCCTCCCGGCCGCTCGCAACGCCGGCATGAAGATGGCACGAGCACCACTCCTGGTTCCTCTCGATGCAGATGATGAACTCGCTCCCGATTACCTTCTGGAACTGGTCAACGCCCTTGATCGAAACCCGGCGGCCGCTTACGCCCATTGCTGGACTGAGCTTTTTGGCGAACAACACGCCCTCTTCGTAACCCGACCGTTCAATCCTTACCAAATGCTCCTCTCCAATCCGATCATCGGTTGTGTGGTGATGCGTCGGCAGGCCTGGGCCAGCTTGGGGGGGTATGACGAATCGATGAAAGACGGGCACGAGGACTGGGAGCTGTGGATGAGGCTCCTTCGAGCAGGGTGGGCCGAGACCGTGGTGCGGCGCCCTCTGTTCCGCTATCGCAAACACGGCATCTCCATGAGCGTCGACACGGAGGCGCGCTTTGAGCAGGGGCGAGCTGAAATCGTCCACCGTCACCCGGATCTCTACAACGCAGAAGGTGTGCAGGACCTGAAGCTTCAGTGGTATCCGTGGGTGTCCATAATTCTTACCTCCGAGCAAGTGGTGGCGGTCTCTCGGTGGGTCATCGACGATGCTGAGTTGGTGTCAATCGACGACAACACCCTGGCTGCTGCCCTTGCCCACCAGAGAGGATGGGGATGTCGGGGCCCGACAGGAACCTTGGCAGAAGCAGTAGCCGCCGCAACCGGCAAGTTCCTGATCGTTGCCGACGTGGTAGGTCGAGTCGACCCCGATGCGCTTGCCCGGATGGCATACGCCCTCGAAGAACACCCCGAAGCGATGGGAGCGGGTCCGATCGGTGCATCACGGCCCGTCCTTTGGAGACACTGGACCGTGGTCGATCGGGCCGCCCCTCATCGGTCTGTCGTTGAGGTAGACGCCACGATCACCGTGATTGACGACGACCCACTCGGAGCGGGAGCTTTTCCCCAGCCAGGATGGGACATCGGCGACGAGCTCGAGGCCATCGGTCTGGATCTCCCGGTGCAACGCCAGCCTCCGGAGGAAGACGGACGCGCCCCCGACTGGCTCCTAGCGACGTGACCTGGCTCATCTACTCGCTGAAGCGGTTGATACGCCCGCTGGTGCCCGACCCCCTCATAGCGCGGTTGCGACTACGCCAGCAGTCTCGACACAACCGCAACAACGTTCTGGTCCTGACATCAAATGGGTCGGAGGCCCGGCGATGGGCGGCCGTGACCCCGGACACCTATCAGGTCGCCGTCGCGCACGTAAGCTCGCAGGTCCGGCCGTACCTGGTGGCTGACGACGGCGACCCTTCGTTCAAACCCGCTGCCGCCGAGATCGTCGTAACGGGTGATCCAATCGCCGTCGAACGCTACGGCTCACGGGCCGCATCGGCTTTGACCGAGTTCGGTCTTGATGCCGTCCTCGTTGCACGTACCCCTCCTCCATCGTTGTGGCATCGAATCCGTGCAGAACCTGCCACCGAGCCCATCCTGGTGGCGACGTGGGGGATGGTCTGGCGTGAGACAGGCGGGCTGCCTACCCAGCAGCCGCGAGCACCGATCCTCGCCGATCGGCTCAGCGCGGCGGGCCGACGGTTGGGTCTCCTCCCCATACCGGGTGAACATCGACCCCGTGGTCGTACCGATCCCATCACAGATCCCGTGACCGTCATCTTCGGGGCGATTCCCCTCCACGACGTCGGAGGCGGGAGCAGAAGCGCCCAGTTGGCCCTTGAACTGCTGCGGCGCGGGCACCATGTCATGTATGTCAATGCGTTCGAGTCCACCGAATCGGTCGACTTGGGACTGCGGTTCCTACATCCACACCTCGAACAGGTCCAACTGGCGAGGTTCGACGCGGGAACCCTCGCCGCGCGAGCGATCAACGAAACTCGACTTGTAATCGTCGAACTCCCGATCGGCCAGCTCATCGCCCCTCTGGCCGGGTTGGCCTCGGCAGGCTTCTCGGTTGTGTATGACCTCATCGACTATTGGTCGTCGCGGTCTCTGGGGGGTAGCTGGTTCCGACTGGATGACGAGATGGTCGTGATCGGCGCAGCCCACACTCTGGTGGCAACCGCACCCGACCTGGTCAGTCTGCTCATGGAGAGATCCGGCCGGAAGGTCACACTGGTTCCCAACGGGGTAAGCGAGGTGATGTTCGGGGGCGACCCCGGACCACGCCCTGCGGACTTCCCTCCAGGGGACGGGCCGGTGATCGGCTATCACGGGTCCCTCTACGGCGATTGGTTCGATTGGGGCGCCCTTGCCCGGGTCGCCACTACCTTCCCGGAAGCGCGGGTCTTGGTGATAGGGGATGAGCGGGGGCGGCGTCCACTACCGACCAACGTCGTCTTCCTCGGGCTCAAGGCTCAGTCCGAACTACTTGCCTACGTAGCGAGATTCGACGTCGGCATCATCCCCTTTGTGGTATCGGACGTCACTCACGCGGTGAGCCCTCTGAAGGCTTATGAGTATCTCGCCGCCGGGGTTCCGGTAGCCGCGCCACCACTGCGGGCGTTGGAAGGGCTGGATGGTGTCTTTATTGCCTCCGATCTGACCGAGGCGGTGCGGGACGCATTGGAGAGTTATAAGCCCGACCGTCAAAAGGTTCTCGCCGAACACTCATGGGGACATCGTCTGGAACAACTCTTTTCCGCCGCCGGCCTGCAATTGGCACCAGTGAGCTGTCCCGAGGCCGCAGTCAAGCGCCGGCCCGCAGCCCACCACAGACGACAGGTTCGAATCCTCTAGTCGTCCCTCCATCGGTGGTGACTCAGAAAGCCGATCAAGGCACAGTACGTCGAAACAATGTGAGAAAGGGGCACCAGCACCCATCCCGCCGGCTTTGGAGCGGACTGGTACTTGTATCGGGTCCTGCGGACCGTGTCGATCAACACCACGATCGGACCAACCCAGGCCAACTCCGGTACAACAAAGGCAGCTGCGGCCGTGGCTAGAGCCGCTCCCCCATACCCAACCAGGATGCGCTTGTACACCCAACCGCGAATGCCTGCATCGGCGTCACCGGCGCCCCATCGAAAAGCGGTACGGGCCAGGACGCGCAAGTTCACGGGCGGCGTCCAGAGGACAACGGCGTCCAACGCGAGAGTTGGTCGATGGCCAGCCGCCAGCAGGCGCTCCCCATAGAGAGTGTCCTCGGCAAACTCGACATGATCGGGAAAACCACCCACTTCCTCCCACAGCTCGCGGGTGAAGGCGACAGACCGTGCCGAGGGAAGGAACACCTCCCGACTCTGTCGCACCTCCTCTTCCACGTAAACCATCACCAGACCGATGCAAGTCGAGAGGTCGGTCGAACCGTTCGTCCTGTAAAAGCCAGCCACCCACGATGCACCAGAGGAAAAGGGTCGAATCAGGCGGTCCAACCACTCCGGCTCCGCGATACAGCCTCCATCAATGGAGGCAATCAGGTCGCCGGTGGCAGCGGCGATGGCTGCATTCCGCCCTACCGAGCGGTTGCCGGGGGCGTCCACCACGCGGAGGGAGGTGAGGGAGGCAGTCGCCAGGATTTCCCGGGTCCCATCGGTGGAACCGGCGTCGGACACGACGATCTCATCAGGGAGTCGAGTCTGTTTGGCGAGGGAGTCGAGCAGCGCTCCGATCGTGTCGGCTTCGTTGAAGACGGTGGCTATGACCGAGACTTTTCGTCCATCCGAACTCATGGATACACCTCGACCGATCCGACCAGCACCGTGGAGACTCGTCCCCACGCCCAATTGGGCTCGAGGTTAGGTTGGGCAACGACAGCAACCTCCAAGTCCAGTTTCGATGTCCCCGCTGGCACCTCAATCCTCACGGTTCTCCAACGGCTCGGTTCGGCCAGGTCCCAGCTCTCCACCGTTACATCCGCTACGCGAACCTCAACCCGCACCCGTCCGGGATTGAAGCCATGGCCGTACAACGACCTCACCTCGACCGCGACCGCATCAGCATTAGCGGGAAGACTCAGCTCGGTGGCAACCACTGCCTCTGCTCCCGGGGCGGGATCGTTGCCCGTGAACTCAATCCAGTTGTAGGGTCCGACCGCCAAAGGGCGAACACGACCGTTCTCGTCCGTAATGGCCCAACCACTGCACGGGCAAGATGCGGCATTCACCTCGATCCGATCTACCAGGGGACCCCACAAGCCATACCGGCCGATCATGACCTCGGATGGCGGGTCGATGGGGTCACCCAACTCAGGCAGCCGCGACACATACACATCCCATCCTGGCGGCAGCTGGTGCGGCGAAACGATGGCGAGATCGTCGGCGCTGACCACTTTCAGCTTCACTCCGTGGGTAGTGACCATCGGGATCGACTCGACCCCGGCCATCCGCGGGTCGATCACGATCCCTAGGGGTCGATCGGCGGGAGCAGCCTCGCCCAACAGCTCGATGAGACTCAGCAGATCCGGGCTGTGAGTCCATTCGATAGGACGATCTGCCAGCCGAACAGTGGTAAGCGAAACCGCCACCAACAACATGCCGGTCGTAACCAATCGGCGGATATTCAGGCTCGGGATGCGTGCCAGCAGCTCTGGCACGGTGCTCAGCACCGGCAACAATGCCACCACAAAAGCGAACATGAAACGTTCGTTGAAGGCACCGACCGCGCTGGAGACGAGAGAGGTTGCATAAAACAGGACGAGGTGAATGCCGGTGACCAGTCCCAGACGCCGCACAACTGGGTTGGCCCTATTGATGAAAAGCAGTGCGACTAGCCCGGAGACCAGCAGAGGCGCCGACCTGAGCAATGACAGCGGGTAATACAACACGCGGGCACGAATGCTCTCGAGGGCGCCGTAGGCAGAGAGGAAATAACGAGCCGACTCCGTGGCGAAGAAGATGGGGCTCCCCGTCAGGTTGAGGTTCACGGCCATCCAGGCGGCGGGAACTAGGAAAGGAGCACCGGCCGCTAACCACACGCCTACCGGGATGTTCCTCAGCCCTCGTGTTCTCATTTCCGTGAACAGCAACACCCCAGCCCAGGACACCGCCAGCCACCAACCCTCATAACGGAGGGCGCACCCGGCGCTGATACCGATTGCAGCAACCACGAGGCTGCCCAACGACCGTTTTCGGGTCCACTGCACAACTCCGTAAAAGGCAACGGCTACTGCGAGGTAATAGAGGGTCTCTCCGAGCCCCGAGAGGGAGAGGTAAAACCCCCAAGGGGAGAAAAGCATTGCTGCAAAAACGAGCAACCCGCCCATGGCGGAGGTTGGACTCAGCCCGGTGACAATCTCCCGTCGAGGTTCCCCTCCGCCGACACGAACCTCCCACACCGCGGTAGGTGAGAGCAGCAGCATTGCGGTGCGGCCGACAACTGCGGCGGAGGCGATCAACGCGATCGTGTGAACAACAGCTGCCAGCGCCATCGGACTCTGCTCGAAGAAATCTCCAAACAACATGAACGCCGAACCCAACACCCACGTGTGAAGGGGCAACCATACGAGGTCTGGAACCAGGACTGGGTCAACGGCCCAGGCGCGTGCCTGTGCCACCCGCGTGAAGTCGTCCCAGGTGAGCGCGCTCGAACCTGGATTCCACGCCCCTATTCCTAGTGCAACCCGGGCGCCAACCAGAACTAACGCTGCGACGATCAGGAGACCGCGGCGGACAACGGGTCGGTCAGAAACGATGGTCACAGCGGAACTGGGGGTTCCTCGCGATTGTCCAATTGCCCTGAGAGCACCGAAGCCAGAAGGGGTAACGACATCAACGCCACGAGATACAGCGGGAAGGCGTATCGGACTTCATGGTCCGGACTGGTGGCAACCACATTCAAGGTGTGGATGAAGAGGGCGGCGCCCGGCAGCACCCAGCGGCGCCACTTTCGGCGTGTCGTCAGCACCCCATATCCGGCCAGCGCTGATACCAAAGGTAGGGCGGGACTCCAGGTGAACCAGAGACGCGAATCCACCTCTGCCCACACATAGATCGCCTTGGTGAATTGATAGGCCCGGCCCGACAGCGGGTCGCGGACGATTCCGAGATCGTTGGGATAGATCTCGAAAGGGGGTCGATGCAGAAACCCGCCAGGTCTTGTCCATGGGACGAACAGGAACCAGCCGACACACGTCCGATGGCCAACGATGGCCGTCGGCGCTCGGGTGACCGCCCTCCAAATCACACTCCTGAAACCGGCGGCATCAGCGCCTACTGCCTGGCCGTTGAACATCGGGTGGGTGAGGAGTGGAGTGCTGTCGTCGCATCGGTAGGCATCCTGCCAAACCTCCAAGGGAGCGATCCCCTCGATGACAGCAAAGTCCGACTCCTCCAACACGTCCGGTCGGTTATTCACCACTGCCGCGACATCACCTATGAAGACTCCGGCTGGCTCGACGTCAGTCGTATTTACATCGAGGGCTCGGTAAAGGAGTCCCAGGACCAATAGGAGCGTGGTGACGAACACACCGAGGGCAGGCAGCAACCGCCGCCTGGCGATGAACGCCAGGATCAAGAGCAGGGGCACGACGGTTAGAAACCCGTTGTGGCGAAAGAGCCATACGACCGCAAGAGCCAAGCCCATTCGGGCCGGAGCCCACGGTCGCTCCCAACCCGACTTGCCTTCGTGCGCCAGAACAAGAAGTTCGGCAAAAACCCAGAGAAGACCAAGGGCAAAAGGGATGTCTTTCCACAACGCGACGGTCGTAGCGCCGACCGCCGGCAACGACGAGACGAACCAGGCTGATCCCACAGCCAGCCAGGGATGAACGCCGATGCGCACCAACCTGCGGACGATGACGACCAGTAGCACCGTCAACGCCAAAACCTGAGCAAGGCCAAGGTAGCCCGGAGATCCAAACAGGCTCCATGACACATCCAAGAGAATCGTGTGGATGACAGGGTGTTGGCTGAAGTATGTGTTCGAGGCGGCTTGACCGAGTTGAGCAATGGTGTCGAACGAGGCGAATCCCGGGAACCACCCGATCCACCACACCAACAACGGCAGGCCGGCCAGGGACGCCAGCAACGAGACGCGGAGCTCTTGTGACCAACCGGTCGCTTTGTGGCTCTCCTGGGTGGCCATGAGACCACGTGCTTCCGCCAGGGTTTCCTGCGGTTCCGGCAAATCTTTCAATGAGGACTACCTTCCTAAAGCCGAATGTCGGCGCAACGACGATCGGACCTACGCCCCCTACTGTATAAAACTCCGTCACATCGAACGGATCGACCAATTCCAATTTTCCCCGAGTGACCGATTAGTTGCCGAAGGTGATTAACCAATTCCGATGGTATGCAAGGAGGCTCCTTGAAGTCCTCCAAGGCAGCGCAAGGTCTCTTTTCCAATCGGGCCCGCCGGGTGCCGTCCGATACGTATCCGGGGTAGTTCACGCCCGTCGACCCGACAAGACCTTCGCAAACTACGACGCCTGGTTCAGAAACCACCTCAAATCACGGGTTAAGACTGCGAGGGCCGCCGTGCACCCGGACGGACCTCTGTTTTCGGTAGTCGTGCCCATTGTTCGTTCGCCGACCAGGAATCTCGTCAGGTGCATCTCCTCGGTGCAATCACAGACTTATGAGCGCTGGCAGATGGTGCTCGTCGTCGGCGGACAAGTCGATGAACGAGCGACGGCGGCACTTCACAAGCGGGTCCGGCGCGACCCTCGAATCGAGACGATCACGGCGTCGGAGCATGCCACGGCCGCCCGGGTCACCAACGTTGGTATCGAGTCGTGCCGTGGTGAGTTTCTCAGCTTTTTGGATCAAGACGATGAGCTTGCAATTGACGCCCTCTACTTGGCGGCATCACGTCTCGAGGCTGATCCAGGCATCGATTATCTGTATGCAGACGAGGACACAATCACGGCAAATCGCCGGTTCGTCGATCCA
>CAYYRT010000384.1:0-5554 GCA_964474055.1 uncultured Acidimicrobiaceae bacterium | reverse complement strand
GCGCTCAGGAGCCGGAAGGACGCCGTTCCCGATTTTCCACATCAAGCGGGACACCACCCTGCACGGCCGGCCATCTCACCGTCTCTCACTGGTGATAGACGGTGCCGTGTCTCACTGGTGAGGGACGGCCGCGAGCAACGGCTTGATTCTGCTCGCTGATCCTTCGACCGTCTCTCACTGGTGATAGCCTTCTCATATCTCACACTCCCTGCTGCTCTAGTTGGGAGCGTTGAGCTCAGGGGGGTAGGGTGGGTCGGGCTTGCTATGAGCCGATGCGCGACACGACTCCATCGTCCGGCCGGTCGAGCCAGCCGAACTGGCTCCAAGAAGCCCGCAGCGCGCAACTGGCTCAAGACCCGGTAAACCGTGGCCGGGCCGATCCCGAAGCGCCTGGCGAGTGACGGCGCCGTCATGAGGCTCAGGCCCGTCGCATAGTCCGTGGTTGCCATGATCTCGAACACGATAGGCCAGGCGAGCGGCGGCATCGCCGCGTCACGCAGGCTGCGGTGGAGTTCGACCGCCTGGAACTGGGGCGGCTGTGCCTTCGACCGGCCGAGATGGGTGGTTCGGGCCTTCTGGATGCACCGATCGATGTCGGTTGCCAACTTCCT
Organism: uncultured Acidimicrobiaceae bacterium; assembly: GCA_964474055.1. Classification (GTDB taxonomy): domain Bacteria; phylum Actinomycetota; class Acidimicrobiia; order Spongiisociales; family ZC4RG35; genus JAICND01. Next base: position 4,943 of record CAYYRT010000384.1, on the reverse strand, counting down.
CGGCGTGCTTTCGAGCGCCCGCGCGCTGATCCCGTAGTCTGGGCAACGCAGCACGGCCTGAATCGCCAGATCCCCGTGCCCGGCGTGCACCAGCCCGTTCACGACGGCCTGCTGCGCCTCGCTGCGCGACGGGTACTTGGATGCCGGCGACCAACCATCGCGAACCAGCACGGTCAGTTCCCGTGAGAGACCGAGCGCGCCGGGATCCTGCTTCGGACTCGACCCTTCAGGGGGGTCGGAGTGCTGGACGCCCAGGAGATCGCGCTCGTCGAGCCCGAGCGTCTCATGCACGCCATCGAGGGCGTCGGGCGTCACACGGGAGGACTCCGCGAGCGTTAGAAACTCCATCAGTGAGAGCCAGCGGCTGGGATCTATCGGGTCCAGTGCCACGCGGCGCCCAGGGACCGCGGTATACCGTCCCGGTCGGGCCTTCGGCAGCGCGCCAGGATAGGGCAGCCGGAGATAGTTCCCGGCGCCGATCGTGTCCGCGGTGTCGGCCTTGGGGAAGACCTCCGTGTGTGACGGGAGGCCAGCCTCCTCGGACAAGGCCCGGAGCACCCGACGTACATGACGCGCCGAGGCCCATCCCGCGAAGAACACGGTCACGTGGAAGCCCTTCGCGCGGGACGTCAAGACGATCGCGGGAAGGTTGTGGTCCCGGAGGAGTCGCTGCAGCTCGAGTGCGCCGGCGAAGACGCCGGTGTCGATGTCTACGGCAGCCCAGGCACAGGTACCATCGGGCATCACAGGGTAGATCCCCAGGACGATGTCGCCCTGTAGGTGGCCGCGATAGTGACCCAAGGTGACCCGCCTCTTCAGGCAGACTCCACCCTCGGCGCCCTGTACGTCGCGACGGCCGGCATAGAGATTGGCGAGCCGACAAACGGGATCGTCAGCCTCGCGAGCAAGCTCGTCAGCACGTCCGTCAGGGTTCATACTCCTTGCCCCATGACCTACCATTACCAAACATTGGAATCGCTACGGAATTCCCTTTAGCCCCGCCAGAACGTTTGGTAGAATCCGCTTCCAGAGCGGCTGCTAGAGACAAGAGGGACAAGGAGGGACAAATCCACAGACCCAAACGATGGGGTCTTCCCTACCCGCGTCCGCTATGTCCTTGGTGCAGCAAGCGGGGCGCCGAGCACTATCTGGGCTTAGGCGACAAGCCGGCCGAACAGGAGCGCCGAGCACCTGACCCGACACTCGGTCCGCTCGTTAGGCTGAAGTGTCGGTCGTGCGGGAAGAGTGGCCTGTTCACCGCGACCGGCCGCCGACCTATGCATGTGCCCCGCGATCGTCGGGTGCGCCGGCTAGGCCTTCCAGGCGGGTTGTCTAGGGCGGATGCTGAGTGCTCCGCCTGTCGAAAGCCGCTGGCCTGGGCGCGACGCCTCAGCCATCCAAGCAACGGCCGCTACCTGTTTCGGTGCACTGACGCAAGTTGTGACGCGTGGGGAAGATCTCAGTGGTGGGAGCGTAGCGGCAGCCGCCTAGTGCGTGTGACCGCAGACGATCTGAGGAGGGAGCGAGCGGAAAGAGCGAAGAGGCCTCGGATTGCGCTCCCCTTCGATCTTGAGCGCCCGTGCCCTCAGTGCGGCACAGCGCGCATTGTGCAGCACTGGAAGAGCAAGACGACCGGGCCTGACGGCTTCAAGTTGATCTGCAAGCGCTGCCGAACGTCTCAATCGTATACGCATGACGGAGACCCAGTCACACTTAGAGGCGGGAAATGGTTTGATCTCAAGTTTGCCCGGCCACAGTGCCCACTCCATCTACGAGAGAAAACGATAGGCAACCGGCGGAGACACAAGGTTCTCGGAATGGTGATTCCATTCATCTGTCCTGATTGTCCTCGATCGGAATCTCAGGAGCTCTGGACCGTTAGTGGGCGCCGGATTTCGGCTGAAGAACTCGCCGCCGCAAATCTTCGGTCACACCGGAAGAAGCGATTCCCCTTTGACCGACCTCGATGCCGTGAGGCTGGCTGTGGTCGGCCGATGCGTTGCCAGGGGAGACTTCATCGAGGCCGACCCGAGCAACGGTCCCAACAGCCGCTACAGTTTTTCTGTCCTGTGCACCGCACAACCCGCCGGTTTCTCGATGATCGTGGGCGGGATGTTCCCGTCCAGCGTGGGACTAGAAGTTTGAGGAAGACGTTTCCGTGGGGTCGCCGGCCTTCTTGCTCTGCATGTGGCGCCAGCTTGCGAAGCTCTGGGGAGTGGCGGGACCTGGCTGGGCGTCATCTCTTTCGGCTCTTCTGTCCAAGTTCCGACGACGAGTGTTCGGCGTCCCACCGGCGCATCTATTTCGATGAGGCCGGGGCGCTAGTCGAACAACCGCGAAAGCTTCGGCGCCTATGGTCACCCCGGCCCCTCGCCTCCAATGGTCGTGTGTCGGCGGGGCGGACGTGTATGGCATGTGGGGTCCTGCCGGTTCCGAATCCAGAGGACGAGAAATGCCGCTATTGCGACGACTGCGGCGAGGATCTCCGGAAGGCCTGGAGGAACCGGAAGAAGCGAGAACTCGGGCCCGATTGGGTCCGCCTACATCGAAGCTTTTCGACTGCGCAAGGGCTCAAGGCGTTTCGAGCAAAACGGGGTTTGACTCAGAAAGAGTTATCAAGGTTAGCGGGGCTAAGCTTGTCCCTCGTGAAGCAGATCGAACGGAGGAAAGTGCGTATAAGCAGGAAGACTCGACAGGCACTACTAGAGGCCTTCAAGACCGGGCTGCAAACCTCATCAGATCGAGCACGTGTCGCGTAGGGCGCGCGAAATAGGACAGCCCTCGATGGAGAATGCCTCTCCGGCCCGCCGAGACTACAACAATTCTCTGACCTCCGTCTGCACGGTCCGCGTCTGCCCACCACCACGGGCAGAAGTCGGGGAAGGAGAGGCGGGCGTTCAAGAGCGGACTGAGCTACTTCGCCGCATGTCTCCGGCGCCGGCCCGGCCCGGCCAACGCGCTGCGATCATTCGTGCCGGAGCGCATCGATCGGTTGCACCCTCGCCGCCTTCCGCGCCGGATAGAAGCCGGAGGTGATCCCCACCACCGCCGCGAACCCGAAGGCCATCACGACGGCCTGCGGCTCGATGATCGTCCGCTACTGTGCGAGATGTCCGATGGTGTGCGAGGCCGCGAGACCGAGTCCGATCCCCACGAGCCCGCCCGCCAGCGACAGGGTTACCGCTTCCACCAGGAACTGGACGGCGATGTCGCGGGGGCGAGCTCCCACCGCCATCCGCAGCCCGATCTCGCGCGTCCGCTCGGCCACCGAGACCAGCATGATGTTCATGATCCCGACCCCCCCGATCAGCAGGGAGATCGATGCGATGGCGGCCAGCAGGGAGGTCAGCACCCGAGAGGAGGCCTCGTGCGACTCGCGCACCTCGGCCTGGTTGCGGAGCGTGAAATCGTCCTCCTGATGGGGCTGGAGCCGGTGGCGCTGGCGGAGGAGCTCGCGGATCTCTTGCTCGGCCGCCTGCATGAGATGCTCCTCGCGGATCTTCATCGTGATGGTGCCGACCACCCGCCGCTTCCCCGGCGTGTGACCCAGGATGTTGCGCCGCGCGGTGGAGAGCGGGACCAGAATATGGTCGTCCTGGTCCTGACCCGAGGTGGTCTGGCCCTTGCGGGCCAGGACCCCGACCACGGTGAACGGAATTCTCTGGACCCGGATCTCCTGTCCCACCGGATTCTCGCTGCCGAACAGATTGTCGGCCACCGTCAAGCCGATCAGCACCACCTTGGCCGCTCTCTCGAACTCGCTCGGGGTGATTGCGCGCCCGGCCAGGACGTCCCAGCTGCGGACCGGGAGGTATTCCGGGGTGACTCCCAGCAGCATGCTGGCCCAGTTCTGGTTCCCGTACACCAGGTGCACCCGGGCCCACGACATGGACGCGACTGCCTCGACCAGGGGCACCTCGCGCTGGATGGCCCACGCATCGTCCTCCGTGACCGCCGGGCGGGTGCCGGCGCCAAGCCGTACCCCGCTCACCGTCGCGTGCGACGCCCAGGCGATAATCGCGCGCATCGCGCTGGCCGCGCTTCGGGTGAACAAGCTGCGGAGCGCCCTGACCATGCTTCTTGTAGCGGCGAAGAAGAGGAAGAAGAAGCGGCCCGCAACTCGCGCCGTCAAGGGGGATGCCTAGGCCCAAAGTCCAATAGACTTCCTCGCTTCTTGGAAGGACACTCCGGCCATGGTGACGGGGCTTACGGGGGTCATGGTCGCCAGGATCAAGGAACAGCACACGGGCCATATCATCCTTGGCGACAGTACCCGCCTATCGCTCGCGAATGGACTGAGCTTGGAACAGTTCGATTCTGAAGATCTCGTCACGATCACCTATGGGCGTGACAGTGGTGGCGGGGTGGTAGTCGAGAGCATCACGCGGAACGCCGCGCGAAGGGCCTATTACGCCCGCTGACTGTCCACCTGTTTAACCCGTGGCCCCCGCCTTACAACAAGACGCGCTCGGCTTCCGGGGCGAGTCGGCGGCGGCTTGAATGGCGGCGTTCTACGCCCTGCGCGCTGACCAACCTGGCTGACACACGAGGCACTGGTAGTACACCGACGCCTGGCCCTCTTCCGGCTTCTTCACCGAGGCGCGCTCTTGGCCGCACCCCAGACACTTACGAACATCCCGCTGCGTGCGGTCGGTCATTCCGCTCATGTCCGGCCCCCGTCCGTCGCGCCCGACCGATCAGCGGACTCGCCAACTGCGACGAGGTCGCGCCACACCCTCGACTCCTCCCGCCACGGCCTGTAGCACGCCTCATGAGCGGTCAGGACGACGCCTGAGCAGCCCGTTACTTCGCGCTCGACCTCGATGGGTTCTACCGCACGGCGGCAGACGATGCAGGGTCGGCCGGTCCCTCGATGGGACTGGGACACCCCGGCGACAGTGGGGAGGCGGCCCTCGGCCAGCCGGGCGCGCACCTGCTCCCTC
>CAYYRT010000383.1:0-6017 GCA_964474055.1 uncultured Acidimicrobiaceae bacterium | reverse complement strand
TTCATGACGCTTTGGCCGCAGTGAAGGTTCCAGCCGTCGAGGTCCACATTTCCAACATTCGCGAGAGGGAGTCGTGGCGGCACCACTCGGTGGTCAGCCCGGCTTGCGTTGCCAGCATCTACGGCCGGGGTATTCAGGGGTACAGATGGGCGTTGTTGCACCTCGCCAACCGGGCGACCTACCCGGTGGAGGTGATCCGTTACGGGGGTTTCCCGGATCAGATCATCGACGTTCGACGCCCGGAGCCTCCTACGGGACCTGCCCCCCTGGCCGTAATACTCCACGGGGGGCTGTGGCGCCATGAGTGGAGCCGCGACACAACCGAAGCCTGGGCCGTGGAGTTGACCAGGCTGGGTTGGGTGACGTGCAACGTGGAATACCGGAGGCTGGGCCAGGGCGGGGGCTGGCCGCAGTCTTTTACGGACTCCTCCTCAGCGTTCGCCGTCGCTGCCGGCCTCGAGGGAATCGATGCCGATCGCCTGCACGTCCTCGGGCATTCAGCCGGAGGGACCATGGCGCTCTGGCTGGCGGGGGAGAAACTCCCTGTGCGACCAACCAGAGTGACTTCGATAGCCGGGATCACCGATCTGGTCCGAGCCGGGGAGGAGGGTCTCGGCGATGAAACAATCCCCCGCCTCTTAGGGCACCGCCGACCGCACGCTGAGGAGTTCAGCCCCTGTCATCGTGTGCCGACCGGAGTTGTGACCAGGCTCGTCTCATGTCGCCACGATGCTTTGGTCAGCGCCCCGTACGCCCGCGAATACGCAACCGCCGCCCGCCAAGCTGGCGACGAGGTCGATGAGGTTGAGATTGACGCCACCCACGGGGCCGTGCTCGACCCGATCGACCCCGCTTTTTCGGCGGTTTTGGCCTCTATCACGGGCTAGGAAAACCCCCCTCCGGGTTGCCCGGTCGGACCCCCTGTGTATAACCTTTTGAAACCTTCGGGCAGACGTCCAGGTTCCCCTGGGACGGCGAGGGGCGGAGTATGAGTTTTCATCGGTTCGTATATCTTTGCGGCTGGACTGCGGTGGCCTTGTTGGCGATCGTCGGCTTTGCTGCTTTCTCGGCTGATTCCGGGTCTCCGGAGCTCAGCGCTGTCTCCACGAACAACTCCTGGGGCGTTGCTGCTGGCGCGGTGTCAGGACAAGGCTGGCTGGCGCTGGCGGGAACCGTCGACACCGCCACCGTGGTGACGGAGGCACCTCCATCTGCCCCCGCATCCGCCCCGGCCTCGGCTGGAGGGGCCACCCCTCCCGTGACCATGGAGACCGGCTGGCTCGATTCGGTGGCAGTGCGCGACCTGGTCGAGACGTTCTTCGCCTCCGGAGACGTCAACCGGGCTGTCCGCCTCGCCTGGTGTGTCTCCCGTTTCGACATCGACTCGATCAACCCTTCCACCGGGGCAGCCGGGTTGTTCCAGATAGATCCGGCAGACTGGGATGACCTGGTCGGCGATGCCGACCTCTCAGGCTCGACCGACATCTTCGACCCGGCCGCCAGCACCGAAGTGGCGGCCCACATCGTCTACCAGGGTGAGGGTTGGGACTACTGGGACTGCCAAGACTGACCCGAAGATGGAAGTGAGGATTCCGGACTCACGTCTCACGCCTCACGCCTCACGCCTCTAACGAAAGTCCCGCGCTTTCAATCCCGCCGTACTTAGCGGTCTGAACCGATGGGCCATCAGGTTGGTGACTCCGTCCCGGTACTCCAGACGGCCCCCGATCACCACCGCGGGGTAACGGCGGGCTTCGTCTCGATACTTGGTCCAGATCTCGGGTAGAACCACCACGTTCAACATCCCGGTTTCGTCCTCCAGGTTGAAGAAGATCACCCCGCGGGCGGTTCCCGGTCGCTGGCGATGGGTCACCATCCCACCCACTTTGACCGGAACCCCGTGGCGGCGCATCTCCAGGGCCTCCATCGCCGAGATGCAACCCTCCGCCGCCAGTTCCTTCCGGATGAACTGGATCGGATGAGAGTTGGAGACCCCGGTCGACCACAGGTCCGCCTGGTGAGACTCCTCCACTCCCATCGGCGCCAACAGGGGTGGGTCGAGTCCGGGGGCCAGTGACAACCTGGCCGGGGAGATCTCGGCCAGGGCCCCGGCCGCCCATAAGCCCTCCCTACGCTCCAACCCCAGATCAGCCAGCGCACCGGCCGCCGCTAACCCCTCGAGGGCGTCCACCGGCAAGCCGGTGCGGTGGGCCAGATCCTGGGGACTGGTGAAGGAACCTCCCAACTGCCGGGCTGCCTCGATGCGGTCGATCTCCGATTCCCCCAGGTTGCGGATATAGCGAAGACCCATCCGTACCGCCACCGCCGACCGTATCGGGTCTTCCACCGGGCCCCTTCCCCGCCGCCAGGAGGTGCCGTAGTAGGAGATGGTGTCGTCGATGTCGGCCTGGGCAGCTTCGATCGTGCAGTCGTGAAACGATCGGTTGATGCAAGGTTCGAGCACCATCACACCGTGGCGTTGGGAGTCCTGGACCAGTGAGTTGGGGCTGTAGAAGCCCATCGGCTGGGCGTTGAGCAACCCGGCCAGGAACTCGGCTGGCCAGTGATACCTCAACCAGGCGGACATGTAGACGATGTAGGCGAAGCTGACCGAATGGCTTTCAGGGAAGCCGAAATGGGCGAAGCCCTGCAGCTTCTCCCAGATCTCCTCCGCGGCCGCTCCCACCACCCCCTGGCCGGCCATCCCGGTGAAGACCTCCTCCCGCAGGCGCTCCATCGCCTTCTCCGATCGTTTATGAGTCATTGCCTGGCGCAACCGGTCGGACTGACCACCGTCAAAACCGGCGCACACCCTGGCCAGTTCCATCAACTGCTCCTGGAAGATCGGCACGCCCATGGTCTTTTCGAGGATCGGCACGGTGAGAGGATGCGGATATCTGATGGGCTCTTCCCCGTTGCGCCGCCGCAGATAGGGATGGACCGACTGGCCCTGGATCGGCCCCGGTCGGATCAGCGCCACCTCCACCGCCAGGTCGTAGAAAGTGCGGGGTTTCATGCGTGGAAGCGTGGCCATCTGGGCTCGCGACTCGACCTGGAACAGACCCACCGTGTCGGCTTTGGTCAGGGTGTGATAGATAGCCGGCTCCTGGGGGATGGTGGCGAGATCGATTTCGACGCCGTGGGCGTCGGCGATGTAGTCGACGGTCAGGTGGAGAGCGTTGAGCATTCCCAGCCCGAGCAGGTCGAACTTGACGACACCGATCGACGCACAGTCATCCTTATCCCATTGCATCACCGTGCGGCCCTCCATCCGTCCCCACTCCAGGGGCACCACCTGCCAGAGGGGTCGGTCGGCGATCACCATGCCTCCGGAGTGGATGCCGATATGACGTGGAAACCCGTCGAGACGCCAGCAGACGTCGTAGAGAAGATCGGCGGTGAGGCCTTCGGGCAAGGGAGCATCGAGACGAAGCTGAGCAGGATCGTGGGTGTCGACGAACTTGGAGAGACCGTCGACCTGGGCCTGGCTGAATCCGAAGGCCTTGCCGACGTCGCGCAACACCGACCGGGCCCGGTAGGTGATCACATTGGCCACCATCGCCGCCCGCTCCCGGCCATAGCGGCGGTAGCAGTACTGGATGACCTCCTCCCGCCGGTCGGCTTCGAGATCGAGGTCGATGTCGGGGGGACGGCCTCTCTCTTCGGAGAGGAACCGCTCGAAGGGAAGCCCGAGCCGGATCGGGTCGACCCGGGTCAGGTTGAGGCATCGGCAAACTGCCGAGTCGGCACCCGATCCCCGGATCTGGCAGTAGATGTCCTGACTGCGGGCGAAGTTGACGATGTCCCACACCACCAGGAAGTAGCCGGGAAACCCGAGCCGGTCGATGATCCGCAACTCATGCTCGAGACGGCGGCGAGCCCCGGGCTCGATCCCTCCCTCGCCGTCACCCGGATAGACGTTGACGGCCCCTTCCCAGGTGAGATGGGTGAGGTACTCCATCTCCGATCGAAAATGCCCGGGCATCGGGAAGTCGGGGAGCCGGGGGGCAACCAGACGAAGGTCAAAGGCAAGTTTCTCGGCCAGGGAAACGGCGTTGTCGACCGCTCCCGGGTAGCGACGAAAACGTCGGACCATCTCCGCGGGGCTCTTGAGATGGCGCTCGTCGGTGGCGGGGCGAAAACCGTCGGCCTGGACCAGGGAGCGGCGGCCGTCGATGGCAGCGAGGACCTCGGAGAGATCGGCTTCCTCCCGGCGGTGGTAGTGGACGTTGTTCGTGGCGACCATCGGTAGGTTGAGACGACCCGCCACCTCCCACATCAGGTCGTTGCGAAGGTCATCCTCGGGCATGCCGTGATGCCACATCTCCAGGAAGAACCGGCCGCCAAACACTTCCCGGAGCCTCATCGAGGCGGCCATGGCTTCGCCCAGGTCACCTTTCCGGGCGGCGGCCGGAACCGCTCCTTGCCAACAGCCGCTGAGAGCGACGATGTCCGAGTTCACCTCAACCAGGTCTTCCCATAGATAGATGGGGTGATCCTTCTCTCCCCGGATTTGGGCGGTCGTCACCATCAGAGACAGGCTTCGATATCCCTCCGGTGATCCGGCCAGCAGGATCAGGTGTTCGGTAGGCGGAAGATCAACGGGCTTGGAGCCGTGCATTCGCTTTGAGCGACCCCGCCGTCGCCTGGCGACGGCGGGGTCGGACGTGAGACGTGAGACGTGAGACGTGAGCTGAATCTCGTCCCACACTTCTGCTTTGCGAATCGGATCGACTTGCGCCTCACGTCTCACGTCTTGCGCCTCTAAACCAATTTCCACTCCGAAGACCGTCGGGAGGCCCGCCTCGCGAGCGGCATTGGAGAACCGCACCGCCCCGTAGAACCCGTCGTGATCGGTGACCGCCAGTGCCCGATATCCAAGGTCTACCGCCGTCTCCACCAGGGCCTCGGGATGCGACGCCCCGTCTAGGAACGAGAAGTTGGTGTGGCAATGAAGTTCGGCATAGGCATCGTCCACCCGGCCTATACTATCGAACAGGTGTTCGGCTTGAAAATGTCCCCCTGCAAGCGGCGACAGAACCTCTACCGTCCCCACTCATGGCCATCTCCAAAACAATCAGACTCTCCGGTGGCTCCTCGGATTCGATCGAGGACGCCATCCGCACCGTCCTTGCCCGGGCGGCGGTAACCATCCGCGACATCTCACGGTTCCAGGTGGTGCACGTCGCCGGCAAGGTCGACAGCGCGGGGGTCCCAACCGACTTCGAAGTGACAATCGACATCACCTTCAATGTGCGCGAGGCGATTCAGGGTGAGTGACCTGCCCCCGGCCCGCTCCCTGGGCCAGGGGATTTCCATCATCACCCTCCCCCTTCCCTTCCGCAGTCCGCCTTCGGTCAACGCCTATGTCATCGAGGGCGCGACCGGCCTGACTCTCATCGACTGCGGTCTCGACTCGCCCGATTGTCGCAACGCCTTCTTGGAGGGCATGTCCGTCCTCGGACTGGAGCCGAAGGCAATCAAGACGTTGGTCGTCACCCATCTCCATCCCGATCATGTCGGCATGTCTCCCCGTCTGGTCCGGGACATAGGTCTGCGCACCGTCATGCACTTGCGATCTGCCACCCTGGTTCCTCGCTACAACGACACCGAGGGGTTTCGCCAACGCACCTCCGCTGTAGCCGATCGTCACGGGGTCCCCTCCTCTGCGCGACCGGCCTTCGTTGACATCGGCGAGAGACCTCCGTGGATGCCACTGATCGACCCGCCCGATGTCACCGTCGACGACGGGGAGAGCATCGAGGTCGATCAACGACGACACCTGGAAGTGCTCTTCACCCCCGGTCACGAGCCTTCCCACATCTGTTTGCGCGACTCGCTCACCGGCGTCCTGTTTGCCGGCGACCACATCCTGCCCCGCATCACTCCCCATGTCGGATACGACGAGATGTACGAGGACGTCCTTGGCGACTTCCTCGACTCACTGTTGAAGATCGAAAAACTCCTCGTGACTACCACTTACCCGGCCCACGGAGACGTCGTCGAGCACGGCTCCG
>CAYYRT010000382.1:0-14047 GCA_964474055.1 uncultured Acidimicrobiaceae bacterium | reverse complement strand
TGTAACCCCAACCAAACCATCGGGATTGTTCGACCAGATCGAGCCGTGGCTCGATCAAGAGCGGGTAGGCCAAGAGCCCGAGAAAGCTGCCGAGGTTCGAGGCGGCATACAAGAAGAATGGATCGCCTGCGCGGGGATGGTCGGTGGAGGCAAACCACTTCTGGACCGTGGGACTAACCGTCGCCAGAGCCAGGAAAGGGGCCCCGATCATGGTGGCCAGCGTGGCCAGTTCCCACCAGACAGGAGAACTGCCCGAGGGAGGGCTTCCGGGTAGGCCAAAAGGAAGAAGAAGCAGTGGCGAGGCGATTACGAGCAACTGCACCGGCCTTTGCCAGGCTGGCGGAAGGCGTGTGGCGATCAGGTGAGCAGCGAGATATCCGACCAAGAGCGTGACCTGGAAGAAGGCCATGGCAGTGTTCCAAACCGAGGGCGATCCCCCGAGGACCGGTAGCAGCGACTTGGCGGCCAGAGGTTCCACCACAAAGAGCAGGACTGCCGCCAGAAAACCGGCTCCGGCGTAGAGCCCGACCATAACTAGCCCCGCCGCCGAGCTGGCGCGGGCGGGCGGGGACTCAAGCTGGGACATGACCATGGCCTTGATTGTCGGCGCGACCCGCGCGGGTCTGGATCATTAACTGCCACAAGGGCGGAGCCGTATAGTCGCCAGCAGATGCCGACCCTCGCGTTGCTCGACGGCAACTCCATCGCCTACCGCGCCTTTTACGCGCTGCCACCCGATCTCGCCACCTCATCGGGCCAGGTCACCAACGCCGCTTTCGGATTCACCCGCATGCTGATCAAGCTGCTGGGCGACCACCATCCAGAGGCGGTCGTCGTGGCATGGGACGTGTCTCGCAAGACGTTCCGCTCCGCCGAGTACCCCGAGTACAAAGCACAGCGGGAAGCGGCACCCGATGCCTTCAAGAGCCAGCTTCCTCTGATCGACGAAGTGCTCAATGCCCTCTCGATGACTCAGCTCCGCTACGAGGGTTACGAAGCCGACGATCTCATCGCCTCGCTGGCGGAACAGGCCACCGCGGTGGGATGGGACATCCTGGTGGTTACCGGCGACCGTGACGCGTTTCAGCTGATCAACGACCACATAACGGTCCTTTACACGCGCCGTGGCATTACTGACGTCGTGGTGGCCGATGCGGGTTACGTGATGGAGCGATACGGAATCAGGCCCGACCAGTACGTCGAGTATGCCGCCCTCCGGGGCGACACTTCAGACAACCTGCCCGGGGTCCCCGGGGTGGGGGAGAAGACGGCTTCGAAACTCGTGGCCGATTACGGAACGCTGGACAACCTGTTCGAACATCTGGGCGACCAGACGCCCCGTCTTCGTCAAAACCTGGCCGAGCATCGCGAACAGGTGTTGCTCAACCGGAAGTTGATGACTCTCGTCCGGGACCTCGAGCTGCGCATTTCCCTCGACGACCTCACTCGGAGCGATTGGAACCGGGACCGAGCCAAGGAGCTCTTTCAGAGCCTGGAGTTCTACAGCTTGTGGGAGGACCTGCTTGAGGTTCTACCGGATTTAAGTGGCGCTCCGCCCGCGACCCTCCTCGACGTTGAGTGGGATCTCGCCCGCTCGCCATTGCCACCCGGCGGGACTCTGGTCGTCAACCTCGTGGGCGATTGGGGCGTCATGGTTTCCAACCATCCAGGTAAGGCCCTGGCAGTGCCGTTCGCTTCGATCGACCTCATTCGAGCGGCGCTGGCGGATCCGGCGGTAGCCAAGGTGACTCACGATGGCAAGGAGTTGATCAAGGGTTTGCTCGATTCGGGGGTGGCCCTTGATGGCCTTGCCTTTGACACAGCCCTGGCGGCCTACATCCTCAATCCCGCCACCCGGGAGTACGGGCTCAACGAGGTGGCCGCCAAATACCTGAAGATCGAGGTCGATTCGGTTGATGCCGAAGCTGCCCGTCCCCAGGGGATGCTCGACTTCTCAGACGAGCCCGATCTGGACACGGCTGCCCGTCGGACGGAAGCGGTGGGCCGGCTAGCGGTTCGACTCAGGGATGAGCTGTCCGCTCGCGACGAACTGGACCTCTTCCTCCGGTTTGAGCTTCCGTTGGTGCCGGTGCTGGGGCGCATGGAGCATGCGGGGATAGGGGTCGACCGGCCTTACTTGGAGGAGATGGGCGCCGAGCTGAGGAGCCGATTGAGCGAGCTAGAACGCCGCATCCATCAGGAAGCGGGTGAACCGTTCAACGTCAACTCGACTAACCAGCTCCGCGAAATCCTGTACCAGCGGCTCCATCTTCCCGTCCTGAAGAAGACGTCCACTGGTGCACCCTCCACCGACGCCTCGGTTCTGGAGAAGCTGGCGGAGTCACATCCCATCGTGAGCCATCTGCTGCAGTATCGGGAACTGGAGAAGCTGCGCTCAACCTATGTGGACGGGTACCTGCCGCTGATCACCGGCGAAGGCCGGCTCCACACCAGCTTCAACCAGATGGCAGCCACAACTGGACGGCTGTCGTCCGACACACCCAACCTCCAGAACATCCCGGTGAGGTCGGACACGGGCAAGACCGTGCGCCGGGCCTTCATCCCACGTCCAGGTTGGACTTTTCTCGTAGCGGACTACAGCCAGATTGAGTTGCGCGTCCTGGCCCACATGAGCCTCGACTCTGGTCTTGTCGAAGCCTTCGCCTCAGGCACCGACATACACACCGCCACCGCCGCCCGCGTTTTCAGAGTGCCCTCCGACCTGGTTAGCGATGAGATGCGTCGCCGGGCCAAGACCATCAACTTTGGGCTGCTGTATGGAATGGAGGCCTTTGGCCTCGCCGATCGATTGCAGATCTCCCGCGAGGAGGCCCGCCACCACATTGACGAATACTTTGCCCAGTTTCCCGAGGTGAAGGCGTTCATGGACGGTGTGGTAACGCAGGCTCGCAATCAGGGCTACACAACCACCCTTTTCGGGCGTCGCCGCTACCTGCCCGAACTGAAGAGCGACAACTTCAGGATCCGGCAGATGGGTGAGCGGATGGCTCTCAACGCCCCGGTTCAGGGGACCGCTGCCGACATCATCAAACGAGCCATGATCGACCTCGACGCCCAGCTGCTTGCGAGGCGGATGTCGACGACCATGCTTCTCCAGGTCCACGACGAGCTTGTTCTCGAATCACCGCCAGACGAGTTGGAGGCGGCCAGCGAGTTGACCCGTCGGGTTATGGAAGAAGTGGTGAAGCTGGCGGTGCCCCTGCGGGTCGACATCGGAACCGGCGCCAACCTCTCCGAAGTCAAGTTGGATCGAAAGCCGATTCCAGCAGGCTAGACCCCCCTGTTCATTGTCGCTGGGGAGGCTCGCCTGATATGCTGTCTTTCGCCTCGGTTCATTATCGGCCGAGAGCAAATCCCTTTGGAGGTAGCACACCCACCCATGTCCACAGAAACCGAAACCGCGCCGCCCGCGCCGGCGCCCGAGGAGCCCGACGCCCCTGAGGGGTCGGCACCGATTGTTGAACCAAGCGCTGCACCGCCCGCCGATGACTTCGACGATGACTTCGAGGCGGCGATCGCCCGAACGGTGATCGAGTTCAAGGAAGGCGACATCGTCGAAGGCGTGGTCGTCTCCGTCGACGCCGATGGCGCCATGGTCGATGTTGGTTACAAGTCGGAGGGTTTGATCCCCACCGAGGAACTTTCGATCAGAGCGAGCATCGATCCCACCACCGTGGTTGCGGTGGGCGACAGGATCGAAGCACTGGTCCTCAACAAAGAGGACGACGAAGGCCGACTGATCCTGTCCAAGAAGCGAGCCCAGTATGAGCGGGCCTGGGGTCAGGTGCAGAAGCTGACCGAGCAGGGGGGAACCGTTAAGGGGACAGTTATCGAGGTGGTCAAGGGCGGGTTGATCGTCGACATCGGGCTGCGCGGGTTCCTGCCCGCCTCATTGGTCGACTTGCGGAGGGTGCGCGACCTGGAGCCGTTTATCGGCCAGGAGATCGAGGCCAAGGTCATCGAACTCGATCGCAATCGCAACAACGTCGTCCTTTCCCGCCGCGCTTACCTCGAAGAGGAACAGGCGGAACAACGTGCGGCTTTCCTGGATGATCTCAAAGAGGGCGAGATTCGCCCCGGGGTGATCTCATCGGTCGTCAACTTCGGCGCCTTTGTGGACCTGGGCGGTATGGATGGCCTCGTCCACGTTTCGGAGATGTCGTGGCAGCACATTTCCCACCCCTCCGAGATGGTCAAGGTGGGGGACAAGGTGACCGTGCGGGTCCTGGAGGTCGACCGCGAGCGGGAGCGCATCTCCCTGTCGATCCGCCAGACCCTGGAGGATCCCTGGGAGGTTTTCTCCCGAGATACCAATGTTGGTGACGTGGTCGACGGTGTCGTTACCAAGACGGTGCCGTTTGGCGCCTTCGTATCGGTTTCTGACGGGGTCGAGGGCCTCGTCCACGTTTCCGAGATCGCAATTCATCGGGTCGAATCACCGGAGTTGGAGTTGTCGATCGGTCAGAAAGTTCGGGTGAAGCTGACCGAGAAGGACGACGAACGCAGGCGAATCAGCCTTTCGATCAAGCAGGCCTTGCCGGAGTGGCAGGAGCGGGCTCAAGCCGCGCCTCCCAAGCGCCCGGCCCGCAGGGAGTTTGAACGGGAGTTTGGGCCGGCCGAAGCTGAGCCCGAGCCGATAGCCGTGGACGCAACATTGGAGGCGATTCTGCAGGAACTGAAAGAGCGGGGGATTGGCCGCCGCTAGTAGTTGACCGGACTAGTCACTTGTGCCAGCCTTGTTGCCACCCGTCAGCAATGCGGGGCTTAAGGGGGGAGTGTTCCGGGTCGAAGAACTAGTAACAACCTGGCTGCGGGCCCGCCGTTGGAGCGAATTCACGAGGGGGGCTTCGAGCTTGCGACTAAGGAGTCTGGATGGGTAGGAGAGCATTGGTCTTATTGGTGGCGTTGCTGCTCGCAGGAGTGGCCGCCTTCGCCGTTTTCCAGTTTTTGAGCGGCATTCGAGCCGATGTGGACGCCAACCGGGCGAAAACCGCAGTGTTTCGAGCGGCCGTCTTCATTCCGGAAGGGTCGGAGGGTTCGCTGGTCTTGCAGTCGAATCAGATCTCAGCCGGTGAGGAGAACGTCGAAGATCTTCCTACCGGTGTGATCGCCTCCGAACCCGAGCTTCAGGCGTATCTGACCGGTCGACTTGCGGTGGGCCCGATCGAGAGCAACGAGATCATCGTGCAGAGCCAGTGGGCGCAACTCACAGTCGACTTGATTCCTCTGGCCGAACTGATCCCGTCCGGGAAACAGGCTCTGACCATCAGCACGGATTCAGTTCGAGGAGTCAATGGCTTTATCCGACCCGGGGATCTGATCAACATGATCATCACCCTCGAGATCGAATTCAGCCAGATCCCGGTCGACTCTCCGATCTTCGGAATCCCGTCTGATACGACGGCACCTGACGGCACTACAGCCGCCGAGGAGGACACGGCGACGATCACCTACACCAGGTACGTGATGCAGGGTCTCCCCGTCCTGGCTGTGGCAAGGGATGTGCGCTCCGAGGAAGGTGAAGAAACCACCGTCACCACCGTGGCCGTGGTTCCGGGGCAGGCCCAACCGGCCGAAGAACAGCCCGCCACCGTCTTTACCCTGGAAGTGACGCCCGAGCAGGCAGAGCGAATCGTCTTCGCCTTCGAGAACGGCTCGATCTGGCTGACCCTCGTCCCCGAGGACTTTGTTGAGGTCGAAACCGACGGTGTCACCATCGAAAACCTGTTCGGTGGCGACCTGGTTGACGACATATTCGGCAACTAACGGGTAGAAACCAAGAAGCAAGGAAGCACGTTGTCCATCTCCGAACACAATCTCCTGGTAGTCGACGAAGACGCCTCCTTCATCGACGAAGCCAAACGCCTCTTCGATGGCCGGCTGCCGACCGCCCGGTCTATCAACGAGGCCGTGGCCGCCATCGACGGCGGGGAGCTGCGGATGGTGCTTCTGGGCCCTACCTTCGCCAACGAAGCTGCCATCGACTCGGTGCGAGCGCTACGAAATGAAGACCCAGCCCTCATCCTGATCGCCGTGGCCGAACAGGTCACTTCGGCGTTGTTGCGGTCGGCGATGAGGGCAGGTGTCCAGGAGGTCATCGAATCGCCTCTCACCGAGGAGAAGATCGAGGAGGCGATCCAGCAGTTCGCCAACGACTTCATGAAGCGCCGGCCCACGCCGGCGACGCCACCGGCAGGGGCCGCTCACCAGGACGGTCAGGTGATTGTCGTGATGTCCGCCAAAGGTGGGTCCGGCAAGACGGTTACCGCCACCAACGTGGCGATGCTTCTAACCCGCTTCGAAGACCGGAGAACGGTGCTGGTCGACGCCGACCTTCAATTCGGCGACGTCTGTCTGGTTCTGCAACTGGAGCCGCGTTTTACCCTCGTCAACGCCGCCCACGAGTTGCATCACCTCGATGTGACACTGCTCGATTCGCTGCTCACCGAACATCCTTCGGGTTTGAAGGTGATGGCAGCTCCACTCGAGCCGGCCTTCGCCGACGACATCTCCACCGCCAGCCTGATGACGGTCGTCGACCTCCTCAAACAGACCTACGACTACGTGGTGGTCGATACCGCCTCGCTCCTCGACGAGTTGTTGCTTTCGCTACTTGAGAAGGCCGATGTGATCCTCCAGGTGGTGGATATGGACCTTCCCTCCGTTAAGAACGCCAAGTTGGCCCTCGAAACGTTGAGACTCCTCAAGTTCCCGACCAACAAGGTGAAACTGGTTCTCAACCGGTCCAATGCCAGGGCGCGGTTGGACGACAAAGAAATCGAAGCGGCACTGAAGATGGAGATTTCGGCAGCAATTCCATCCGATGGGGCGGTGGCGGCTTCGATGAATGAAGGCCGGCCCGTGGTCGAGTCGGCTCCCCGGTCCCGGGTGGCGAAGGGATTCGAGTCGGTGGCCGAATTGGTCGCTGGCCCCATCCCGGAACCCTCTTCAGGCCGGGGCTTGCTACGCCGAAAGTGATTTAATCTCGAGACGGCTCGAAAGGGGTAAGGAAGAATGTCATCGCTGGCAGACCGGGTAGCCGCTGCCCGACGCAACGAAATTTCATCGGTATCCACCAATCGCAACGAAGCTCTGACTGAGCTGCGCGGGCGACTCCATTTCAAGGTGGTGGAAGAGCTGGGTCCCACCCTCTACGACCGGCAGATGTCCGACGCAGAGTTGCGTCTGCGGGTCATGGAGATGTTGGAGTGGGCGATCGATCAAGAGCAGGGTGTCCCCCTGACGATCGCCGACCGCCGTCAGCTCCTCAATGAGATCGCGTCAGACGTCCTCGGGTATGGACCCATCGACCCCCTCCTCAACGACCCCGAAGTAACCGAGGTCATGGTCAACGGGCCGTACGACATCTACGTCGAACAACGCGGCAAGATCGTCAAGACCGAAGTTCGTTTTGTCGACGACGTCCACCTTCGCAGGATCATTGACAAGATCGTCGGCCAGGTCGGCCGGCGGGTTGACGAATCGACTCCGATGGTCGACGCCCGCCTCCCCGACGGTTCCCGTGTCAACGCGGTGGTCCATCCTCTGGCAATCGGCGGACCATTCCTGACCATCCGTAAGTTCTCGGTCGATCCGTTCACCGAGGCCGACCTGGTCCGGTTCAACACCTTGAGCCAGCGGGTCGCCGACTTTCTCCGGGCATGTGTCAGGGGACGCTTGAACCTCATCATCTCTGGCGGTACCGGATCCGGTAAGACCACAACCCTCAACGTTCTGTCGAGCTATCTGCCCGACGATGAGCGGATCGTGACGGTCGAGGACGCTGCCGAACTCCAACTCCACCAGGATCACGTGCTGTCACTCGAAGCTCGCCCGGCCAACATCGAAGGCAAAGGGCAGGTCACTATTCGTGACCTGGTTCGCAACTGCCTGCGTATGCGTCCCGACCGGATCGTGGTCGGAGAGGTGCGCGGAGGCGAGTCGCTGGACATGCTCCAAGCCATGAACACCGGTCATGACGGATCGCTCACCACAGTCCACTCCAACACGCCCCGTGACACCCTGAGCCGTATCGAGACGATGGTGATGATGGCTGGCTTCGATCTGCCCATGAAGGCCATCCGGGAACAGATCGCCTCCGCTGTCGATCTGATCGTCCATGTTTCCCGGCTCAAGGATGGCACCAGACGAATCACGCATGTGACCGAAGTGGAAGGCATGGAGGGCGACATCATCACCCTTCAGGATCTCTTCCTTTTCGACTTTGGTGCTGGCATCGAGGAAGGAACAGGCAAGTACCTCGGTCGGCTCAAGGCCACCGGGATCCGCCCCACCTTCTCCGAGCACCTTCAGGACATGGGCATCAGGCTTCCAGCCGACCTCTTCGATCCCGAACCATTCGCTCGCCGAGCAGACAGCTTCGCAGTCCGGTGAGGCGTCTTCTCGGGTGCGCGGTCGCACTGGCGACCCTCGTCTTGCCTGTGGCAGCGGTGGCACAAGATGCCACTGAGGTCGAGATCGTCAGGGTTGATACCTCGCGCTACGACCAGGACGGCCAGACCACTCTGTTGGTCGAGTTCCGCAACCTCGCCGGCGAGCTGAACCCGGCGCTCCTCGCCGTGACCGTCAACGGCAGCCCGGTGAGCGATGTGGACGTCGAGCCATTGAGCCAGTCGACCGTGCCTGTGGGTGTGGTTCTGGCCATCGACGTGTCGGGCAGCATGGAGGGCGCGCCAATAGAAGCCGCCAAGGCCGCCGCCCGCTCGTTCGTCGCCCAAAAACGATTGGGAGACTTCATCGCTCTCGTCACCTTTGCCGACACGGTACAAACGGTTGCCGGCTTCACAGCCGACGGGGCGGCTCTCATCACTCGCATCGATGCGCTGGTGGCTGCCGGAGAGACGGCTTTCAACGACGGGGTGATCCAGGCCGTCAACCTCTTCCAGGAGAGCGGTGCAACGGCCTTGCGTCGCAACGTCATCGTCTTGTCTGACGGGGCTGACACCTCCAGTGTTGCCACCCTTGACGAAGTCTTCGCGGCAATCAATGATCCGAATAACCCGGTTCGAGTTTTCGGTGTGGCCCTCCAGTCCCCTGACTTCGTCCCCGAGGCCGTGCAGCAAGTGGCTGAGGCCGGGGACGGTCAATTCCTCTCGACCAGCGACCCGGCCCAGCTCGCAGCTCTCTACTCGCAAATCCAGCGCGAGATCAACAACCTCCTGGTGGTCCGATTCCAGAGCCCCGTCTTCGAGGCAGGCACCATCGAGTTTGCCGTGAACTACGACACCTTCTCGGCGGTTGCGACCGAGCAGGTGACAGGTTTTGTGACCACACCAACCACCGTCACCACCGTCGCAACCACGTTCGCTCCGACCTCGACTTTTGTGGTCGAGTCGCCGCTACCCACCTCCCCGACCGCCTTGATCGCAATCGCTGCAGTCGGTCTCGGGATTGCCATCGGGGCATTCATCTTCATCCTTTTCGGTCGCAACAACGAAGACAACGCTTCCGCGTTCCGCAAACGTCTCCAGGCCTACGGGCGCCGGGGGGCAGGCGAGGAGAAGCGGTCGTTCTTCGAACGGATACCGCTCTTGCGGTTGTTCAGCCAGAGAGCCGAGGAGGAGGTTCGCCGCCGGGGACTTCTGGCCGGGGTGAACAGTGCTCTCGAACAGGCCAACATACCGTTGACGGCTGGCGAAGCAGTGCTCGGTGCGGTCGGTTTGAGTGCGGTCGTCGGCCTGCTGGCCGCCCTCTTCACCCGCAACCCGATTTTCGGCTTGATTGCGTTTGTGATCTTGGTGCTGATCGTGATTGGGGCCCTGAACTTCCTGGGCGGTCGCGAGAAGCGCAGGTTCGAAAACCAGCTACCCGACACCCTCACTCTGATCTCTACCTCGCTGCGGGCGGGTTATTCCCTGCTACAGGCCGTGGAAGCCGTAGCGTCAGAAGCTCCCAACCCGACTGCACGGGAGTTTGGCCGCGCCATCGCCGAAGCCCGGCTGGGTCGGCCGGTGGTCCAGGCACTGCAGGGCATCACCGCTCGATCCCAATCCCAGGACTTCGACTGGGCGGTGATGGCGATCGAAATTCAACGTGAGGTGGGTGGCAACCTGGCAGAGGTTCTCCAGACCGTGGCCGAGACCATGCGCCAGCGCAACCGTCTCAAAGGCGAGATTCGGGCGCTGACCGCTGAGGGACGTATCTCCGCGATCGTCCTGGGGATCCTTCCGTTTGCGATGGCCGGCTTCCTATGGACCACCAACCCCGAGTACATCTCGACCCTGTTCACCACTACGTTCGGCTTTGTCGCCATAGGGGTCGGGCTCTTGCTGATGACTGCCGGAATCATCTGGCTCCGCCGAATCGTCAATATCGAGGTCTGAAATGTTAGATCCACAGCTCGTCTTTCCCGTGTTGGCAGTGTTTGGCTTCGCCCTGGCTTTGTTCGTCTGGATCGGGAATGGCGTGGTCAGGGCCCAGCGGGCTGCCATCGACCGGCTCGGTGTCTACGGCAAGGACGCACTCCGAGAACAGCAATTGGCCAAACCCCTGGCTGAGCGGGCAATCGCACCCATAGTGATCAGACTCGGCAAGACCCTGAACCGGCTTACGCCGATTGGGTACATGAACTCGATCCAGAAGAAACTGACCCTGGCCGGAAGCCCGGGCAACCTGGACGCGCCTGCATTCATCGTCATCAAGGTCCTGACGACCATCATCGGCGTTGTTATCGCCTTCTTCGCCCAGCGAGTGGGCGGCTCGTTCAGCCAGCGGGCGCTCCTGCTTGGCCTGCCGCTGATCCTTGGTTTCTTTGGACCTGACGCCTGGTTGTCCCGCAAAGTGGAGGAGCGGCGCGTTGCCATGCAGAAGGCATTGCCCGATGTCCTCGACCTTCTGGTGATCAGCGTCGAAGCCGGGCTCGGTTTTGACTCAGCCCTGGCGAGAGTGGTCGCCACGGTTCCCGGTGCCCTGTCCGAGGAGTTTTTCCGGATGTTGCAGGAGACCCGTGTTGGCGTGAGCCGGCGTGACGCTATGCGTCACCTGATGGAACGCACCGACCTCGATGAACTTCGATCGTTCCTACTGGCCATGATGCAGGCTGAGGCGTTCGGTGTCGCCATTGCCCGGGTATTGCGGGTCCAGGCCGACGAGATGAGGGTGAAACGTCGGCAGCGGGCCCAGGAGAAGGCCTTCGCCGCTCCAGTCAAGATCGTCTTCCCGCTCGTGTTCTGTATTTTCCCGTCGTTGTTCGTGGTGCTGCTGGGTCCGGCGGCCATCCAGATTGGCCGGGCCTTCGCCGACATCAACTCGTGACCGCGCCGGCGACGAGCCGGCCACCGCGCCGAGTTGCGGTGGGTCACGTCGCCCTCCTTCTTCCACTGGTTGCAGCTGTCATCGCTGCCCGGCTTCCAGTCCGTGACAATTCCTACCTTTGGCATGTACGGGCCGGAACCCTCCAGATAGAACTCGGAGAGGTCCTAACCACGGACCCGTTCTCGTTCACAGCCCTGGGACGGCCCTGGCGCACCCAGTCCTGGCTGGCCGACCTCCTCTACGGTTGGGCGGACAACCTCTGGTCATTGGAGACTGTCACTCCGTTGGTGCTGACGGGTGCGATGGTTCTTGTGGGTGCGATCGGCCTTCGGGTTTATCGAACCGTGCCGTCCCCTCTACCGGCGGCGATCGGGACGATCTGGGTGATGTGGCTCACGATTGGCTATTTCACCCCAAGGCCGGTGCTGTTCTCCTTGGCCCTGCTAGCGGTGTTTCTGGTGGCTGCGGACGATCAAAAGCTGCGGTGGACATTGCCGCTGCTCATGTGGCTGTGGGCGGCCATCCACGGCGGATTCATCGTGGGGCTGGGGTACTTGGTTCTGGATGGGCTGAGGCGACGCGATCGGCGCAGGCTCGTCGACATAGGAGCGGCCACTGCTGTCACCTTGGTAACAGCCCACGGCTGGGGCACCTGGCAGGTAGTGCTCAAATTCTTGCGCAGCGGCGACGAGCTCGATCTGATAGTGGAGTGGCTGACTCCGGATCTGTTCAGCATCGAGCATTTCCCGTTCGCGATTGTCGTCGTGGCGTTGATGGCAGGGGGGGTCAGCGGCAGAATCGTGAAACGGGATCTCTGGGTCGTGCTCCCGTTCTTGCTATTCGCCTTCACGGCCAATCGCGCAGTGCCAGTAGCAGCACTGGTACTGGCTCCATGGTTCGTGGGCGGGCTGGCTCGGCTCCAGGTGGCCAGCAAGAGTGTCAACGCCCGCCAGAGTGCGTTCAACGCCGGTGTGGTGGCCGCTGTGCTGCTGATTCCCTGGATGGTGCCACTGGAGGGGGGCCTCGATCAGAAGATGTTTGCAGTTGGAGCCGTCAGCCACATGGGACCTGAAAGAGCTTTTCACGACGATGCTGTCGGCGGATATCTGATCTACCAGCAATGGCCCGACCGCCTGGTCTACATCGATGACCGGGCGGAACTTTACGGAGCCGACTTCACGGATTTCGTAAACGCCCGGGGTGCGGCCCCGGTTTGGAGAGAGGTGTTCGAGCACTTCGACCTCGAGCAGGCGGTGCTGAAGGTGAGTGATCCGCTGGGAGAGGTACTGTCCGCGGCCGGTTGGACAGAAACCTATCGTGACGAACGGTTCGTCCTTCTCGTTAAGGACGGTTAGTTGCCCTAGTTGGCCGGGAACCCACCGGCGACCGTGGAGAAGGCGTTCGACACCTCTTGTCCGGCCACCTGGACTCCCACAAAGGCAACAACGGCGATCAGGATTAGCAGCAGGGCGTATTCGACCATGCTTGCTCCGTCTTCGTCCTTTGTGTGCTTGTGCATTGTGAAGTCCATTGGATTCTCCCGTTCGGGTCTTTTCTGGCTTTCTGAAGAGGCTAGGTAATAGGTCTTTGGGGCGAATGGGCCGGGGGGATTATTCATTTGATTGTACTGGAGCCTTCATCTCTAATCCTCACCGGAGCTTGGCCAACAGACCGATCGGCAATCCGGGGTCCGCTCCTCATAGGTCTAACGCCCCATGTGAAAAGGGGCCGGACATTCGTCCGGCCCCTTCTCACTTCTTCTGATTTCAGATCAGTTGGTAGCGGCCAACGAGGACGCTGTGGTCGAAAACGCCTTGGAGACGTTCTGGCCGGCCAGCGAAATAGCCACGATGGCGATGATTGCGATCAGAACGACGAGCAGGGCGTATTCCACCATGCTGGCGCCTTTCTCTTCCTTCCAAGCAAGAAGCTTGGTCCACAAAGCGAACATCGAACCTCCTAGATCGATCGACGGACAATCTCACCTATCGGACGAGGGGTCCGGCCCGTTGATAGGTCATTAGACCTATACGAACCAAACCCCTGTTCGGGCGGCGCCAAAAGAGTAAGGAGGCCGACGTTCGTCGACCCCCTCATCAATGGTCTTGTGGTTAGTTGGTAGCGGCCAACGAGCCCGCTGTGGTCGAAAACGCCTTGGAGACGTTCTGGCCGGCCAGCGAAATAGCCACGATGGCGATGATTGCGATCAGAACGACGAGCAGGGCGTATTCCACCATGCTGGCGCCTTTGTCTTCCTTCCAGGCAAGAAGCTTGGTCCACAGAGCAAGCATGAGTCCTCCTTGATTTACCGATAGGGCCTTGCAGGCCAACACCATATATAGTGCCAAATGCTGGAAGCAATGAGACGACTGGCCTATTCCCAAACTGGCCAATGAGAACCGCTCAAATGTGCCAGAATCGGCCGACTATTGGAGTTTAGCTACTTGGGTTTGGCGAGACCCAGTTTAATGGCTTCGATAGCCGCCTGAGTTCGGTCGGCCACCGACAACTTCTGGAAAACGGACGCCAGATGGTTCTTGACGGTTTTTTGCGATATGAAAAGACGGTCCGCCAGATCCTCCGTGGAAGAGACCCCTCGGGCAAGCAGCTGCAAAATCTCGATTTCTCGATCGGTCAGGGCCGCGGCACCCGGATCGAGCACGGGACGGCTATATCGCTCGAGCACGTCCGGGGCCGCCACATAGAGGTCTTCGCCGGCCGCCACGGCCCGAATAGCGGCAGCCAGGTCGGC
>CAYYRT010000381.1:0-16132 GCA_964474055.1 uncultured Acidimicrobiaceae bacterium | reverse complement strand
TGCCAACCTCTGGATCGAAGAAGACGACGGCACGCCGATGCTGGCGCTGGCCGCCAGCTACGCGGCCGGTGCGGTCCTGTGCAATCACTCCGCTGAAGTGGTCGGTACCGAAGTCCGGCGGGGCATCTTCACTGCCGCCGCGGGGGCGGGTGCCATCGAAACCAAACATGCCCGCTATGACATCTACCCCACCACGGGCGTTGCACCGGAGGAGCTCTGGCTCGGTCTACAGCAGCGGATGGGCGAACTGGAAGGGATGGTGGCCGCTGCCCGGTCCGACGCCGCCCTCATCGTGGTCGACGGGCCGCTGTCCCATCGCCGCCACGTGCCTGGAGCGGTCGGCTACATCAAGACTCAGCACGTCCAGTACCTTCCGCCCAATCTTCGGCCCATCCTCGGAAAGCTCGGGCCGGGCGACAGGACGCCCCTGTTTCTAACCACCACCAGTTGGAGCCGCTTCTCCTGGTATCAGAAGCTGCCGCTGGCCGGGGCGGGGCCCATGGACGGAATCGTGCGCGCCGAGATGACCGCCGACCACGATGTGGCGTCGGCCCGGCGCACAGCCGACCTCACCGCGGCCACCTTGAGCCGCTTTGCGAGCGCCGGTCACAAAGATCCCCGAGCTCCCCAGAATCTGTACCCGATCGGCGGTCTCGAGCGCCGGCTCCATCATCTGCTCGGCGACCGTGAGCTGATGTATCGGTCCCTCCGGGTGGCCGCTTCCCTACTCTCTTCCGCATGACCACATTCGCATCCATCTCGGAGTTGGCCGGCGCGGTCGGGTCGCATCTCGGACATTCGGATTGGCTCGAGATCACTCAGGATCGGATCAACGCCTTCGCCGATGCCACCGACGACCATCAGTGGATCCATGT
This sequence comes from uncultured Acidimicrobiaceae bacterium, assembly GCA_964474055.1. Lineage (GTDB taxonomy): Bacteria > Actinomycetota > Acidimicrobiia > Spongiisociales > ZC4RG35 > JAICND01. Next base: position 15,257 of record CAYYRT010000381.1, on the reverse strand, counting down.
CGACCCGGTCCGTGCTGCTGCCGGGCCGTTTGGGACGACCATCGCTCACGGTTATCTCACGCTCTCCCTCGCGGTTCTTTTTGTCGGCGAGTTGTTCTCCGTCGACGGGGTGAGCATGGGCGTCAACTACGGGACCAACAAGGTGAGGTTTGTCTCACCTGTTCCGGTCGGGTCCAAGCTCCGAGCTGGGGCCACCGTCGCCAACGTCGAGGAGATCGCAGGTGGCGTACAGGTAGTTCTCGATCTGACCTTCGAGGTGGAGGGCGCTGAGAAACCTGCCTGCGTGGCTCAAGTCGTCTACCGGCTCTACGCCTAACCCCCGGATCGTCAGGCCTCTGACCGGGCCTCACGGGTCATAAGGCTCATGACTGCGTCGCGGGGATGGTGGCCTTCGTAGAGCACCTGGCCGACCTGGGTAGCGATCGGCATCTCCACACCCGCATTTTCGGCCAACTGAAGGACTGCCCTGGTGGTCTTGACTCCTTCGGCCACCATTTTCATCTCGGCGATTATGTCGTCGAGCTGCTGGCCATCCGCCAGACGTACACCGACGCGGTGGTTGCGGCTCTGAGTGGAGGTGCAGGTTGCGATCAAGTCACCCATCCCGGCCAGACCAGCGAAGGTGGCGGGTTGGCCGCCCAGAGCGACACCGAGCCTGGTCAGCTCGGCCAGTGCGCGCGTGAGCAGGGCCGCCCGGGTGTTGTCGCCGAAACCGAGGCCGGAGGACATTCCGGCGGCGATGGCCATGACGTTCTTGACCGACCCGGCCAGCTCGCAACCAATCACGTCGGGGTTGGTGTACACGCGAAAAGTCGGGCCCATGAAGGTCTTCTGGACCTCGGTCGCCGCCTCCGGGTCCGCCATGGCGATGACGGCCGCAGTCGGGTGACCGTCCATCACCTCGATCGCCAGGTTGGGTCCGGTCAGGACTCCGATGCGCTCGAGTCGGTGGCCGGGGAGAGTGTCAGCAATCACCTCGCTCATCCGGCGCAGTGAGCCTTCCTCGATGCCCTTGGTCAATGACACGATGGGCACATCCGGCTGGATTGGTCCGATTTCCTTCATCACCTGGGCGAAGCCGTGCGAGGGCACGCCCATGACGAGCATCGTGGCACCTTCGGTGGCATCCTCCAGCGAGGCGGTGGCCCGAAGCCCGAAAGGGAGGCGGTGGCCGGTCAGGTAGTCGGGGTTCTCCGAAGTGCTGTTGATGATCTCGGCCAGTTCCGGTCGACGGGCCCAGAGAACGACGGAATGGTGATGGGCGGCGAGGGCCGCGACCGCAGTACCCCACGATCCCGCTCCGATCACAGCGACGTGTTCCATGTCCTCGCAACCTACAGCCACAATGGGTGAATGGCACGGTTAGGCATCGTCGGTTTCACCAACACCGGAAAAACAACTCTCTTCAACGCTCTGACCGGACTGGAGGCGCCTACGGCTAGCCACCCCTTCTCGACCGTCGAGCCCAATCTCGGTGTCGCCCGGATCTCCGACCCACTGCTCGAGCAAGCGGCCGCACTCGAGCACTCGGTCAAAGTCGTTCCCGCCACACTCGACCTCCTGGATCTGCCGGCCATCGTCCGAGCGGGGGAGGGGGGAGGCACAGCGTTGGGCCGTCTCCGGGAGATGGATGCGCTCATCATGATGATCCGGACGTTCGAAGACGAAGCCGTGCCAGGATCGAGCAGTGATCCGGCGGGCCAGGCGGAGGAGTTGCTTCTCGAGATGGCGGTGGCCGATCACGACATCCTCGTTCGTCGGGCCGATCGGCTCGCCCGGGAAGCCAGTTCCGATCCGAGCAAGCGGGCCGGATCAGCCGCCATCACCGAAACCGCCGATCATCTCGCCACCGGTCAGCCTCTGCGCAGCCGGGCATGGGCCCCAGAGATCATCCAAGTGATGCGCGACTCCGCCCCTCTGACCATGAAGCCGGCGGTGTGGGTGATCAATCACGGAGAGTCCGAGACGGGCGCCGACGAGATGGTGGAGGCCGTACAACGACTGGTTCCTACGGGCGATGTGGTGGTGGCAGTCTCCGCCCGGATCGAGGAGGAAACCTCGCGCTTGGCCGCCGAGGACCGGGCGGCGATGTCCGAGGGTCTGGGTCTGGGTGAGGGTGCGCTCGCCCGCATCGTGCGGGCGTCTTATCAAAGCCTCGGATTGATCTCGTTTTACACGGTGGGTCCCAAAGAATCGCGGGCCTGGACGGTGCGGGCCGGGGCGCTGGCACCGGAAGCGGCCGGGAGGATCCACTCCGACCTGGAACGCGGGTTCATCCGCGCCGAGGTCGCAACCATGGACGATGTGATCGGCTCGGGCGGCTGGGACGAGGCTAAGCGCCAGGGACGTATCCGGGTGGAGGGGAAGAACTACGTCATCCAGCCAACGGACGTCCTGGTCGTCCGCTTCTCCGTTTAAAAAGGGGCGGGGCTCCGGTAAGGGGGGAAACCGGAGCCCCGCATTGCTCTTCTCGAGGAAGAGCCCGACAGGGGCTCCATCGGCGGGTGCCAGGGGTGTCCCGCTCCAAACCCTGTCGTGGGGTTGGGGAACCGCCGGTGTGGGGACACCGAGCGGCTGAGGCGATCATATCGGCGCACCGTCGTCCCCTGCAACCGATCCTCGCCTGCCGGGAGCGCCACCCGTTGGCAGGGGGAGGTCTGTATCATCGGCAATGCCTGTGACGCAGGTGGGAGAGACCCCGGGGACGATGTCCGCGGGGTCGCCGAAGGGGCAACCGTTCCCCGGAAACTCTCAGGCTTAAGGACCACTCGCGTAGGCATGGCTGAAGGCATCCGGCCGACAGTCGGGGACAAACGCGAGGAGCGTGATCGGTGACCCCGACGAGGACTGATCCGGAGCCCACGAGAAGTTTTGTCAATCGACACATCGGCCCCCGGCCCGATGACATCGAAAAGATGTTGGCCGAGATTGCAGCCGGTTCGCTCGCCGACCTCATCGACGAAACGGTTCCCGGTTCGATTCGTCGTCCGGATTCTCTCGACCTCGACCCCGGCCTGTCGGAGGAGGACGCATTGGCGGAGTTGGCCGGGATGGCCGCCCGTAACCACGTGCTCACTTCCCTCATCGGCCTGGGCTTCCACGACAACTACACCCCAGCGGTGATTCTGCGCAATGTTCTCGAAAACCCTGCGTGGTACACGGCCTACACCCCCTATCAGGCGGAGATCTCACAGGGCCGCCTCGAGTTGCTCCTCACTTTCCAGACCATGGTTTCCGACCTCACCGGTCTGGAGGTGGCCAACGCATCTCTGCTTGATGAGTCGTCGGCGGCTGCCGAGGCAATGGCCATGTGCCGCCGCCTCGCGACCGCGGACCGCTCTGTGTTCTTCGTCGACGAAGGCTGTCACCCGCAGACCATTGCGGTTGTTCGCACTCGCGCCGAGGCCGTGGGAATCGAGATAAGGGTCTGCCGACCGGATGATTTCGAGCCGGGAGTCGCCTTCGGGATTCTGCTCGCCTATCCGACTTCGACGGGCGAACTGGTCGATCACGCCGGGATCGTCGAGAAGGCTCATGCCGACGGCGCCGTCGTGGCGGCGGTGACCGATCTCCTGGCGATGACCATCCTGCGCCCCCCGGGGGCGATCGGGGTGGACATTGCGGTCGGTTCGGCCCAGAGATTCGGAGTCCCGCTCGGTTTTGGCGGACCCCACGCCGGCTTCATTGCCACCAGGGAGTCGATGGTGCGCGCCCTGCCGGGACGATTGGTCGGTGCGTCTCGCGATACGGAGGGGAGGGTGGCGTTCCGCCTCGCACTGCAAACCCGCGAACAGCACATCCGCCGCGAAAAGGCCACCTCGAACGTCTGTACCGCTCAGGTGCTCCTAGCCGTCATAGCCGCTCTTTATGCCTGCTGGCACGGATCTGACGGGCTTGTAGCGATCGCTCGCCGGGTCAATTCGCTGGCCAACCGACTGGCAGCGGCCCTGGTGGAAGCGGGAGTCGGTCTCGTCCACGACTCATGGTTCGACACCGTGACCGTCGAGGTTCCCGGTCGGGTGGACGAGATCATGACCGCCGCCCGTAATCGGGGCATCAACCTGCGGCGGGTCGACGGCTCCCGGATCGGTATCACCTTCGACGAGACCAGCAATGAAGCGGTACTGGAATCGCTTCTCGAGGTTTTCGCTGCCCCGTCCTCCGAGCGCGAGGTCAAAGGCCTACCGGCTGAACAGGAGCGCCAGGGTGAGATTCTCGGCCACGAGGTCTTCCATCGCTACCACTCCGAGCATGAGATGCTTCGCTTCCTGCGCCGTCTGGCGGACAAGGACCTCGCCCTCGATCGGAGCATGATCCCCCTCGGGTCTTGCACCATGAAGCTAAACGCCACGACGGAGATGATCCCGATCACCTGGCCCGGTTTTGCCCGGATCCATCCGTTTGCTCCGCTCGATCAGGCGGCGGGTTACATGGAGTTGATCTCTCGTCTGGAGAGCTACCTCGAGGAGATAACGGGATACGACAAGGTATCTCTTCAGCCCAATGCAGGTTCCCAGGGCGAACTGACTGGACTGCTGGCCATCCGGGCCTATCACCGCAGCAGGGGTGAAGCCAGCCGGACCGTCTGTCTGATACCGGCTTCCGCCCATGGCACCAATGCTGCATCGGCGACCATGGCGGGCATGGAGGTGGTGGTCGTTGCCTGTGACGAACGAGGCAACGTCGACCTGGCGGATCTCGAGCGCAAAGCCGGCGAGCACGCCGGGCGGCTGGCGGCGGTGATGATCACCTATCCCTCGACCCACGGCGTGTTCGAAGAGGACGTCCGTCATCTGGCCGACGTTGTCCATCAGCACGGGGGCCAGGTATACGTCGACGGCGCCAATCTCAACGCCCTGGTCGGGTTGGCCAGGCCGGGGGACTTCGGGGCGGACGTTTCCCATCTCAACTTGCACAAGACGTTCACTATCCCCCACGGCGGGGGCGGGCCGGGCGTGGGGCCGGTTGGTGTCAAAGCCCACCTTGCCCCCTTCCTCCCCAACCACCCGCTCCGGCCGGAGGCAGGTCCCGCCACCGGGATCGGACCTGTGGCAGCGGCACCGTGGGGATCGGCGGGGATCCTGCCGATCTCCTACGCCTATATCCGTTTGATGGGTGGCGCCGGACTGCTTCGCGCCACCGAGGTCGCCATTCTCAACGCCAACTATCTGGCGACCAGGCTGAACTCCCACTTTCCCGTCCTCTATTCAGGAAGGTCGGGAAGGGTGGCTCACGAGTGCATCCTTGACGTCCGCCCCCTGACCAAGCTCACCGGCATAACGGCCGAAGACGTCGCCAAACGGCTCGCCGACTACGGATTCCACGCTCCGACGTTGAGCTTTCCAGTGGCGGGAACCCTGATGGTGGAGCCGACAGAGAGCGAGTCCCTGGAGGAACTGGACCGGTTCTGCGAGGCCATGATCGCGATAAGGGCAGAAATCGGGCTCGTGGAGCAGGGAGCGATTTCGGCCGCCGAGAGCCCTCTCCGCCATGCCCCCCACCCCGCCCAGGACCTGCTGGGGGAGCCTTGGAATCGCGCCTATTCCCGCGAAACGGCCGCATATCCCCTGCCAGCGTTACGTCTTGGGAAATACTGGCCACCGGTATCGCGCATCGATGGGGCCGGTGGAGACCGTAATCTGATGTGCTCCTGCCCACCGCTGGAGTCATACGCACCCTGACCCCCAAGCCGTTGCGTACAATCTTTACCTTGACGGCTTCCCAGGGGAGTGGGATTGTGTTGTATGACCCTCCAGTTGGGGAATAGCCAGGGTCGAGGACCGAAAAAGTGCAATTCAGGGGATCTCTCCGTTCCCCGGGCGATCGAGGCCCGGGCGTGCGGGTGGTACTTGTCATTGACGAGTACCACCTTGACATCCGCGCGGAGGATGAACTTATCGGACGTTATTACCTGGCTGATGTTGAGGTCGCCCGCGACATAGCGGAACGTTTCATCCTCTTCCTGAATGACGGTGAGATGGAATTTCTTGCCGACGACGCCCTCAAATTCGCCTACGACGGCGTGGCCGAGATGCAAGAGGCGTGGTTGGTCGCCCAAAAGAAGCGCCGCCGGCATCGCAAGGCGGCCGTTCAGTCGGCCCGCCGCAAAGACCAGGAGCCCGCCTCCGAGCCGGAGCCAGCCGTGGCGCGGGTGGAAGCGGAATCGGCTCGGCCGCTGCGGAGCCGCCAAAGCGACCACCGGGCGCCCGGTGCCGCGCCATCAGAACTCGCCAAACGATTGGCTGCAGCTGCCGCGCCTACCGCCCCGGTGCCTGTACTGGAAAAGGCGGCGTCGGCCCGGCGAACTGCCGCTCCGCCATCGACTCGCAACGGCCAGGGCAATCGCAAACGGGCCGCGGCCGCAGCGGTGGTGATCCCCACCTGGGAAGAGACCCCCGAAGAAGAGTTGCCCTCTCCACCCGAAGCGCTGCCGTCACCCTTTGACGCAGCGGAGGAGATACCGATCTCCACGGGGACCACGACAACGGTCAAGGAAGGTCGGCGTGCGAGAAAGAGCAAGCCGCGCGAGCCCGTGAAGGTGACCGCAGCCCTGGCTCCCCCGATCGAAGTGCCGCCAACCCCGGCTCCGGAGACACCGGTCAAAGAGGTTGAGGTTGTCGATCTGCAAGGTGTTCGATTCGCGGCCGATGGCCACCACCCCTCGGAGACAAGCGGCGGCATGCTGTCTTTCCTGCGTCGCCAGCCCAAGATCCCGGACAACCACATCCACAAGTTTCGCGAGTCGGGTTCGTCGGTCGGACTGACCAGGCGGGTCTGCAGCGAGTGCTCGTACGTTTCGATCGGGAGCGACGACTAGCCACCGCAATACCGGGGCAACGGTCTGCTCCGCTGTAGCTTGATCGACGTGGACAACGTTGTCGGCTTCCCATCGCCGGACCGAACCGTCGAAGCCCGTGCCGTGGTGTGCGATCCACGAGGTCGTGTCCTGCTCGTTCACTCGACGGCACCCGACTTGTGGGTCCTCCCGGGAAGCAGTGTTGACGCCGGCCAGACTCCCGCTGAGGCAGCTGTCGCCACCATCAAAGGGACGCCTCCTACCGACGGTTCGCTCCTTGGTGCCTTCACCACCCGCCCTCCCGATGAGCGACTGATCATCGCCTACAAGTTCGAGAGTCAGGTCGACTTGATCGAGGAAGGGCTGTTTCTGCCTCTCGGCCTTGCGCCAATGAACACCGATCCTCGCCATCTGGCGATCGCAAGTCATGCGCTGGGTGGTAGCTCGCCGGGCGATCGGCTCGACCACTACTCGCCACTGGATCATCTTGCGGACCTTCGTCGTGATGAGGGAGTGATTGAATACGACTCAAGTCGCAACGGTTCGTTGCTCGAGTCCGTGGTGGGACCTCTGACTCTCGCACCTGGTATTGATCGGGCGCGTCAGATGTTGCGAACGGGTGAGGTGCTGATCGCCTGCGGGCAGACGACCCGGGGCCGCCAGGTCATGCGGAGGCTGTTGTCGGAGAGTTGGATCGACGACGTAACCGCACTCAGGTGTGAACTCCGGCTTGAAGAACTCGATGATCCCCAGGGTGTCTTGGCGGGTGCTTGGTCTCGTCTCTCTCGCGCGACCGAAGAGGCAAGCCGTTCCAACGCCGACCTCATTTTGGCCCATCTGGGCTTTGCAGCCCAGCGCCGGCAGCGCACCCGCGAAGCCGAGGCGTATCTGCGTCGGGCGATGGCTATGTGCGACGACCCCGGTCGGCAGGCGACCCTGCGACTCAGCCTGTCCACCCGCACGACCAAGCTGATCAGCGTCAGCGCCTGATCGCTGCCCAACACAATGAACAAATGAAAGGGACCGCCGAAGCGGTCCCTTTCATACTGTTTGATGTTTGGGACTACCGCTTCTTGGCGGGAGCCTTCTTCTTGGCTGGAGCCTTGCGGGCCGGAGCCTTCTTCGCAGCAGCCTTCTTGGCCGGAGCCTTCTTCTTGGCGGGAGCCTTCTTGGCAGTCGCCTTCTTCTTGGCTGGAGCCTTCTTCGCTGCAGCCTTGCGGGCTGGAGCTTTCTTGGCTGCAGCCTTCTTGGCTGGTGCCTTCTTGGCTGCAGCCTTGCGGGCTGGAGCCTTCTTGGCAGCAGCCTTGCGGGCTGGAGCCTTCTTAGTTGCCATGTGTCCTCCTTGGTCTCGCACTTGATCACCAATCGATGGTGAGTGCTATGACTCGTAACAGAGTAACCCAGGTGTTTGCAATAGTGGGGAATTTCATTTCATTAACCCCATGAAATAGTTAGGACGTACTTGCGGACCGCTGCACCATTTCGTTGAGATATGCAAGCGAGTAACTGTGTCCGCGTATCGCGATCGTCAACGTGTAATGCAAGACGCGTCCTACCCACAGGCGAAACGCCAACGCTTCCCAGTCCTCATCGCCCAGGGCGAAGTTGTCGATCATGGATCGGAGGGCGGAGAACCACACCTCCTCACCCATGAAAGAAGTGTCGGGCCATGTTTCCCAGTTCATGGCGCCGGCGGCAATTGCGAGAGAAAAGTGGGAGTCGAGCAGCTGTTGTTGGCGGGGCGACCAGTCTTCTGCCAGGAGCTTCTGGGTGCCTTCGATGTCGTATGCGAGCTGTTCGGCGATCGACGGCGAAACCGCATCCGGATACTCCACGCGGTGGGTGATCTTGCGGGGAGCCCCTGCTCTCCGCAGCGTCTGCAAAGCAGCGAGACATTCCACCATCATCGTCTTGATGTCGGACAGTCGTCCGTACAAGGCGTGGTCCTTGCCTTCGCTGTTGTAGCACTCGTACATCGAGAGCCCGAGGTTGACGGAGGCGCCGGTGAGCAAGGTGTCTATCCCCCAATCGCTCTGGTCCTGCACCAAGGGATCTGCCGCGAGCGCGAGTGCTGCGGGTCGATCGAACATCAACTCGCCCGAGAGAGGTTGTGCGATCCAGGGGAGTTCACTGTCGGGCCAGAGCAGGCCGAACCCGGGCCTGGTGACCATCCACGTGATCATCGCATCGGTCGCAGCCCGCGGGTAGTAATGACGTACTGCCTGATACCCCAGGTCGCCTGCTGTTTCGGCGCGGTCGATCCAGGCCGGTCCGAACGTTTTGATGTCGGCGTCGTAGAAATGGATTCGGTCGAGGTTCGTATCCTCGAGAAAGATCCGAAGGCCCGTGTTGACAGCATCTCCTTTTCCGGGGCGTTTGGTGCCGATGCGGGCCTGCTCAACAATGCGGACCGATGACCCGGTCATCTTCGCCACCCCCGCCGCCACCATCTGGTTGGTGGGAAGGTGAGATCCCGATACCCCTAATGCCTCACCGACGCGCGGGTGCCCGGCAGCAACGGCCAGCGTTCGCACAACCAGTTGGGGGTCTTCGTCCAGAAAAGGAACCACCACCAGGCTGCGGCCGGGGGAGTGCGGAGGTGCGGGCGGCACGGGCCGGTACCCTAACCCTCAATGCCCGCAACCGTTCCCGTGATCCTCTCAGGCGGATCCGGCACCCGACTCTGGCCCCTTTCGCGGCGACGCACCCCCAAGCAACTGAAGGCGCTGGTTGGTGAGGAGACGATGCTCCAACTCACCCTGGGTCGCGTTCACGACCTCACCTCGCCGCTGATCGTCGCCAATGTCGACCATCTTCCCGACATCGCTGCCCTTCTCGGTCCGTTGGCTCGCCTCGTTGGCGAACCCGTAGCCCGCAACACCGCACCGGCGGTGGCCGTCGCTGCACTCCTCCAGGATCCGGGGGACGTGTTGCTCGTGTTGCCGGCCGACCACCACATCGCCGACGCGGGCGCGTTTCGGCGGGCTGTGGATGTCGCGGTGGAAGCCGCTGAGGGAGGCCACCTCGTTGCGTTTGGCATTGTCCCCACCCGGCCGGAGACGGGGTACGGCTACATCGTCGGTGGCGAAGAGCGTCTCGGTGGGCGTGTCATCGAACGTTTCGTCGAAAAGCCCGACGTAGCCGGGGCGGCCCGGTTGATCGAAGAGGGGGCGCTCTGGAATGGAGGGATGTTTGCCTTTCAAGCTGGGGTTGTGATCGAAGAGTTGGATGTGCTGGTTCCTGAGGTCATGAACGCAGCACGGGCTGCCGTGGCCTCCGGACGTCGAACGGGTGCTGTGCTCGAACTCGGGGAGGAGTTCACCTCGGCGCCGTCGCTTTCGATCGACGTCGCAGTCATGGAGAAGACCCAGAGGGGCCTGGTGGTTTCCCTTGATGCCGGTTGGCGAGATGCCGGGTCGTGGGAAAGCCTCTACGAGATCGGTGACCACGACGAAGCAGGCAATGTGCTCGTCGGGGACGTTGAGGCTCAAAACGTCACGGGCTCATACCTTCGCTCCGAAGGACCCCTGATCGCTGCGGTCGGAGTCGAGAACCTGGTGGTGGTGGCAACGGCGGACGCCATCCTCATCGCCAGTCGGGAGCGCGCGGGGGAGGTGAAGGCGCTTGTCGAGAAGCTGCGTGAACGGCCGGAAGCTTGACGCGCTGGCGTCGCTTCGTGGTTCTTTCCTCTCTCGGGATCGCCGCCGCCTCATGCACGAGTTCACCGCCCGCCGAGGCGACCGGTGAGGAGATCTACATGCAGTTGTGCAGCAGCTGCCATGGCGCCGACCTGTCGGGCGGTCTCGGCCCTTCACTTGGTCCCGGTTCCAACACCGCTTCCCAGAGTGACGACTTTCTCGAATTGACTACTACCCGGGGCCGCGGGCGGATGCCTTCGTTTGGCTCCAGTCTCTCCGACGAACAGTTGGGTCGCCTGGTCGGTTTCATCCGGCAGAAACAACAATGACCGCTTCGCTGCTCGAAGCCCTCGAGCTCCACGCGGTCAGCATCCCCCTGCGACACCGCTTCCGACGGGTCGACAGGCGCGAAGCAGTGTTGATTCGGGGCCCGGCCGGATGGGGAGAGTTTTCGCCTTTTCCGGATTATCCCCCCGAGGTAACGACTCGCTGGCTGGCAGCGGCCCTGGAAGCCGCGTGCTCGGTCTGGCCCGAACCTGTGCGCACCCACGTTCCGGTCAATGTGACGGTGCCTGCGGTTGATGCCCGGACCGCCTTTGCAATGGTGACGGGATCAGGGTGCCGGACTGCCAAGGTCAAGGTGGCCGACCCGGGTCAGTCGGCAGTCGATGACATCGACCGTCTGGCGGCGGTTCGGGACGCCCTCGGTCCCGAAGGCAAGATTCGAATCGACGTCAACGCGGCCTGGGATCTCGACACCGCAATCGAGCGACTGAACACAATGGCCCGATTCGACCTCGAGTACGCCGAGCAGCCGGTGCGCACCATCGAAGAGATGATCGAGTTGCGCCGCCGGGTGCCGGTGCGGATCGCAGCTGACGAAGCCGTTCGGATGGCGGCCGATCCTCTCGAGGTCGCCCAACGCGGGGCGGCCGACATCCTGGTCCTCAAGGTCCAACCTCTGGGAGGCGTGGTGCGGGCCCTCGACCTCGCCCACCGTTCGGGGTTACCGGCCGTGGTCTCCTCGGCGCTGGAGACGTCGGTGGGCATCTCCGCCGGTCTCGCTGCCGCTGCCAGTTTGCCCACACTCGACTTTGCCTGCGGGTTGGGGACGGTCTCGCTCTTCACGGGTGATGTTGTCTCCGAGCCTCTCCTGCCGATTGACGGGATGATGGAAGTTCGCCGGCCCGAACCAACCCGGGAACTGCTCGAACAACATGCGGCCGATCGGGACACTGCTTCGGAATTGTTGCGCCGGTTGCGCTGGGCAGCCGAGGTGTTGACGTGACGCTCCCCAACCCTTCCACCGCCCTGGCCCTCGTCCTCGTCGACGAGGCGGCCCGCAACGGACTTCGGCGCGCGGTCCTGGCGCCAGGTTCCCGTTCGGGGGCACTCGCCCTTGCGCTCGCCACCGACCCCCGTATCGACCTGCACGTAACAATCGACGAAAGGTCAGCCGGTTTCTTTGCCCTCGGGTCGGGCAAGGCCGGGCAAACAACGATGGTGGTTACGACTTCGGGGACGGCAGTCGCCAATCTCTATGCCGCCATCATCGAGGCCGACCTGAGCCGAACCCCGTTGATCGTTGTCTCCGCTGATCGACCCCCAGAACTTCGCCACACGGGCGCCAACCAGACCATCGATCAGGTGAAGATGTTTGGCGACCGGGTGCGCTGGTTCGCAGAGATCGGGCCTGGTGAGGATCGGCTCGGTGAGGCTGGTTCCTGGCGATCGATCATATGTCAGGCGATGGGGTTTGCTGTTGGCAATTGGGGACCGCCGGGTCCGGTGCATCTCAACGTCACGTTTCGAGAACCATTGGTGCCGGTCGCCGACGACGGCCGCACCTCGGCCGAGCCTTATGGACAGGAGGTGGATGGTCGCGACGAGGGTGAACCCTGGACAGGTCGGGCAACGGTCACGGCTCCGGTCGCCGACGATTTCGAGATCGAAGGTCGCGTTCTGATGGTGATTGGAGACGAAGGGACTCCAGACCTCGCCCGGTCGGCTTTGGAGGCTGGATGCGTTGTGGTGGCGGAAGCTCACTCCGGCGCCCGCATACCGGGGACGATCACCACCGCTCATCACCTGCTCGCCTCCCCGGCCTGGGCGGCAAGTGTTGCCCCCGATCTCGTGGTGCAGGTTGGCCGGGTCGGCCTGTCTCGCAACCTGGCCCAATTCATTGCCGGCGTATCCAACCGGATCATCGTCAGCCGCCACGGTTGGCCTGATCCCGAACGGACTGCCCGGCAGTGGGTGCCGGCGATCAGACCGGTCGCCGGGTCCGCTGACACGGCGTGGGTTGACCATTGGACGGAAGCCGAAAAGCGAGCCAGGGCTGTGATCGATGGAGCGCTCGATCAAATCTCGACCCCCGACGAAGCCCGCGCCGCCCGGGACGTGGCGGGCGCGGTGCCCAATGGGGGCACCCTGGTGGTGGGTTCATCGATGCCGGTACGCGACCTCGACTGGTTCATGGCGGCTCGCAACGGACTGAGGGTGATTGCCAATCGGGGCGCGTCCGGCATCGACGGCTTCGTCAGCACTGCTCTGGGTGTGGCGGGAGCCGGTCCTCATCCAACAGTCGCTCTGGGCGGCGACCTGACCCTCCTGCACGACCGCAACGGCTGGTTGACCGAACCGCGCCCTGATCTGGTGATGGTGGTGGTCAACAACAACGGTGGCGGCATTTTCTCGTTTCTTCCCCAGGCAGGGTTCCCCGACCACTTCGAGGATCTCTTTGCCACCCCTCGTCGGACCAATTTCGAGGCCATGGCGATCGAGCATGGCCTCGGCTACAAGTCGGTGGAACGAACCGTAGAGCTTGGCCCAGCTGTCTCGAACGCCATCGCTGCCGGCGGCGGGCATCTGATCGAGGTGCGAACGGACCGCAACGACAACGTTGCTCGCCACCGCCATTTGACGTCGCTGGTCGTGGCGGAAGTCTCGTCGTTACTCGAGAGCTGACAACATCGCCCGCAGTTTGAGACGGGTCTCCTCCAACTCCTCCTCGGGGACCGAGCCGGTCACCAAGCCGCTGCCCGCGAAGAGGCGGGCCCGGGCGCCCGCTAGTTCGGCGCAACGAAGGGCGATGGCGAACTCGCCGTCACCGGCGGCGTCGAAATAGCCGACCGGTCCGGCGTAACGGCCCCGATCCATCTTTTCGAGACGGCGGATCAGATCAACCGCGGCGGCCGTTGGTGTGCCCCCAACTGCGGCGGTGGGATGGAGGGCGCCGACGAGGTCGAGGACGTGTCGGGGTTGATCCAGGGTCCCGCTGAAGCGGGTCGCGAGATGCTGGACATTGGCAAGCCGCAGCAGATCGGGGGTGGCGGGCCGATCGATCCGGCGGCACATCTCACCCAGAACCCGGCCGACCGAGGCAGCGGCGAGGGCATGCTCGTGCTGATTTTTGGCCGAAGTCTGCAACTCCTTTCCCAGGAGGTCGTCTTCGTTCGGGTCGTCCCCGCGGCGGGCGGATCCGGCCAGCACCTGGGAGCTCACATCAAGGCCGTCGAGGTGGACGAGAAGCTCGGGGGAGGCGCCGACCAGTCCTTCTACGAGAAACGTGAAGCATTCGGGAAACCGCTGGTGCAGCCGGGTGACCGTGCGTTGAGGGTCAAAGGGTTGTTTCGACCAGAGGGCGTGGTCGCGAGCCAGGACCACCTTTTCGACCAAGCCGGTGTCGATGGAATCCAACGCCTTCGCCACTGCCTCCAGCCAGAGATGGTCAGGCAGTGAGGATCCGGCGAAGCGCGGTCGGTCCCCTTCGGAATCGGGCCCCGCTCCCGGGCCAGTGAGGTCGGGTTCGGGCCCGACCGCCACCATCCAGGATTGCAGTCGGGTTCGAGCCAGGACGGCCTCGGGAATGAGCACAACCGATCCCGACTCATCCTGATCGAAGGTGAAACTGGCGAAGGCGAACGGTCCGAGGCCTGTTCCTGATAACGCCTGTTCTTCCCACCAATGCTCGACCTGATGGCGCGCCCTCAGATAGCGGTCAGGACCGACGCCGGGATCGAAGCGGGCGGCAGTGCCAAACCCGTACAACTCGATGATGGGGGAGATCCATACCGTGGAAGGCCGATAGCGCAGCGGTTCAGCAGGACCGTTGTCGATCGGCCTGATGCGGATCATCAACGCCCCAGACGCTTGCGGGCACCTTCGGCGAGGAGACGGCGGAAGTGGTGCTCGACCAGCTCGCCGGTAGCCGGCAGCATCGCCCGGAATGCATCGACCAGTCGTTGGCTGGCCTCCGCTTCCGTCGACGAGGTCGCCTCCACCGAATCGCGGACAAAACGGGCGAACACCTCGACGGCTTCTTCGGCTATCGGCCGCATCGCCTGATCGGTGCGCCTGGCCAGCTCGAGCAGCTCACCCAGTGGAAGCCCGGCGCCGACCAGCGCCAACCCTGCCCTGACCGGGGCGGCGTCGGCGGGATCGAACAGCTGTTCGGGCGACTCGACCCGCGGTGTGAGGAAGCCCTCCCTCACCACCACTTCGAGAATGGTCGCCGAGACCCCGGCCACCTCGGCCAACTGCTCGAGGGTGAGGAGTTCGGTGTCGGTGGTGGGCTGTAGGACAGCCAGCAGGGCCTCGTCCCAAGGATCCAGGTCGGCGGTCATCTCACGTCAAGACTACGGCGCTCACTGGCAGCGCAATGCCGGTGAGTTTCTCGATGATGGCGGCGGTGGCTACCGGGTCGGCGGTGGAATGCACGGTGGTCTGCCCGTTTACACCGGGAGCGAGGGCCACTCTGGTCACCTGGGCCGCCACCGCCGGAGCGGGATCGATGATCGGTCGATGACCGCCGGCAATCTCGG
>CAYYRT010000380.1:0-9419 GCA_964474055.1 uncultured Acidimicrobiaceae bacterium | reverse complement strand
GGAAGAGATCGGTGGTCGCGAGCCGCAGCATTCTCCTGAACCCTGCAAGCGCCATCTCGCCGGCGACGATGAGGGCGGAGAGGAGGCGGCGAAGCTCGTCGGTCCCCTCGAGTCGCTCAATCAGGGCCGGGTTCATTCCAGGACCTCGAGCACGAGCCCACCGCTTCCGCTCCCGATGCGGCCGATCCCAGCGGCGGCCAGGTCGTTCGCAGCCTGATCCCGCTGAGCGATGGTGAAGCCGTGGCCCGTCCACTCCCGGGCAGCGACGGCGCCGACCTCGAGGATGAGCCGGCCACCTCGGCGCCGAGCGACGTCGGCCAGGAGCTTCGCCCGAGCGGTCCGAAGCGGGGTCAGGTGGGCAAGGGGATCCTCTTGCAGCGCGTACCGTGGGAGATCGCGGTAGCGGCCTAGAGTCGAGGTCGAGGTAGAATCGTCTCGCGCCTGCTCCCCAGCATCCGCACCAGTACCCCGAGCCGCGGTCGCACCCGCGGCTCTTCTGCTTGGGGGCGACACTTCACGCGCCCGGGTCGGACGTCGAGGTCCGTAGCTGACGCTCGATCCACTCGCCGAGGTCCGTCGACCGATAACGCACCTGTCGGCCGATCTTCGCGAACGGCGGTCCGTCTCCGCGTACCCGCCACGAGACCATCGTGCTCGGCTGGACGCCTAGCCACTGCGCAGCCTGTTCGGTGTTCAGAAGAGTCTCGCCCATCGCTTCTACCCTCACTCGGGACCGATCAAGGTTGCTTCCCCGGCCGGCTTCGCTATTCAGCGTAGAGCGAGACAGAGCTAGGTGCAACCGTAAGTCGCTACGCTACAACGGCTTACGGAAGCGCCGCTCGAATTGAGATCAGCCAATCATCAAGGGTTTCCGCCTCCCGCCTCGAATTGAGATCGCGCCAGCCTCCGCGCCTTCTCGCTCCTCGAGACGTACCGGATCAGATGGTTCGATAGCGCCTTGTCCAGCTTCCCGCCTGGCGCCACTGTGAGCAGGTCCGGTGCAAAGAGACCCTTCAGGGCTAGGGCAAGCTGCTCCCGCACCTCCGGCGTGCTCTCCCCGATCTCCCAGTAGTCCGCTAGCCGGCCGACCACTCGACTAAGTGCCTTGGCGTTTCGCCCCGCCTTCCCGTCCCTCTGCTCGAGCTTTAGGTCCTTCCAGCCAAGGATCGTGGTTCCGTCGTCATCAAGCCGTGCGAGCTTCTTCGGCAGGCGGTAGCCGCCAGCTTCCAGGCGAGCGAGGGCGGCAGCCGCCTCGATCTTGGCGCGATCGAAGATGTCTTTGAGCTCCTGGCACTGCTCCGCGAAGACTCCCGGGTCGAACCTGTCTCTCCGTTCGATGCGCACGTTGTGGGACACCCGCTGCGCGAGATCGAGGGCACGTTCGGCCCGTGCGATCTCCCAATGGGTTCCTCGCTCCCGCAACCGGCTCTCCTCCGCCGCGAGATCGAAGATCCCGTCTACCGCTCCCAGGGCGTACGCCGCGTCCTCTCGTGCCTGGCGGTGGCGTTCGCAGCGACGCAGGAGCTCCGCGTGCTCCGCGTTGTCGGCTCTCCCCTCCTTCACCAACTGTCGGAGCCGTCGTTGGGCGTCGTGCAGGGCGCTCGGCGTCATGGGGTCTCCGCGCCGCGACCGGAACTGCGCGGGCGTCTCCTCGTCGAGCAGCGGATTGCGGAGAGGGTCCGATGCCGGATGGTGCTCGAGGTCCTCGGGCGTCGGGAACGAGAGCGCCTCCGCCTCGGCAGCCGCCTTCCCCCGTTCGTACGGTGACCGCCCATCCCGCCGCTCCTCCCGGAACTGCATCACGAATCCACGGCTCCAGACAGGATCGACCACCAGCTCGGCGAGCGCTCCTACTGCCGGCCCTAGCCGGTCCTCGGCGGTCCGCTCTGCAAGCTGGCGCAGCCCATCCCGCGCATTCGGGCATGTCCGCGCCTCTCGGTGGGGCAGAGCCGGATCGGTCCAATCGGTGATGCAGTAGGGGGCGAGACGACACCGCGCCTCCTCCAGGCGCCAGGCCGGCACCAGCTCCGCGAGATCGACCAGGAGCAGTCGACTCGGATTCGCCGCCCCGTCAAGACCGGCAGGCGCCATCATGCGGGATCGATCAGAAGGTCTGCGATGCGACGCAGGGCCTCCGCCTTCCGTTCTGGTGGCAACTCAGCGACGAGACGTTGCAGCACGTCAAGCTCCGGCTTCGGGTCCCCCGGCTCGTCCTCGCTCTCCTCACTCGCGCCTTCGAGGGCACGGGCCAGGTCCCCGGCCACCAGCTCCGTCCCCCGCCGCACCTCGTCCCGTACCCTGACGTAGCGTTCGGTCGTGGACACCTGGCGGTGCCCGAGCATCCCCGCGACGACGAACGGCGACAGGTTCGCGTCGCCGGCCCGGCTGCCGTGCACGTGCCGCAGGTCGTGGATTCGGAGGTCCGGCAGGCCGGCCTCGGCTCGGATCTCTCGCCATGCTCGCTCGATCCGTTGGAGGGGTCGACCGTCCCGCCCCGGGAACACGAACTCCGAACCGGCGTCGCGAGGTATCCCCGCCAGGAGCTCGGCGGCAGGCTCAGTCAACGGAGCATCGCGCGCCCCGGTCTTGCTCGCGCGGATTCGGATCAGTCCCCTCTCCGCGTCGACGTCCGACCATCGGAGGTCGAGCACCTCGCGCTTCCGTAGCCCGGTGAGGAGCAGTAGCCGGACCGCAGCGACCGGACGCGGGAACCGGTCCTCGAGGTCCCGCAGGGCCTTCCCCAGCCGCCGGATCTCGTCTCGGCTCAGGGACCGGTCCCGGTCCTCGGGCAGGGGCAGCAACGGCACCTCCAGGGCGAGATTCCCCACGTCGAGCTTCTCCTCGTTGGCGGCGTACTTGAAGCTCGAGGAGAGGAGCGCCCGGACCTGCGCCCACGATGTCGGCCGATCGGCGAGCAGCCCGCGAACCTTCTCGATGTCGCCGGCCTCCACCCTGCGAATGTCGAGGTTCCCGATGGTGGGCACCACGTGGGCACAGAGGAACAGGCGCTCGTTTCGGATCGTGGAGGAGCGCTTGGGGCGACGAGGTCGCTTGCTACTCCCGGCCCACGCGAGGTAGCGCTCGACCACCGCGGCGACCGTCATTCGCTCAGAGGTCCCGGGCAGGCGACGAGACGCCGGCGGAGACGCCCCCTTGGCCACCTCGGCGAACACCTCCCGCGCCTTCCGTCGCGCCTGCTCCAGGGTCAGGTCCCGGCCATACTGCCCGAGCACCCTGCGTCCGTCCCTCCGGCCGCGAGCGAACCGAATCACGAACGAGACCCGTCCCGTGGGGAACACCTGCACCCCGAACCCGTCCAGGTCCGGGCACCAACGGAAGTCCTGCGTCCATCCGACCTTCCCGCTCGGATAGGTCCGCTGCTCGCCCCGGTAGACCATCGCGTCGATGTCGCGCTTCGTCATCCGTCGCGACAGCTTCACCGGTCACCTCCCCCGCCTCGGGAAGTAACGGAGAAGTAACGGAGAGACATCGATTCGGGCCACTTCTGCTCTACGTGCATCGATGTACATGATAGCGCAGAACCGCTTAGGATCGACGTTTCTCGGCTTCCGTCGATCTCCCCCAATCTCGCCCGCTAAGTTTCAGGATCTTGTGTCCGCAAGGACGTGGGGGTTCGAGTCCCCCCTTTCGCACCAGTTACTTAGCCCCGATCGGGGCACCCGCTCCGGACCGGGAAGTAACGGAGAAGTAACGGAGCGGTCGCATTTCGCGGCGGGTCGGTGCGTCCACTGCTACGACGGCTCGCTCGGCTCACTGCCACCGGTCGGCCAACCACGGGCCACCACCTCGAGCGCTCCCCCCAACGAGAAACCCCCCGCCACCGGCTCGGCCAGCCAGCGACGGGGGGCGCATTCTCCCGGGAGGGGTCCAGGGTACCGGGAAGGAGAGATCGTCGCTCCTGCGGCCTCTCAGGAGGTCGGCCGCATCGTCGCGGCTCGCTCGGCGGCGTCCTCCATCGCCGCCTCCCGCTCTCGAGCCTCGATCAGGCGCTCCTGGTAGTGGGTGGCGATCTTGATGAGGCGGGACCCGACGACTCCGACATCTGCCAGGGCCCGGCAGATGCCGATCCCCTGCTCGTACCACCAGCTCTCTTGCTCGTCGTCGCCGTCAGTCCGCCCGAACCAGCGTCCGAGAGGCTCGTGCCCCTGCGCCGCCAGCCGGATCTCCTCTCCTCGCTCGTAGACGTGGTGGTACTCACGCGGGCTGGTGGAACCTGCCTCCCGGGCGAAGGCTTGTATCTCTCCCCATAGGTCCGTCGCGCCCTCATTGTGGGCGACCAGCGCTCGGATAGCGGCCTTCGCCCGATCGCGGATGCCGATTCCCTCGACCAGCTCCATCAGGGCACAGACGTCCAGGGGTTCGAGGTCGGGGTTCTCGGTAGCCGGGGTCACGATGCCACCGCCTGTTCGACGGCCGCCCGGGCTTCATGGAGTCGCTCGTACACGGTGCTCCCGATCCAGGTTCCCCGGCCAACCTCGTCGCACTCGTCGAGGATCCGCAGAAGCGACTCCCGGCCCTCCTTCGACATCGGCCCCTCGGCGGAGTACTCCACCGAGAGGGCGAAGATCCTCTCGGCGATGACGGTCTGAAGGACCCGGCCCGTCTCGGTGCCGGCCAACGGCTGGATCTCCGCGGCGGCTGCGGCCAGCTGGGCCATGCTGATTCGGTCGGCCCGTGGGGCCTGTTCTACGGGTGTCTCGTTGGTTGCGATCTCGGCCATGGGTCAGTCCTCCTCCGTCTTCAGGGTCAGCTCGAGCCCGAGGGGTCCGGCCAGCTTCTCCAGGGTTTCCAGGGTGATTCCCCTCTCTCCGCGCATGAAGCGCGACAGCACTCCCTCGCTCACTCCCGAGCGCTTCGAGATCTCGTACTGAGAGAGCGGGCTCGCTTCGATCGCGGCCCGCAGGCGGTCTGCTAGATCTCCCACGTGTTCCTCCTGTCGGTTGTGGTCCAGGTCCTCGACGAGCCGGGAGGTATCCCGCCGGTGTCGATCGGCGATACGGTCGAGCAGCTCTCCGTCGGAGAGGTCCCGCCGGGAGCGATCCCCGCTCACGCGGCGGCCGCCTTGATCCCGACGGAGCGGGCGGTCTGCCAGGTCCACTCCCGGCCCTTCTTGGTGAGGATCCCGCGGCGGTTCAGCTCTGCGGCGACGGCCTTCCAGGTCCACCCGCGGCCCCGGAGCTCCAGGAGGTCGGCGGCGGTGGCCTGCTCGTCCTCGTCCTCCTCGAGGTGCACGCCATCGGCGGCGACGCGGAAGCCGAAGGGAACCTGCCCGACTCGCTCACCCTGCGCGGCCTTGTGGTCGAGGGCGGCCTTGGTGCGCTCAGAGACCAGGTCGCGCTCGAACTCGGCCAGGACCGCGAGCAGCCGGAACAGCATCGTCCCGGCGGCGCTGGTCGTGTCGATCTTCTCCGTCAAGCTGACCAGATCGGCGCCGGCCTTCGCGAGCCGCTCGGAGATCGCGAGGGTGTCCCTGGTGGACCGGGCCAACCTCGAGAGCGAGTAGACCACCAGCGCTCCCCCGGTGGAGCACACCTCGTCGAGAGCGGCCTGCAGCTCGGGGCGGTTCGAAGCCTTCGAGCCGGAGATCCCGGCATCGACGTAGACGCCGGCGACGGTGTAGCCGTTGAAGTCGGCCCACGCTCGGGCCTTCGACTCCTGCGCCTCGAGCGAGACTCCGTCGACGGCCTGGCCGGTGGTCGACACGCGGATGTAGATCGTCGCGGTGGGGCTGGCGGCTGCGGTGTTCTCTGACATGCGACAAGTATAAGGCTCGTCCCCTTGCTTGTCAACGGTCAGTATTGGACACCGGACGGTGAGCAATACGGGTCTCGCTGGAGACACGATTCGACACCCTCGTCGACACCTCTCCAGGGCGGTTCCCCACGGTCCGCAGGAGGGCGGAACCGGCCGGTAGCGGGTCGGTCAGAGCCGCTTGCGGCCGTAGGTCGATTGTGAAAACCCTGACGCGTGCGAGAGAAGCTCCCAGCGCGGTCCCGAAGCCATACGGCTCCAGAAATCGCCTCCCCCCTCCCCTCACCATTCGCTATCCGATCGTGGCTCCTGCGGCCTCTGAGAGCGCCACGCGGGCAAGCCGGTCTCATGTCACAGAAGCATGAACGGCAGGGCGGGTCCCTCTCCGTCACGCTTTCCGGTGGCGTTGCTGTAGCCGGCGGTTGTGGATCTCGATCACGAGCCCGAGATCCTCCCGCAGCCTCTCCCGCTCGCCCATCGAGAGGTTCTCCGCGCGGACGTACAAGAGCGGCTCACGCTCCGTCCCCAGTCCGGTCGGGGCGATCCCGAGGGTGATGCTCCTGGTCGCCGGCTTCGCTTCTCGGCCCTTCACGCCGTCGCCTCCTCGGGCGGCAGCAAGTCCTCAGGAACCGCGCATCCCGAGCGAACGTGCGCCGCAGCATCCGTGGCTCGGATCCTCTGACGAGACCACGGGTGAGCGCTGTAGTTGGCCGCTCCGTTCTGGGTCCATCGGATCGCGACGTTCCCGGAGCCGTCGCCGCCGGCGATGTGCGACCACTCCTCCGGGGTGATGGTCTGCGAGGCCTGGGCCCGAGCGTTGCGCAGACCCTGCCGGGCCGATTCGACACGCCGGGCAGCCTCGGCCGCGTCCTTCTCGAGACCGGGGATAGCTCGCTCGAGGCGCTCCACCTCTCGGGCGCTGCGCCTCATGTCGTTGAGCGAATAGACGATGTGCTCGTGCGCCGACACCGTCCCCGCCGTCGCCGCTTCCACGTCCCGCTTCAGGCGCTTGTGGTAGTGCACCAGGCCGTCGCGCGCCGCCTTGGCGTTGGCCAGGGCCATCGCACCATCCCGGGCTTCGTCCGCGGTCTTCGATCTCGAGAGCTGCGCCTCGGCCTCACGTATCGCGGTCTCGGTCTGCTCCAGATCCTCGCGCTCGAATCGCTCCAGCGCGGCCCGTGCGGCCTCCTCGTGCTTCCGGGCAGCGATCGCGGCCTCGGCCGCCTCTCGGTACTTGCTCATCCTCGGCATGGTCGTCTCCTATGCCGCTTCTGCGGCGGTCGGTTGTGGTTTGTGATCGTGGTCAGGCATCGGGGAGTAGGTCCTCGGCGTCCCGGGTCCACGCCAGGGCCAGGCGCCGAGCAGTGAGGCGAGACAGGCCGGCGGCTCGCATCTCGAGCACCAGCCCGCCCCAGCACCGCCGGCTCAGCCTCGAGCTCCGGGGGATCTCTTCGAGGTCGGCAGCCACGACGGCTCGCACCTGCTCCGACTGCTTCGGGGTCAGGAGTGCCAGGTCCTCGGGCGGGATCGTCCAATCGCGTTTCTGGGTGCCTACCCCGACCCGACAACTGACAGAACCCCCCGAAACCTCCTCCAGGGTGGGTTCTGTCGGGTTTTGTCGGTTGTCGGGTCCAGGTGGAGCCTCAGAAATCCACGCGAGCCACTCGCCCCCGATCGTCATCGGTTGGACCTCGCGAGGAGCGGATTCAGACGAAGCACCCGGCTCGGTCGGCCACCACTTCCCGAGGGCGGTATCTCCTGGACGCGGACCCATCCCCGGCGCTCGAGCTCGGCCACCGCAGCCTCGACCGCATCGGAGGTGGAGAGCCCGCCCCACCCGGCGCGGTAGAGGTCCCGAATCGGCATCCCGTCCTCGACAGCGCCGGCCTGGAGCTTCTCGGCGAGACGGTGCGCGGGTTCCCGGCCGCCTCCCAACTCGGCCGCGTACACCTTCCTCGCATGCACCTCGAGGAAGTCGGCCCACGCCGCAGCGAACGCAGCGGAGCGCAGCGATACGGCCTTCGCGTAGGGATCGGTCGCCAGCTCGAAGAGGAGGGCCAGCGACGGCACGAGCGATCGGTACTTCGAGAGGTGGGCTTCGAACGCTGGCGTCTTCTGGGTAACCGGTTCACGGAGCCGACCCTCGAGCCGCGTGATCCACTCGTTGAACATCGGCTGTGCCTCGGCGGTGAATCGCAGCGGCTCCTCGGTCCGAGGATCCATCCCGACGACGCGCCGGAAGCACGAGCGGGCGGCGTTCTGCGCTCTCCGGTTCGGCTCTCGATCGACCAGGTTCCACGCGGGCGGGATCTCGGGCCAGACCGTTACCTGGAATCGTTGGAGCAGTCCGTCTGCTCCCTTCCCTCCGGCCGTGGCTTCGGACACGTACCGCGCCCACTTCCCCGGCTGGGTGCTCCCGAAGATCGAGAGACAGAGCGAGGGAACGTGGATGCTCCCGCGCCCGATCCGGTCCACCTGCCAGGCTGAGTCGCCGTTCCAGGCCGTGAGGAAGAACTCCCTGTCTCCTCGCCGGTCGCTCCGGTCCACAGCCTCCAGGAGCCCGACCAGCTCATCCCGCAGGCAGAGGAGCCCCATCTGGTGATCGCGGAGGAGATCGGCGAGCTTCTCGGTTGTCGCGTCCGAGGTGCTGAGCCGGAGCCCGCCGGTCCGTAGTACGCGCTCCAGGTCCTCGCGCTCGGTGACCGCCTCTCGTAGCTGCTCGCGTAGCTCCTCTGGAGTCGCGGTCTCTTTCCGGGCTCGGCCCGAGTGCAGGTTCTCGGCTCGCTTGGTGATGGCTCGCTCCTGCGCGAGGGCCATTCGAAGCCTTGCCGCGAACGCCGGGGCCTCCTGTTCCCACGCCAGCGCCGCATCCCTCTCGATGTCCCGCAACGGTCGCACCGCCTCAGCGATCGCGGGCGACTTCTTCGCCCCGGGCGGTCCTATGACCAGCCCCCACAGGTTCGGCGTGACGGTCCAGGAGCCGGCGCCGAAGGGGTGGATCAGGGCACGACGGCCGGCCGCGGCGGAGAGGGCGACGACGGCGGCGGCAGCGGGGAAGCAGAGCGGCGTCTGCATGCGCTCGGCCTCGTCCTCCAGCCATCCGGTCAGCCCGCCCAACGCCGCGAGCAGCTCGAGCGGAAGGTCGGGGGCGGACGGGTGGAGCGGTGGTAGCTCCTCGGGCTCGGGCCATCCTCCCCCCGCTACTCGGGCCGATCGGGCGGCCTCTTCGATCTCCGCCTCGGTGTCCTCGAGATCCTCGCCCCGCTCCGCGGCCGCGGTCCACCGGCGGGCGGCGTCAGCGAGTCGTCGACGGCCGGCGACGGCCTGGGCATCGGCGAGCAGGGCATCGAATTGGGAAGGGTCGGTCCGATAGTCGATGGTGATCGTGTAGAGGAGAACGTGCAGGTCGCTTCGCAGACGTTGCGCGATTGCAGCCTCGGTGACGACGCCGTAGCCGGCCGCTTCCTCGATCGCGGTGCGGATCTCGAGCTCGGCTGAGCCGGCGGGGAAGAGATCGGTGGTCGCGAGCCGCAGCATTCTCCTGAACCCTGCAAGCGCCATCTCGCCGGCGACGATGAGGGCGGAGAGGAGGCGGCGAAGCTCGTCGGTCCCCTCGAGTCGCTCAATCAGGGCCGGGTTCATTCCAG
>CAYYRT010000379.1:0-5465 GCA_964474055.1 uncultured Acidimicrobiaceae bacterium | reverse complement strand
GACCCGCGCGCATCGCTCAGCTACAAGCTGCGCAAGCTCCTCGCGTGGGCAGGCGCGCGCGTTCTCGCCACGGACCCATACGTACAGGACGAGCGGCTCGTCACCCTCGACTGCGTCGTCGAGGAGAGCGACATCCTTGTTCTCGGGGCCCCGCACAAGCGGTATCGAAACCTGCAACTCGGCGGCAAGGATGTCGTCGATGTATGGGGCGCGCTGGGTGAAGGAATCAGGATCTAGGAGCGGGAAGCGTCGATGGATACTGCGGCTTTCACCCACATGGCCACGACCGAGGACCGGCATTGGTGGTTCGTCGGGCGTCGCGCGGTCATCGATGCTCTGTTGGACGAGATCGATATCCCGGCCTCAGGTTCCATTCTCGAAGCTGGATGCGGCACCGGCGGGAATCTGGCGACGCTCGCGAGGCGCGGTCGAATCTCCGCCTTCGAACCGCATATCGATGCTCTGGCGTTCGCGCGCGCACGAAACCCTGAGGCCGAGGTTCTCGAAGGTGCCCTTCCAGAGCAGCTTCCCTACCCAGCAGCCTCCTTTGATCTGGTCGCGGCGCTCGACGTGTTGGAGCATGTTCACAACGATCATGAATCCGCTCGCGCTCTCGTCCGACTCACGCGCCCGGGCGGGTGGCTCCTTGTCACCGTGCCGGCGCACCAAGCCCTCTGGGGATCCCACGATCGACGATTGCATCATCTTCGTCGGTACGGCCGAGCCCAGCTCCTCTCCCTCTTCGATGGCCTTGATGTCGACGTGGTGCGTGTAACCCCGTTCAACGTCGTCCTCTCTCCGATCGCGATGCTGTACCGGATCGCCGAGCGGGTTGCAGGGCTCGATCTGGGCAACCAGGAGCGCTTTCCCCCTCGGCACCTCAACACGATGCTCGCCGCGCTGTTCAGCGCGGAGGCGGAGTTCGTTCGCCGAGGACTCGTCATCCCGTTCGGACTGTCTTACGCGGTAGTACTTCGGCGACATGGCCCTGTCTGAGGGCGGGCGGATAGGGTTACGCGCCCGCATCACTGCCGTGGGCATATCTGCTGGCCTTGCGACCGTGGCCCTGCTTGCTTCGTTCAGGACCATCCAGGCGCAGCCGGCCGCCTTCGGGCTCGACCTCCCTGCATACGTGGAAGGCGCGAAGCGCCTGATGGCGACCGGCTCACCGTACTCGGAGGCGATCCACAACGGGCCGATCGAGCACTTCGCCGCCAACATTCCAATCGCCTATCTGTATCCGCCGCCCCTAGCCCAGATTTTCGTTCCTCTCACCTTCGTACCGTTTCCGCTCCTGGCCGCTGCCTGGGCGGCCTCACAGACCATGATCCTGGGCGCCCTGTTGCTCGCTGTGTTCCGCCATTTCGGTGGACAGGTTGATTGGTGGTCGGCAAGCGTCATCCTCCTCTGTGCCGCGGCCTTCCAACCGACGTCGATCGCCATCTTCATTGGGAACGTCAGCGGTTGGATCGCGATTGCGGTCGCTTTGATGCTGCTTGGCGGCGTCCGCGCGGTAGGGGCGTCGTCCGCGATGCTGCTCTGGCTAAAGGTGACCCCGGGCCCGCTCGCCATCGGGGCGATTATCGACCGCGCGACCAGGAAGTCGGCTGCAATCGCGATCCTGCTCATCGCGTTGGTGTCATTCGTCCTTTCCCCGTTCGCGTGGGTAGACTTCCTCGCGATTCTGCCCTCGCTCGTTGCGATGCCCGCAGCGGAGATCGCCATCAACGTCTCTCCTTCCAACGTCATCAGAGCGGCCGATCTCGGCGGGCCGTTTCGCCTAGTACCTCCCGTACTCGTGGCTGGTTTTCTGCTCCTCACTTATGTGAATGCGGCGCGCGGACGGCGCCTCGCGTGGGTCGCGTCCGCGTGTGGCGTGTACCTCTGCCTGTCCAGCACCGTCTGGCACCAGTACATGGTGGTATTAGTCCCCGTGGCCGTCGCAGTCTGGCCTCGCGCCTCGAACACCGTCCGAGGAGGGATCGTGCTCACGCTGTTGTGGTATGGGCCGCTGTGGCAGCTCGCGAGCGAGCCGCTGTACCAGCTCATGGGGCTCGTTCTCTGGGTCGTATCGGTGGTCGCAATCGCCGTCTCGCCACATAGCGGCGTCGCTCGTCTCGACATCGTCGGATGGTTGCCTACTGGCAGGCGACCTATCGGAATGGGGAGGTCATGAAGATTCTCGTGACCGGCGCGGCCGGATTCATCAACGGCTATCTGGTTTCCGAGCTCCTCGAGGCGGAGCACGAGGTCGTCGGCATCGACGACTTCTCCAAGTACGGGCGGCTCACGAAGTCCTACGACGACCACCCGCGTTACCACTTCGTCGAGGGCGACGTGAAGGACACCGCCCTCCTGTGCCGGCTTGCCGCCGACTGCGACCAAGTCGTCGCCTCGGCCGCGATGATCGGCGGAATCAGCTACTTCCACGAGTTCGCCTACGACCTGATGGCCGAGAACGAGCGGATCCTCGCCTCCACCTTGGACGCGGCGATCGCGGCCCATCGCGACGGCCAGCTATCACGGATCATCGTGGTCTCGTCATCGATGGTCTACGAGTCCGCCACCGTGTTCCCCACCCCGGAGGGCGCCGAGCGGACCTCGCCGCCGCCGGTCTCGACCTACGGCTTCCAGAAGCTCGCGTCCGAGTACTTCGCCAAGGGCGCGTGGGAGCAGTACCAGCTGCCGTACACGATCGTTCGGCCGTTCAACTGCGTCGGGATCGGGGAGCGTCGGGCGCTGCGCGACACGGACATCATGTCTGGCAACGTGAAGCTTGCTCTGTCGCACGTCGTGCCGGATCTCGTGCTCAAGGTCCTCAAGGACCAGGACCCGCTGCACATCCTCGGTGACGGGTCCCAGGTTCGCCACTACACCTACGGGGGCGATCTCGCGCACGGGATCCGGCTCGCGATGGAGTCCGACGCCGCCGTGAACGAGGCGATCAACCTGTCGACGGCCCAGTCGACGACGGTCCTCGACCTCGCGGCGACCATCTGGCGCAAGATCCACGGTCCGGACCGGGAGTTCCGCTACGTGTCCGACGCGCCGTTCGAGCATGACGTCCAGCTGCGCGTTCCCGATGTCCGCAAGGCGCGCGAGCTGCTGGGTTTCGAAGCCACGACGAGCCTCGATACGATGTTGGATGAGGTCATCCCGTGGATCAAATCGGAAGTCGAAGCTGGCCGGCTGTGAGCCGGCTACTCCCGGAGCTGTACGACGCCCGCTTCGACGAGCGCGAGGTCAGTGCCAAGGACGCGGTCTGGCGCGAGATCGTCCGCTTCCTCCAGCGCTATATCGACGCCTCTGCCCCGATCCTCGACATCGCCTGCGATCGCGGCCATTTCATCCGGTGGGCACAGGGCTCCGAGCGCTGGGCGACCGACATCCGTGACGTCGGTGATGCGCTTCCGGCTGACGTCCGGTTCATCCGCTCATCCGGCCTGGAGCTGGCATCGGTCGCTCCGAACGGCTACTTCGGGACGGTCTTCATGAGCAACTACCTCGAGCACCTCGATTCGAGCGATGCCGTGATCGACCAGTTGCGGGTCGCTCGCCAGCTCCTCCGTCCCGGTGGCCGCGCGATCGTCCTCCAGCCGAACATCCGGCTGGTCGGGCCGCGCTACTGGGACTTCATCGACCACCGGGTCGCGCTCACAGACCGCAGCCTGCTCGAGGCCGCCGAGCTGGCCGGCCTGCGAACGGTCGATCTCATCACGCGATTCCTGCCCTACTCGACAAAGGGTCGCTTGCCGGCCGACGCCCGCCTCGTCCGAGCCTACCTCGCGGTCCGCCCCGCCTGGTGGCTGATGGGCCGGCAGACCCTGTTCGTGGGTGAGGCGACGGGGTGACGACGCCGGAGCTGTCCATCGTCATGCCCGTCTTCAGGGAGGGCGAGGCGGTCGAGCCGGTCATCCGTGCGCTGTCACGCGACGTGCGCACGCCGCACGAGATCGTCATCGTGTACGACTTCGACGAGGATCCGACGGTCCCGGTGATCGAACGGCTGGCGACAGAACTGCCGTCCGTGCGAGGCCACCGCAATGATCTGGGTCGGGGCGTGCTCAACGCCATGAAGGCCGGCATCGTCGCGTCGAGCGGGCCGTATGTGCTGATCACCATGTCCGACGGCTCGGACGAACCGCACATCGTCGATTCGATGGTCGCGCTCGCTCGCGAGGGTGCCGACGTGGTCGCAGCGTCGCGGTACATGCGCGGGGGCCACCAGGTCGGTGGCCCCCGCCTGAAGCGCTTGATGAGCCGGACCGCCGGCCTGACGTTGCACTGGTTCGCGGGCGTGGCGACGCACGACCCGACGAACAACTTCAAGCTTTACGCGCGGCGCTTCCTCGATTCGGTCACGATCGAGAGTTCCGCTGGGTTCGAGCTTGCGTTGGAACTGACGGTCAAGGCAACGCTCGCCGGGCGCTCGGTCGCCGAAGTGCCAACGACCTGGCGGGATCGGACGGCGGGTCAGAGCAACTTCAAGCTTCGCGCGTGGCTCCCCAACTACCTGGCATGGTACCGGCGAGCCTTCGCGGGTCGATGGCTGCGTCGAGGCACCGCAGTCGAACGATGATCGAGCGGCTGCGGCTGGCCCTCGAGCGAGTGGGGCTGCTTGCCTGGTTCGTCGCGATCGACCTGCTCTGGATAACGAAACCGGACGTGCTAGCGATCGACGCCCGCCACTACCAGCGAGCTGCGTCGGCGTGGCTGGCCGGGGGGAACCCCTTCGCGGTCTTGGAAGGGACGACACCGTACTTGAGCGGGCCGCACACGTTGCTCTTCTACGTCCCGACCAGCCTTTTGCCGCTGCCGGTCGCGATCGCGCTATGGATGGCGCTCGGCCTGTCTGCCTCGATGTGGCTGGTCCGGAGGCTCGAGCGGCCGATCTGGTGGGTCCTCTTCCCGCCCTTGGCCCACGCCATCTGGAACGGCAATCCGCAGACGATCGCCCTTGCACTGCTCGTTCTTGGCGGTCCGCTAGCTGCGGCTGTGGCGGTCGGGTTGAAGCTGTACACCGGCTTGGTCCTCGCGGTCCGTCCGCGCGAGGCGGTCGTTGCCGGCCTGGCCCTGCTGGCGACCCTCCCACTCGTCCCCTGGCCGTTGTATCTCGAACAGGGAGCCGCCGCCGCCGAGCATCTGACGACGGCGTGGAACGGGAGCGCCTGGCGTTTCCCCTTGCTCATCCCACCGACGCTGCTCGGGCTGTGGGTGCTTCGGCGCCAGGGCGCAGAGTGGTTCGCGGTAGGCGCGCTCTGGCCCGCGACTCAGTTCTACTACGTCGCCATGGCGCTGCCCGCGATCGTCAAGCGACCGGTCCTCGCGGCGGCACTCGCGTTACCGGTGCCGCTGATGACGCCGATCGTGGTCATCACCCTGGCGATCGTCGCCCTTTGGCAAGGACGCCGAGCAAGCACCGCCTCCTCGTCGGAGCGGACTCAACCTCGACCGACGTGACACGA
>CAYYRT010000378.1:0-4825 GCA_964474055.1 uncultured Acidimicrobiaceae bacterium | reverse complement strand
TGCTGGCCCTGCACTTGGTCCTTGTACTCTTCCCACGCATCAGGAAGCTCCGAGTCGTCCCCGCTCATCTTGATTCCGTGAATTACGTCCCGGAACCGCCTTATCACCGCGTGGGCATGATCCGCATACCTGTGGTTGGTGAGCGCGTAGCCCCTAGCCTTGTCACCTGATAGCCCGCGCCAGCAGAATTCCGAGTCCGTTAGGCGGCATCTTTCAGCCTGCTAGGCCCTTCTGCGGATAGGTCAGGCGACACTACGTGCGAGAATTCATCACGTACCTTGGCTCAACCGCGATCATCGCTGCGGCGATAGCCTGGGTGGCGCGTCGCGCCGTTGATCAGTGGCTGAGTCAGCGCCTTGAAGACCACAAGGCCGCGCTCACCCACGCATCGCACCTCGCGCTCGAGCAGATCAAGTCGGATCTTCGGATCCGGAACTGCGGGCGTCGCGGCTCGTGGACGAACAGGCCTCAATCCTGGCCGGAGTCTTTGCTCGACTGGAGGACCTGCACGCCGCCCTTAAGGCCTTTTCGAAGCCAGTTCTCCACGAGGGTGGACGCGCACCTATACTGCGCAATGAAGCCATCTCCCGCTTCAGGGAGCTTACCGACTTCTATCACCCGCGGGCGATATGGCTTGAGCCCTCGACCTGTGACCAGCTCAATGAGCTGGTCGAGCTTCTGCGACTGCTCTTGTGGCAACTCAGCTCCAACGTCACCGAAGAGGGTGAGGTCGGCGATCGGAAGCGCTGGGTCGAAACCTATGAGCGCATCAACGAGGACATTCCGGCGGCGCGCACCGCTATCGACGACGAGTTCCGATCCGTACTCGGTGTGGCCACGCGTTCGATCGGCGGGAGAGGCGCCACCGGATCCGATGCCGTTTGACAGAGGATTGCTGCTGCGCGCGTAGCCGCGACGGTAGGCCTCCGACCTCCTACGGCTCACTAGCAGCGCTCGACTGCGCTCGCTTTAGCACCGGTTAGCCGTGTGTGGCGTGTAGGCTAGCTGCCGCAGCCTTGCTACCTGAAGGGCCGCGCCAGCAGACTTCCGGGTCCGTTCGCGCCGCGAGTCACGCATGGGAGGACTTCCGCTGCCCGACGTACCCGCCCGCATCTTTGGCCCCGTGGCTTCACTGGTCCGCGAAGTCTGCGCTGCGGAGCCTCGGCTGCGGGGGTTCCAGTACTCTTACATGTCGCCGTCCGACTACCAGAGCCTACTGCAGGCCGATCTCCCTGCGGCGATGCGAGTGTACTGGCTGGAAATCATATATCGCGGGCACTACGCCGCTCTGACGAGTCTGCTACGCACAGTAGGATGGCTCGAGTCCACAATTGCCGCGCCGAGCGCGAATCGCCTCTTGGGCTTCGCGGCATCCTTTCGCGGGCTCCTAGAGGCTCTTGCCGATACCCACGATGCGATTGGGATGACAGTGGTAAACTTGGCCGACTCTCACGCCCTGATACACCACGCCTTGAGCGGTATGCTGGACGCCGTGGCGGTTCATCAAGACCTCGAAGACGCCCTTATCCATTTCACGCATGCACGCCGCCTCACCAAGCTTGATTCCGCTCCACCAGCGCACCGCGCAAAGCCCACTACTGAGTACCTGAAGGCACTTGAAGAAGCAGGAGGAGCTCGCGTCCTGGATTG
Organism: uncultured Acidimicrobiaceae bacterium; assembly: GCA_964474055.1. GTDB lineage: Bacteria > Actinomycetota > Acidimicrobiia > Spongiisociales > ZC4RG35 > JAICND01. Next base: position 3,175 of record CAYYRT010000378.1, on the reverse strand, counting down.
CTACCGAGCCCTATGCGAAGTCACGCATCCGGCCGCGCCTTCAACCTTCCTCTACTCGGAGACTGATGGACAAGGATCTTGGCGAATCGGATCCACCGGAGATGGTGCTCTGATTGACGCCTTCTGCAGTGCCCATGCCGAGGTGGTCGCGCCCGCTCGACCATGTCGGTCGAGGCGTGCCCCAGCGCGCGGGCGACCGTCCACGGCGCGACCGGCCCCGGCGTCGGGGCTCGACTGCGTCTTACACCTCCGGACCGCGTGGATCTGGGCTGTCGCCCAGGACCCCGTGGATCTACCTTCGGCCGCCCTTCCATCGGGTGCCATCGGGGCGCCTATGGGGACTTCATGACAGACTTCTCGGGGAGTTCATGACTGCTCGCCCACAGGGCACCGCTCACCGTGTTGCAGTCGAGCTCTGCGCGGGCCTCGGTGGAATTGGGATTGGCCTGCGCGCTCTCGGTTTTCACATCGCGAAGGCGTACGACTCTTGGGAAGAGGCCGTCGCGATCTACAACCACAACTTCGCAGGCGAGGCCGCGGCCACTGCCAATCTCTTGAGCGAAACGGGCCGGCGATTGGTGAGGGAGGACCGCCGCCGCCTCGGCGACATCGAACTCGTGGCTGCCGGACCGCCGTGCAAGGGGTTTAGCCAACTCAGGAACGGCCACCACGACGGTCGGAATGGACACAACCGTGTCCTGGCGATCATGCCCGAGTACGTTGCGATCCTCCGGCCCCGGCTCTTCGTTATCGAGAACGTCCCGGACTTGATCAGGCATCGCGGCGGAAAGACGCTCGCGAGTCTGCTAGCGAGGCTGGAGCGACCAGCAAACCGCGTCCGGTATCGGGTCGAGTACAAGGTGTATGACGCCGCTCTCTTCGGGACGCCCCAATCGCGAAGGAGGATCTTGATCCTCGGCGTCCGGCACGGAGACCCGAATGGGCATCTGCCCGAACCGGGACCCGATCTCGGATCGCTATTCACAGCGATCCGCCACCGGGGTACGGTCCCGAAGGAGTTGGAAGGGTATCTTGAGGCCCTCGGAAATCCCGACGACACTACGCTCACGTCGGCGCATCAGGCACTCTCTGACTTGCCGCAGCTTGGCCCGGGCGAACCAGAAGTGGAGCGACCTTATGCGTCCGACGCCAAGAGTGCGTTCCAGCGATGGGCGCGGACGGGTGCCTCAGCATCCCTCAACGACACCCGCACGCCGACGGTCAAGGCCGAGACCATCAAGCGCCTGCGACACATCCCACCGGGAGGGTGCGCGCGAGTGATCCCGAAGGAGCACCTCAACGGCCTGTCGAGACGCTTCGATTCCGCATACAGACGCCTTCACCCCGACGCTCCTTCGACGGCACTCTCGACGAAGTACGACTGCGTGTATCACTACACCGAGCAGCGGTCGCTATCCGTGCGAGAGTATGCCCGCCTGCAAGGGATTCCTGACTTCGTCACCTTCCCCCCAAGGGTGATCTGTCGGCGGAGTGCGTATGAGATGATCGGCAATTCGGTGCCACCACCGTTCATCGAACGCGTGTTCGCCGCGGTGATGGAAGCCGCAACGGACGGCCCGGCAGTACCAGTCGCCGGTCCGACCGCCGCGATGGCAGCCCCCCGGGCGTAAGAGCGACCTGAACGAACCCGATCGTGGACCTGCTCCTCGTCATAGGCGGAATTGGTTTCGCATTTGCGGCGGTGGCGGTCGTTGTCTCCCTGCGGCGTCGGCGTGCCGACCGCGAGGCCGGTGCCAAGGCCGATAAGCAGCGTGACGTTGCCGAGGCACGTAAGCGGGCTGCAGACGTAGCACGCGCTCGAGCAGAAGAGCACCGGCAACGCGGCGCAGAAGAGGCGCGACGACGAGCCGCGGAGGAAATGCGCGCCGCAGAAGAGCGCGAAGCGGCACGACAAGCTGCGGAGGCACGAGAACGCGGAGAAGAGGAGGCACGCATCGCTGCCGCGCAGGAAGAGCAGCGCCGGGCCGCTGATGCTCGCAAGGCCGAAGAGGCGCGCAGGAAGGCGGACGAGGAAGCACGAACAGCGATTGAACAGAAAGCACGGCGACAGGCGGAGGAGGTCCGCCGCGAGGCCGAAGAGGCGAGCCACCGGGCGGACGAAGAAACGCGCACCGCCGCCGCGCAGCAGGAACGGCGGCAGGCGGTAGAGGTCCACCGCGAGGCCGATGAGACGCGAAAGCGGGCGGACGAAGAAGCGCGCAGCCACGCGGACGATGAAGCCCGCACCGCGGCCGAAAAGGAAGGACAGCGAAGCGAAGAGGCCCGCAAGTGGGCCGAGGAGGAAGCCGGCCGCGCGGCCGAGCGAGAAGTACAACCGCAGGCGGAGGGAGCCCGACGGGAAGTCAAGGACGAGACCTTCGCGGAAGCGGAATCCGAGGCGCAACGCGAGGCCGAAGTTGAACCCTCGGCCTCAACTGGCCGCACGGACGTGCCGCTCGGTGATGACGATGCGGCTCCGTTGCCGGCCGCCCTCTCCGGCCTACGCCGCGGACAGGCCCTGACGCCGCGAACTCCACGACAATACCGACCAACTGGACGCGGGGCGGCACCACGTGCCTCTGCATCCCAGCCCACGGAGTCCGAAGGGCGCGATCGCGCTACGGCGATTGAGGTACGTCTGTTGTTCGAGAAGGCGGGGTTCTGCCGGGTGTCCCTTCTCCCTCGCCGCGCTGCCAGGATGCCCGCTGAGTTCGCCGTGGTCGGCTCGGGCAGCCCTCCAGACCTAGTGGCGCTCCAGGATGAGTGGTATCAGGACGTAGTTATGCCGGACCTCGGACGGCTGCTCGCGGAGGGGATTGACTGGGCCGGGCAGCTGCCCGACAGGAGTGGCGGGAGGCTGTCCCTCAGCGGTCGTGAACTCTACGTCTTGGCTCCCCACAGCGAGCTGGCTGGATTCGTTAGCACGCCCCGCCTCGTCCTCGGCGAAGACCATGTGGTCCTTTGCGTCGAGCATCGTCTGGCTGAAGTACGTGCCGCAATCGCCCTAACCGAGAGCCCCGAGCCCGATCTGTTAGACTCGGACAACGGGACCCCGGCAGGGTGGGTTGGACTGCGAGGTGTGCGTCCCCGAAGGCCGATCGCTCCGAGCACAGATGGCGACATCCTCGACGCGCTTAGACCGCTTCCGGATCTCGAGATTGCGCTGAATGGCGGC
>CAYYRT010000377.1:0-12701 GCA_964474055.1 uncultured Acidimicrobiaceae bacterium | reverse complement strand
AGCCTTCCGGGCCAGGTCCAATGTTTCCGCCGACGGTTCTCCTGTGAACCTATAAACCTCGAATGTGGGCCCGGCGGTTTGCCCGCCATTGATCGGCAATGCCACCAGGTGTTGGGCGATCGGTGTCAGGCACCTCGACATCAACCGGTATAACCGACCGACCAAAACGCTCTGGTCGTTCCCCGGAGCGAATATGCCCTCCATGGTGATGAACAGCAGTCGGTAAACGGCGTTGAAAAGGTCGGCGACCGGTCGGATCTCGGACGGAAAGTCGGCAACTCTTGGCGTGCTGGCCACGGGCCAAGTCGCGCCTATTGGAACCAACCCTTCAGCGAGTTGGGCGAACTTGTAGTAGTGGGTCAGCTCCTGGTGAGCCGGGTCGGCCCACCTCTCATCACCGACCCCCTCCCCCTGGTCGATAATGACTTCCAAAGCTCGGGAAGCAGTGTCGAGGTCGTGGATCAGCATCAAGCCGCCGCTGTCGGCAGCATCAAATGCGACCGGCCCGTAGAAGCCCGCGTCGGACATTTGGCGGCTGGGTTGGTGGTTGGCAAAGAGTTCGGCATCGGCGGACAGTCTTTCCAACGCCTCTTCCAGGGCGAGGTAGAACTGTCCGAGCGTCTCGTACTCGTCTGGTTGGGCCGGGGCTCCCATCCGCTCTGGCCGTTCGATCACCATGAAGCAATTTCTCACCAACTCGGGGGTGCACCGTGCCAGCTCGAGACGAAGATCCGGCTGGTGGTGGGCGAGAAGCCCGGGGTACACCGGAATCAGCCCCTCCCCAAAGTCGGGTTTGCCCCCGAGGGCCAGGAGCAGGTTGGTCGTGAGGGCAAAGTGAAGCATCTCCTCGACGACGACGCTTGCGATGACCCGGCGCGCATCGGACTCCTGGTCCTTGATCGAATAGGCGGCATAGAGATAGGGAGGGATCGTCGACATCTCCACCCGCCGGGCGAGGGCGACGTGGTCTCGCAGATCGGCGATCGTGTCGATTGGCGAGGCTAGCTCCCCACCTCGAGGTATCCCTCGTCGATCTTGGCGACTGGACCCTCGAAGAGATACCCGAGTGGCGACAGCAGGTAGACGATCAAGACAGGCACCGGTGCCCATCCGGACAAGGCGATTCCCGCCAGGAAGATCACCGGCCCGAAGGCGTAGCTCCGCAGCACCTTTTGGACCTTTGCCCGATCGATGTCCAATCGGAGCAGTCCCCTGCGGGCGGCGTACTGCCAGGTGAGGTTGAAGAAGACCGCGAGGACCAGCATCGCAATGCCGTAGACCACTGTTGCCACGCTGCGCATGTCCGGGTCGTTTACGTACTCTGCGAGCACAGCGTTGGGGAAGGGGATGATGGCGACCGCCATGAGGCACAAGATGTTGAGGAGCAGGAACTTGTGATCGACGCCTCGCAGCAGGAAGAACATGCGGTGATGGTTGATCCAATAGGCGCCGACGATGAAGAAGGTGACGGCGTAAGCCACGTACGAAGGCCATTTGTGCAGCAAGGCGCCGACCAGATCGGAACTATTGCCCGACTCCACGATCGGAACTTTGATTTCGATGACGAGGAGAGTGATGGCGATGGCAAAGACGCCGTCGACGAGGGCCTCCAAGCGCCTCGTCGGAAGCTGGCGGGCTGGTTGGTCGTTGTCTGCCATCGGTGCGCTACTTTCAATCGGACTGGGCGCGGAGAGTAGCGCTGGTCCTCTTCTGCTGGCCGGTGGAGAGATCACCAGCACTGGAGGAGACCAACGGCCTCCAATCGGAACGGATACCGGTCAGGGGAGCTCGAAGCCGACCACCGCTCCACCGCCGGGGGTGTCTTCGACGAAGACCCGGCCGCTATGTACGTCGGCCATGTGCTTGACGATTGAGAGGCCTAGACCCGACCCTGGAGTCGCCTTGGCCTCGGTCGACCGGTAGAACCTTTCGAACACCAATAGCTTGTCGCTTTCTGAGATTCCGGGCCCGTGGTCGACCACCGTCAACTTTCGTCCGTTCACGGTGACCAGTAGGGGAGTATCCGGTGGGCTCCACTTGTGGGCATTGTCGATCAGATTGCGAATCGCCCTCGCGACCAAGTCGGGATAACCCGACTGCCCGTCAGGCTTCGGGCCGCCGTTGGACAGCAGGTCGAGGTCGATCTGGCGTCCGGTCCTCCGGCGCTCTCTTCCGACTACCTCCGCGGTGATCTCCTCCAATCGAAAAGTCTCAACATCACGGGCACCGCCCTTGGGGTCGGTCGCCAGGTCGACCAACTCTTCGGCCAGCGATGAGAGACCTCGGAGTTCGAAGGCGATGTCTTCGAGCACTCGCGCCCGATCTTCAGGAGGGAAGGAGTCGTTATGGCGAGACAACGTTTCAACGTTCGTGAGCAGACTGGTGAGGGGCGTTCGGAACTCGTGACTGGCGTCAGTGACGAGCTGTTGCTGGCGATTCCGTGAGTCCTCGAGCGCGTCCAGCATCCGATTGAAGCTCCCAGCCAATCGTCCGATCTCATCCCGACCCGGCTCCGGTATCCGCGTGCTCAGTTCGTGGGTCGAAGCGATCGTCTCAGCTGCATCCGTCAGATCACCGATGGGGCGGAGGGCCCGATTGGCAATCAACCATCCGATCCAGGCCGCCACGAGGACACCGATGACTCCTACTCCGAGAAGCACGAGCCTCAGACCGCTCAGCGTTCCTTCCGCTTCGGTGAGGGACATTGCGATCTGAACGGCTCCGCCACCGACCATGGGAGCGGTCACCATCCGGAACCGTTCGTCGGCCAGAGTCACGGTGCGCAGAACTCGCCCGCCGCCCTGTGCCACCGAAAGGTCGATCGCCTCCACGGGCAGAGGCACAACTCCGATCATCGAAACTTTCACCTGACCTGACGGGTCGATCACTTGAAGGATGCTGTCGATCTCGACCAGGCGGTCAAACACCCTTGGAATAGACGGTGGTAGTGCGGCGGTGAACATGACCCCGGCCGCCGGTTGCTCGACCATGGTGGCCCGCAAGGCCAACCGTCCATCGATCTCCCCGCGGAGAATGCTGCCGGTGGCGAAATAAGCGACGAGAGTCGAAACCGCCACCGCCAGAGCAACCGCACCGGCCGCCAGCAACGCGATTCGACCTCTCAGGCTCACGGTGCCTTCAATACGTAGCCGACCCCCCACACGGTGTGGATCAAGCGGAGATGGTCGCCAGCCTCGGTCTTGCGACGCAGATAGCCGATGTACACATCGAGTGAGTTCGACGATGTTTCAAACGTGATTCCCCAGATCCGCTCGAGGATCAGATCTCTCGACAGAACAATCCCGGCGTTGAGCATGAGCAACTCGAGCAGATCGAACTCAGTCTTGGTCAACTGAAGCTCGCGTTCGCTCCTGGTGACTGTGCGGGCCGCGGGATCGAGCACCAGGTCGCCGACCTGCAGGCGCGAGGGATCAACGGAGAAGGAAGTACGCCTGAGGAGAGCCCGCAACCTCGCCAGCAATTCGTCGAGAGCAAACGGCTTCACGAGATAGTCATCGGCCCCGGCGTCCAGGCCGGCGACCCGATCGGACACACCGTGGCGGGCGGTGAGCATGAGCACCGGAGTCCGGAGGCCGCGAGCCCGGAGTCGGCGAACAACGTCGAGGCCATCTACGACCGGCATGACGACGTCGAGAACGACTACGTCTGCTTCCTGGCGGCTCGCCACCTCCAGCCCTTCTGCACCATCGGAAGCCGCCGTGACCACCATCCCTTCGGACCTCAGGGCACGCTCCAGCGAACGGCGGACCCGTGGATCATCCTCGATCACCAGCACACGGCTGCCGCTCAGGGCGTCGAGCGGAGTCATCGGGCGGGGGTTGGCGCTGAGCATGGCGATCGCTTCATTGTGGTGGGGTCTCGTTGGTATCGACAGGCTCACTCGGCTCGGAGCGCTTCGGTGGGCGACATTCGGGCCGCCCTCATGGCGGGATAGATTCCTGCGCCCGCCCCGATCAGGAGCGCCGCCAGTACCCCCCCGCCAAGAGCGATTCCAGGAATGACCACCCGCCACCCCTGGATGTTGGAGTATCCGGCGGTGACCGCCGAACCGATGATCACACCCGCGATCCCGCCAATCGCCGACAGAATCAGGGACTCGGTAAAGAACTGGCGGCGGATGTGGGAGCGGGTGGCGCCGATCGCCCGGCGTAGTCCGATCTCGCCCCGTCGTTCGATCACACCGATGACCATCACGTTGGCGATTCCGATTCCCCCGACCAGAAGAGCAACCGCGCCGAGGCCCAGAAACAACCCGGAGAACGCAGTCTCGGCGGCAGCCTCGGCCTCGAGAACGTCGGATGGTCGGGTGACTTCAACCTCCTCCGGGTTCTCGGGATCCACGGTCGCAGGCAGGAGATCTCTCGTTTGATTCACCCAATCGGGTTCAACCCTCAGGTAAAGAGCGGTGGGGATCCCTTCGCTGTCGAAGTAGTCGATCGCCACCTGCAGGCTGATGAAAACCGAGCGATCGAGATCCGGTGCCAACACCAGTGGGTTGAGAATGCCGATCACCTCGACCCAAGTGTCGGCCATCCAAATCAGGGTGCCGGTTCCGACTTCGTCGATTCCGAGTCGTTCCGCTGCTACCGCGCCCAGCACCACGGCCGGGTACTCATTGCTGGCACCACCCAAGAAGACTCCGTCGGCCACTCCACCGTTGAGAGCTTCGACCAGATTCGGGTCGGTGGCGACAATGGTCATCCCCCCGGTTTGGCCCGCGGGCATGAGGTCAGACCGATAGACCGCACCGGTAACTGGAACAGTTGCCGCTACCTGCTCGACGGTTCCCACCCGACCGACCATCCCCGTTGCAGTGTCCGGAAGTGATGCGTCGCCGAATCCGAACCCGGAGCCTGCCTGGACCACCAGCAGGTTCGTACCCAAAGCCGACAATTGGTCGAGAAGGTCGGACTTGGATGACTCCGAGAGCCCGAGCACGCCGACCAGGGACGCTATTCCGATGGCGATCCCGAGCGCCGATAGCGCCGATCGCAACTTGCGCGAGCGCAGGCCGGAAACCCCGACCCGACCCACATCGCCTATGCGCAAGCGACTGGGCGGAACCGATTCGATCACAGCTAACTGATTCTTTGCAGTCATACGAGGAGTCCTGAGTCAGACTGAATCCGGCCGTCCAGTATTTGGATCTGGCGGGGCAATGACGCAGCAATGTCCCCGTCGTGGGTGATCAGGACGATGGTGCTGCCCTCGGCGTGCAGACCTAGAAGGAGGTCCATGATGGCCCCGCTCGAACGCGAGTCGAGATTCCCGGTCGGTTCGTCTGCGAGAAGTAACGCCGGATTGTGAATGAGAGCCCGTGCGACCGCCACCCGCTGTAGTTCGCCACCCGACAACTCGGAAGGGAGATGATCAACCCGATGACCGAGGCCGACCCGGTGCAGCGCCTCGACCGCGGCGGACCGGCGCTGGGAGGGCGCCACTCCTGCATACAGGAGGCCGTTGGCTACGTTGTCGATTGCATTGGTCCCCGGGAGCAGGAAGAAGCGCTGGAAAACAAAACCGATCTTGCGCCCTCGCAGAGCCGAAAGGGCCTTGTCGTCGAGGTCGGTGGTGTCGATCCCATCCACCAGCACCCTCCCCGTGCTCGGTCGATCGAGCGTGCCCATCATGTGGAGCATCGTCGACTTACCGCTTCCAGACGGACCGACCACGGCAACCAACTCGCCACGTTCGATACGAAGAGATATGCCGTCGAGGGCTCGCACCGGAGGGCTGCCCGGATACTCCTTGGCAACACTTTGCAACTCCAGGGCAGGACTCGGATCCCAACCGACCGTCTGACCGTTGCCATCTGTCAAAGAGTTTCGCCGTCGACGTCGCGTCACGATGGTCATCCCGGGACCACGACCTCGAGGCCCTCTGACAGGCCTTCACCACTGATCTCGACCACGCCGTCGGCGAACATCCCGGTCTCAACCGAGACAAGCCGGGTCGAGTCCCCGGCCCCTACCACCTCGACCGCGTAGCCGCCTTCTACCAATGCAAGCAAGGCGCTGACCGGAACTGTCAAGACCTGCTGAGCGAGTTCAGACGTGACATGAACCGTGACGTTGGTGCCGGTCCACATGTCATCGATGGCCTCGATGGGAACCACAAGCACCTCCACGGTCGAACCGGATTCGCTCGTCACCGGGGCACCGATCGTGGTGATCACCGCGTCGAGTTCGCTGCCGTCGGCCAACTCGACGACTACCGCGCTTCCTTCTTCGATCAGATCGCGATCGTCCACCGGCAGTTGCAGGACGATCCTCTGGGTGCTCTCGATGCTTTCGCCTCCCGTCAGGTCGAGCACCACCCGGCTCACAGGCACGAGATCCAGAAGCAACGCTCCGGCATTGACCGCCATGCCGAGTTCCACACCCTCGGCAGCTGGACCGGCCTTGGCGGGACCTGGTAAATACACCAGGTCCGACGCAGCGACAGAACCATCGACGGTGGTGCCGAGCGACTCCTCCCATCGCATGATTGCCTGTTCGGTCGCCTCGTCGAAGGTGTCGTCGACAACCATGGCACTGTCAGGATCGAATCCGAGCGTGGCCAGGTTCTCCTCGAGTTGACGGATGTCGCTACCCGGGCTTGAGCCCAAGGCGAGTGTTCTCCAGGAGATCTCCTCGCCGTAGAAGAGCGACACCGCCGTCGGTGCCGCCATCAGGTCGGACAGCTGGAGGCTGCTGATCTCGAGGGCAATTTCAGCGCTGTCGACGGTCGCCGTGGCCTGCCGGCGCTCTGCCGACGTAGCGCCATCGGGCAGTTCCGCACGGCGGGCCTGGGCAGACGCAAGGTTGGCTTCGGCTGATGCCACCTGCTGCTGAGCGGTGAGGAGTTCGGCTTCCTGGGGATCATTCGAAAGCCTGTAGACCACGTCACCCCGCTCGACGGTGTCGCCGTCCTCGACCAATCCGGTCAGATAGCCGCTTCCGGAGGCAGCCACCGCGATCGCGTCGTCGTATTGGAGTTGGCCCGTGTACTCCTGGCTCTCAGCCAGATCGCGAACCTGGATCTCGCTTGTCGCGACGGGTGTCGCCTCCGGCCCATCGGTCTCGACCGGGTCCGCGGTGAGGCGGAAGCCGACAAAGACCAGCAAGGCGATCCCCAACGCGCCGACCACGAACCACTTCCAGGGCTTGCGGCCCTGATCGACGGACCTGATCGCAATTTCCTTCACCTTCTCACTGACCAGGTCGAGTTGGAGATCGTCCATCACCCCTCACCACCCTCGGTGGCGGCACCGGGGCCAGGCCCGAATCCGACCTCTCCCTGACAGGCTTCGAAAGCCGCCTGCACATCCGGGTCGTCCATGTCGAGATCTCCAAAGATCGAGAACGCTCCACCCTGCGGGCCGTCGCCCGTGGCGGCGCTCTCATCGGGGGGAGGTCCACCGGCGGCCGGTCCGAAGTTGGAGAGATCGGGGTCGTCCGCCTCGATACCGTGGTCTCGCAGGCACTCGGCCATCGCCAATAGGTTGTCCTGGAGTTCGGTGGGATCGAAGTTGCCACCACCGGGCCCAAAGGCGGCCCGTTCCAGGAACTCACCGCAAGTTTCGAATGCGGCCTGCACATCGTCGGATTGGGGGTCGAATGCGGGGCCTGCACCGTCGGGTCCGCCCACGATGATGCCACCACCACCTGCGGTGAAGTTCGGATCGGGAAATTCGGGCACGCCGTTGTCGCGCATGCACTGAGCGAACTCCAACGCTGCTTCCTCGTTGTCCCCCTCCGTGGCAGCGGACGTGGTCGTCGTGGTCTCGTCGGACTCGCCACTTTCCAGAGTGGCTAACCCGCCGTCGTCTGCGGCGACCCCGCCGCAGGCACCGACCAACAAGAGGGCAGCGAGCCCGACCGACAGCTGCCGAAGAGAAAGGGATGTCATTGAAAGGCTCCTTGGTGAGACACCCCCACAGACAATCACCCAGGTTTCTGAACCACCTGAGGACCCAATAAGAAAAGAATGAGAAGAGCAAGCCTTCTCGTAACGCCCCGCTGCGCATGTCCGGGTCGTTTACGACTCGGCGAGGACACGGTGACCACCGGACGACTAGACGACCTCCGGTTCGCCAGGGAATGGCTGGCGAAAGGGCGCGGACAGGACCCTTGGCGATCTGGTCATCGCCAACGACGGCAGCATTCGTGATGTCGCGGAACAAATCGTCGTGGCACTTGGCTGGTAAAACGTCCCCTCCCGTTCTTGCGTATTTCACCTGCCGTTTTTCGGCGGGAATGTACGCAGGAAGGGTCAGCCGATGGTGTTGACCGGCCAGAAGATCTCGGTTCGCAACTTGCTCTGGTCGGCGATCTCGCTTGGATCGTCGACGTAACACTCCCACGGTCCGTGTCCCTCGTCGTGGTCCTGTTGATGAATCCACTCGTGGAGCGCATCGTATGCCTTGCCCAGGGTGTCATATGGACCGTGATGGATCACTTTGGCTGTCGGGCCGCCCGGTAACTCAGACGTACCTGGGTGTTCGAAGTGCGCATCCGCTCGCGCCAAGTCGGTGGGGTACTCTGCGATGGGGATGCCTATTTCCATATCCACGTTCTCGGGCCCGTACTCGAAGTAGCGGGCGTAAGGGGCGCCGACGGGTTGCTGGCCCAGGCTTTCGACGAATTGGAACATGCGTGGCAATTCGGTGTCGAAGAGCTTTCGCATGTCGAGATCGGCCATCGACTTTCGGATTCGTACAGCGATTGTCGGCTGCGGGTCCAAGACTTCGATTCGGTGGTCTGTCAGATCTGGGTCGGCCATCAGTCGATGGTAACGACGCCCGGTCGCCTACTAGATTTTGGGGAGCTTGAAGCCCGACTTTTCGATGACGTAGTCGCGCGAAACCAGCGCTTGGCGGCGCACTGCCGGCCAATCGATGTGGAGCAGTTTGCCGCCCCGTTTCATGACGCGACCGGCGATGATCACCGTGTCGACATTGCCCGTGTCCATCCCGACGACCACCGCGGTCGTGGGGTCATTGAGCGGGGTGACATTCAATCGGTCCGTCCGGAGCATTATCAGGTCTGCCTGCTTCCCCGGGGTCAACGAGCCCACTTTGGGGTCAAGGCCGTTCGCCCTGGCTCCTTCGATGGTGGCGTAGGCCAGAACGTCGCGAGCCGAAATCGGGCTCCTGCCCGCAGCCGAAGCCCGGCCCCGCTGCAAAGCGAGGACCGAGCGCATCTGGTTGAACATGTCGCTGGGGACGTTGGTTTCAACGTCGACGCTGAGACTGGGCTTGAGGCCCCGATCCAGGAACTTCTGGATAGGGGGCATCCCATGACCCATCATCATCTCCACCGGCGAGGCCAGGGACACGGTGCCTCCGGTGTCCACGATCATCTGAATCTCGGTGTCGTTCAAGGTGGTGCAGTGGATGTAGGTGGTGTCCGGGCCCATGAGCCCTGCCGCGCCGAACTCCTGGAGCTTGCTGTCCTGGCCGTAAGTGCCAACGCCGACATGGGTGGTGATGCGGGCTCCGGTCTCGCGGGCCAGTTTCCAGTGGTCACGGGTTACTTCGAAGTCGGTGAACTCAGGCCCTGGAGCGGCCAGCGCCAGAGTGATCATTTGGTCCTTGCTGGAGAAATGCTCCGTCGCGGCCCGGACGAACCAGCTTGGCTGTCGCTCCTCCCACTTGCCCCACCAGGGGAACCCGTAGGCGAACACCGATCGGAGTCCCGAGTCTTCGAGGGCCTGGATAACGGCGTCGGTGTGGGCGGGGGAGGCCTGGATATGTGACCAGTCGAGCAGGGTCGTGATGCCGGCATCGATCGCGCCCAGGGCCGAGACGAGGTTGCCTACGTAAGCGTCCTCGGGTCTAAAAGCGGGTGCCAGCTTGTGCAACACGAAAGAGATGTACGACGTGCGCCCCTCGAGCGGTACATCCGTCCCGATGTTGCGGAGTAGACCCTCCCAGATGTGACGGTGGCTGTCGACGAACCCGGGCATGACGATCATCCTGGACGCGTCGATCAATTCGGCCTCTCCGTTCTGGAGATTGGGACCGACGCCGACGATCTTGTCTCCTTCAAGGAGAACGTCACCAGTGGTGAAGTCACCGATAGACGGGTCCAGGCTGAGCACCGTTCCACCCCGGATCAGTTTCCTCCCCGAGGGCACCACCCTGAAATCGGTGCCGGCCGGGTAGAAGGCAGGCAGCACGGCGGCCCTGGGAGGACGGCTGCCGATCATGAGACGCCGGGCCCGTTTGTAGTTCCGTTTCACCAACTCCTTGATGTCCCCTACCTGGAACAGGATGACTCCGATGAGCACCAGTCCGCCGATGATCATCAAGCCATCGCTGTTTGATAAACCGAGATAGGGCAGGACCGTGAGGATCACGGCGAGGAGCAGAGCCGCGACGGTGCCACCAAGGAAAGTGGCTTTGCCACCCGCCAAGGATGCGCCTCCCAATACTGCGGCCGTAATACTGGCGAGGGCGAAGGTGGAGCCAACCTGAGCATTGCCGATCGGGGAGCGGGCCATGACGAAGAATGAGGCCACGGCCGCCAGAGAGGACGCAAAGAGGAGGGCCCTCACGCGGACCCAGTTGGTCCTGACCCCGCTCCTCTTGGCCGACCTGTCGTCGAAACCAACGGACCGCAGCTGAAGTCCCGAACCCGAGGCGTGAAGCCACACATCCATGAGGGCCGCCCACGCCACCACCACCATGAAGGCAATGGGTATCGGCCCGACGCTCGTCGTGAGGAAAGAGACCATTCCTCCGTTGATGACCCCTTGAGCTGTCGGTCGCATGGTAAGGGAGATCCCGTCGAGGATGCTCATCGTGGCCAGGGTGGCGACGATGGACGGGATCTTCACTCCGCGTACCAGGCCGGCGTTGACAAAGCCGAGAGCAACCCCACAAAGAAGGATTGTGGCGACACCGGTCACGATCTCGCCGGTGGTGGCATTGGCACCGATGCGGAAGGATGCGATCACAACCCCGAGACTGATCATGGCACCGACCGACAGGTCGAGGTAGCCAACCAGGAGTGCGTGAGTCTGGGCATAGGTGGCAACGATGAGCGGTATCGCCAGGATCAATATTTGGGAGACGTTGGTCTTGTTGATGAACCCGGGAAACTGCGAATTGGTGTAAAGGAGCAATCCGCCCAAGAGCAGGACCTGAAGGGCCACCGGCATCCACAGCCTGACCCTTACGATCTTGCGCCACTTGTTGATGTCGCGGGCATCGCGGACGACCTTGCGGAAAACCTGCCTGGCCTCATCCGCTCTGGTGCTCACGATGAAGCCTCTCGCGACTGGCTCTTGGGCATGGCCACTCCCAGAGGCGAGCGACCGGCTTTCGCCAAACCCGGCCCCCGCACGATGGCCTCGACGATGCGGTGCTCGTCGAGCTCGTCACCCGGGATCTCTTCGATGATCGTGCCCCGGGACATGATCAGGACCCGGTCGCAGAGGCCGGAGAGCTCGATCGGATCGCTCGATTTGACCAAAAGAGCCGCGCCAGAGTCGGTCTGGGCTCGGAGGGCTCGATAGATGTCGAACCGGGAGCCGACATCGACACCCTGGGTGGGCTCGTAGGCGAGGATCACCGACGGTTTCTTCAGAAACGTTCGCGATACGGAGACCTTCTGCTGATTGCCACCGGAGAGGAACTCGACCGGCTGATCCAGGGAAGGTGTCCGGATCTCGAGCTGCTCGACGAGACCAGCGACCGCCTCCCGTTCATCACCGCGCCGCAGAAAACCGAGCACCCCGAACTTGCGAAGCGACTGGATGGTGGCGTTGACCCTCACTCCGAGGACAGGCATGAGCGCTTCGCGCTTGCGATCACCGGGCAACAACATCACCCCGGATCCAACCGCCTCGTGGGTCGATATCAGGTTCAACTCCTTGCCGTCACAGACGACCCGACCCGCCCGCGGGGGAACCCTCCCGGCGAGACAGTCGAAAAGCTGAGACTGGCCGTTGCCCTCGGCTCCGGCTATGCCCACGATCTCGCCGGCTGCCAGGATGAAGCTGACCGGGCCAAACGCTTGACCCTGAAGACCGTCGACCACGAGCACCTCATGTGGTTCGCCTGTGGTCGGGGCCGGTGGGGGGAATGCAGCTTCGAAGGGTCGGCCCACGATGAGTTCCACCAGCTCGGGCTCAGTGGTGGCGAGGGCGTCGAAGGTGCCCTGGATCCGGCCGTCACGGAGGACCGTTATTCGATCGGCGATCTCCAGCACCTCGGGGAGGCGATGGCTGACGTATACAACGCCTACACCCCGCTTCCTGCAGGCGATAACGGTTCTATGGAGGGCATCGACCTCGTCGGGGCCCAAGGCTGTGGTGGGCTCGTCGAGGAGGAGCACCTTGGGATCCGTAACCAACGCTTTGGCCACCTCGAAGAGTTGTCGCTCGGCCAGGGTGAGGAAGCCGGCGAGAGCATCGGGAAAAAGTTCGAGGTCGAGGTCGAACTCGGCGAGAAGTTGACGGGCCCACTTCTTGCGTCGCCAAAACGCGGGTCTTTGATCCGGCGGGGCGGCCAGGTAGAGGTTGTTCTTGACGGGCTCGGCCTGGACCAGCGATGTGTCCTGATAGGCCATCGCCAGGCCCAGCTTCCGGGCCAAGGCGGGGGAGTCCCGGCGTAGGGGCTTGCCCCCGATCCGGACGGTGCCCAGATCGGGGTCAACAAACCCTGATGCAATCCCGAGGAGGGTCGACTTCCC
>CAYYRT010000376.1:0-13832 GCA_964474055.1 uncultured Acidimicrobiaceae bacterium | reverse complement strand
CTGTTCAGCGCAACGAGCGTTGATCGCGACCGATAACCCTCAGCCGAAAAAGAGCTCCAGCTCGCGTTGAGCGGATACGGGACTGTCGGAACCGTGGACGATGTTCTGTGTTACCGCCAGCCCCAGGTCGCCCCGAATCGTCCCCAGATCCGCTTTCTGGGGATCAGTGGCACCCATGAGGGCCCGTGCGGCAGCTATTGCCTCGGGGCCCGACCATTCCATGGCGACCACCGGTCCACTGGTGATGAACTCCAAGAGCTCAGGAAAGAAGGGTTTCTCCAGGTGTTCCCCATAGTGGCGGCGGGCTAGTTCCTCGGAGATCGTCAACATCCGCATCCGTTCTAGGCGCAACCCTTTGCGCTCGAAGCGCCCGATCACCTCGCCAATAAGGCCCCGGGCCACCCCGTCCGGCTTGATCATCACGAATGTGTGCTCCTGCATGACCTTGACGGTACCGGCAAACATCGGGCTTTCGGCCCCGGAAATCGCAATGGCGCTATCCACCATGGGGCCCTAAACTCCGCAGGTCCTTTTCGCGCTCTCGGTTTTCTGCTAATGGCTGAATCGATTTTCTCCTTTGCCGGCCAAGACATGGCCATCGACCTGGGTACTGCTAACACCCTGGTGTTTGTGCGCGGGCAGGGAATCGTGCTCAACGAACCATCGGTGGTGGCAATCAACGTCGACAACGGAAGAGCTTTGGCTGTCGGGATGGAAGCCAAGCGGATGATCGGGCGCACTCCTTCCTATATCCGGGCGATCCGACCCCTCCGTGATGGAGTCATTGCCGACTTCGATATCACCGAGAAGATGCTCCGCTACTTCATCCAGAAGGTTCATCGCCGTCGGTGGGCACGGCCCCGAATCGTGGTTGCCGTGCCATCCGGTATCACTCCAGTCGAACGCCGAGCGGTTGAGGAAGCCGCCTATCACGCCGGAGCCAGGCGCGCCTACACCATTGAGGAACCGATGGCGGCCGCTATCGGGGTGGGTCTCCCGATCGGGGAACCCTCCGGTTCCATGGTCGTCGATATAGGTGGCGGCACCACCGAGGTAGCCGTGATCTCTCTGGGCGGGATTGTCGTGAGTCGATCCATCCGCGTAGGTGGAGACGAACTCGATGAGGCTGTCATCGAGTGGGTCAAGAAGGAATACAACATGCTTCTCGGCGAGCGCACCGCCGAGCAGGTGAAGATGGCGATCGGTTCTGCCTGGCCCTATGCCGACGAGCCTTCGGCTGAGGTCCGTGGTCGTGACCTGGTCACCGGGCTGCCCAAGACCATCCTCCTCACCAGCCCCGAAATCAGAGAAGCAATCGAAGAGCCGACCCAAGCGATTGTCGACGCAGTCAAGTTCACGCTCGACAAGACCCCCCCGGAACTGGCCGCCGACATCATGGAACGAGGAATCGTGCTCACCGGGGGTGGTGCCCTGCTGGTGGGGTTGGATGAGCGTCTCGCCCACGAGACCGGCATGCCGATCGTCACCGCCAAACGTCCTTTGCAGTCCGTAGCGATGGGTTCGGGAAAGTGCCTGGAGGAGTTCGAGACCTTACTGTCGTCGTCGGCCCGGCCGTGAGCCGGCCGGCCAGGCAAGCCGGCAAGGTGTGATGCTTGATCGGGAGAGCCGGCGAGATCGCACCATTCCCACTTTTGTAACTCTGGTGGTGGTCGCGTTCGTGATGATGACCTTTGATGTGCGGACGACGGAGACCGATCTGGCCGCCAGGGTGCGGAGCGGAGCGCTGACGCTAATCGCACCACTCCAACGGGTCTCGGCCTTCGTGATCGATCCGATCGCCGACCTGCTCGATAGCCTGGCTGGTCTCGCCACTCTTCGGGCCGAGAACGCAGCGTTGCAGGCCGAGGTGGCGCGGCTCCAGGCCGATCTGGCCGGGGTGGAAGACGAGCTCGCTCGGCTCGACGTGTTGGAACAGCTCTATAACCTCCAATTGGAAGACACCGCCACCGCCCGTACGCCGGCCAACGTGCTCGGACGGCCCGTCCTCACCGAAAACAGTTTCGTGATCGATAAGGGCTCGGATCAAGGGGTGGCCATCGGCCACCCTGTGGTCGACCCGAACGGGTATGTAGTGGGGAGGGTGGTCGAGGTTTCGGGTGGGTTCGCCACCGTCGTGCCTATCAGCCAGGATCGGGAAGGGGTTACCGTTTTGGTTGGCGGTCAGAATGGGATTCTCACCTCCCAAATAGGCAGCGACCTCCTTCTCTTGGAAGTGTTCGACGCCATCGAACCGCTTCAGGCCGGTGATCTGGTGGTCACCTCGTCGGTTTCAATCGACTTCCCAGCAGGGCTACCCGTTGGTGAGATTGTGGACGATGCGCCCCTGGAAGGAACCGCCCTGTCCGCTCGGGTGGCACCTTTCGCCAACATCGACACCCTCCGGGTCGTCTTGGTCATCACCTGGCCGCCCGAGCCAGGAATCGGCGAGTCCATCACTACTACTACGACGACGACCACCCTTCCGGGTGCAACCTCAACCACGGGCGGCGGATGAGATCCGCCCGCGGCCTGCTTATCTCGCTCGGTCTGGCGATCCTTGCCTTGATCGTGCAGGCAACGGTCTTCCGCCGGTTCCAGTTCGTGACTCCGGACCTCGTTGTCGTGGTGGTGATCCTCGCCGCTCTGAGCCTGCGGCCGGAGTTGGCCCTCGTGGTTGGTTTTGTGGCGGGCTTGTTGGTCGATGTCTCGGTAGGCACGACGGTCCTTGGGCTGCGGGCCCTGACCTACACAGCCATTGCTTTCCTCGCAATACAAACCCGGAGCCGGGCCGACTCCAGCCCTCTCGCGGTGGGAATCTGGGCAGGACTGCTCACCTTCGTGTCGGTAGCCTTCTTCCTCATGGTGGGAGTCTTGTTCGGCCAGTCCGCTGAACTGGGTGGCCAGGTGTTCCGTCGACTCATACAGGTACCGCTCGCCAACATCGTGGCAGCCGGTGTCCTGGCCATTCCCGTGACGAGGCTCTACCAGGCGGGGGCGAGGAGACCATGAAGTTCGGAACGCGCCTAACGCTGGTGGCAGCGCTGTTTGTCGGGATGTTCGGAGTGCTCGGGGTCAGGCTCTGGTTCGTGCAGGTGGCGGAGGGAGCGCAGAGCGCGGTAATTGCCGAAGAGCAGACCTGGGTGACCATCGAGAGCCAGCCGCCGCGGGGCGACATCTTCGATCGAGGTGGCAACCTATTGGTGACGAGTCGATTTGTTCCGCAAGTGGTGGTGGACCGGCGGTTCATCGATCCGGAGATGCGTGAAGTTCTAATTCAGCGTTTGTCCGGTCTTCTTGCCATTCCGGCCAGTGATCTCGACGCCCTCTACGACGACGCCGGCGTCAACGGTCGCTTTCCGATCACGACGGTTTCGGCCGAGACGGCCTATCGGATACAGGAACAATTGTCCGACCTGCCGGGGGTGGGCATCGAGAAGATTCCAGAACGGGTCTACTTGGTTGGCCCGACCATGGCCCACGCCATCGGCCATCTGGGTCTGCCCGATCAGGCCGACATCGACGCCCGGGCCGACATCGATCGCAACCTCAGAATCGGCAAGCTGGGGGTTGAGCGCGTCTATGACGAGTATCTCCAGGGTGACCCGGGTGCTCTGGAACTCCGGCTCAACCGCAACTCCGAAGTGGTCGAGCAGCGGCCGCCGGTCGCCCCCGTTCCTGGTGATGCCCTGTACTTGACCCTCGACCTCCGATTGCAGGAGGTTGTCGAGCAGGCCCTCGAGAGCGGGGTTCTGCTTTCGAACCAGGTCAAGGACCAAGACCGGCAGGAAGGTGAGGAGGTCTTCAGCGACACGCAGCGGGCGGCGGCTGTCGTACTCGACATCCAGACCGGAGCAATCCTGGCGCTTGCTTCCTTCCCTGATTTCGATCCGTCGCTGTTTGTTGAGGGCGTGGACCCAGCCACCTTCCTGGCGCTGAACGAGTCGCAAGCCTTCAACAACCTGGCAGTGTCAGGTCTCTACCCGCCGGCGTCGACGTTCAAGGCGGTCACCTACGTCGCCGCGATGGAGGAGAACCTTCCATTGGCCAAGGAGAATCTCGATGAAGGGTCGGGCTTGATCCACTGCAACGGAACGCTGCGTCTGCCCGGGTTCGATGAGGGGAGCCAGCAGGTCTTTCACGACTGGTACACGGGCGACAAGGGTTTCCTCGACCTCCACCAGGCCTTCGAACAGTCCTGCAACATCTACTTCTGGTCGTTGGCTCTGGGGACCTGGCGGGAGTACAAGCTGTCCGACCGGGAGAGCATCATTCAGGACTGGGCTCGCCAACTTGGGTTCGGGGCCAAGAGTGGCATCGACCTCACAGGCGAGGCGGCCGGCATCGTTCCCGATCGAGCCCTCTTCGAGGAGTGGAAACAATTCCAGGTCGAAAACCCTGACGCTCCCGCCCGGCTCGCCGCCGACCGTTTGACTCTCCCTGACGGGCCGTTCCTGGGCGGCGACCTCATGAACGTCGCAATCGGTCAGGGGGCGCTAGCCGCGACGCCGCTTCAGGTGGCGATGTCTTTTGGGGCCATTGCCAACGGCGGCACCGTCTACCAGCCCCATGTCGTTGGCCGGATTGTCAGCCGGTCTGGCGAGACCATCTATCAGGCCGCGCCGACGGTGATCCGCCAGGTGGACCTGGCACCCAGCACGGTGCAAAGCTTCCTGGAAGACATGAACCGGGTGGTAACCCGGGGCACTGCCTCGCGGGCCTTTCGTGACTTCGGTCCTTCTCTGGACCTGGTCGGGGGCAAGACGGGAACCGGTCAGACTCTCATCAATAAAGACAACCACGCCTGGTTTGTCGGGCTCGGGCCGCTCGACGATCCCCGCTGGGTGGTGGCGGTCGTCATCGACGAGGGCGGGAGCGGCGGTAGGGTGGCGGCTCCAGTGGCCCGCCACATCATGCAGTACCTCATGGGAGAGAGCCCGACGCCAATCGTTGAAGGCGAGGAGGCGGACTGATGACCCTTCTCGCCCATCGTGATGCTCCTTCGGCCATCGGAGATCGGCGTCGCAACCGTCCCGATCGGGTGCTCTTCATGACGATCTTCGCGATCTCGCTCCTGGGATTGCTCATGATCTATTCCGCGACCCGGGTGGGACTGGAACGCAGCAACCTCCCCGCCTCGTTCTCGATGGAACGCCAGATGATCTTTGTGGCCGCAGGGCTGATCATGTTTGTCGCGGTTTCCATGTTCGACTACCGGGAGCTGCGACACCTGGTGCCCGGTCTGTATGTGGGCATGCTGGTACTGCTTCCCATCGTCTTCCTCTTTCCGCCCGTAAACGGAGCCCAGCGCTGGATCGACCTCAGGTTCTTTCAGCTCCAGCCGTCCGAGTTCTCAAAAACGGTCTGCGTCATCGCCCTCGCGGCAATATTGGGCAAACCTGTCGCCCGCCTGAGCTGGTCACGCGTATTCCAGGGTTTGGCGGTTCTGGCGGTGCCGGCTGCTCTCATCTTCCTCCAACCCGACCTGGGGACGATGCTCGTGTTCTCATTTGTGGTAGTGGTCATGCTCTTCGGAGCCGGGATGTCCGGACGCCAGCTTCTCCTCCTGTCGGGCAGCGCGGTGTTCGCGGGCACGCTGGTCTTTCAGCAGGGCTGGCTGCTCGGATATCAGCTCGACCGAATTCGGGTACTCATGAACCCCGAGATCGATCCCACGGGCATCGGCTGGAACCTGCGTCAGTCAAAGCTGGCGGTGGGCTCGGGTCAGTTGTTCGGCAAGGGTCTTTTTGAAGGACAACAGACCAACTTTCAGTACGTGCCGGAGCAAGGGACCGACTTCATTTTCACCGCGGTGGGGGAGCAACTCGGGTTCATCGGAGCGATCCTCGTGGTCCTTGCATACCTGGTGCTCATCTGGCGGTTGCTCGTGATTGCCGCCAACTCCCGGGACCGTTTTGGCGCCCTCATCACTCTGGGGATTGCCGCCATGTTCATGTTCCACGTCTTCATCAACATCGGAATGACGATCGGAATAATGCCAGTGACAGGCCTTCCTCTTCCCTTTATGAGTGCGGGCGGATCGTCCTTCCTCAATTTCTCCATTGCCCTAGGCGTTGCCAATTCCGTCTGGTTAAGGCGATCGCCCGTGCCGGGGGAAAACTCGGTTCTGTGACGGGTCAGGTCGCGCACCCGCACCGGTTATGGTGACCCACGATGTTCCGTCCCTCCTCTCGCGGCTGGATCGAGGTCATTTGCGGACCCATGTTCTCGGGAAAGAGTGAAGAACTGATTAGGCGGGTCACCCGGTCTCGAATTGCCCGGGTGCCGGTGCAAACCTTCAAGCCTTCCTTGGACATCCGCTTTTCGGATGGAGAGGTCGTTTCGCATTCGCACATGAAGGTGGATGCGATACCGGTGGCAGGATCGGCCGAGCTTCTCCGGGCTGTGGACGATGCCACCCTGGTGGTGGGTGTGGATGAGGGGCAGTTCTTCGATATTGGTCTGGTCGAGGTCGCCGAGCGCCTGGCTGACGCCGGCAAGCAGGTGATCGTGGCGGGACTCGACACCGACTACCTGCGCCGCCCTTTTGAGCCGATTCCCACCCTCTCGGGTCGAGCCGAATTCGTCACGAAGATGCTGGCGGTCTGCCATCGGTGCGGGGGGCCGGGGCTCTTCACCCAACGGATCGTCCGATCCGACGACCTTGTGGTCCTGGGCGCAGATGGCTCCTACGAGGCACGCTGCCGGGCGTGTTACTCCCCAGAAGAGGCCGAACAGCCGAGCTTTGAGCTGGTTGAGGTGTCCTGGGAGTGACCGGGAGCCGGTGCTAACCTGACCGGGCCGCTCCAGGCGAGCGGCGATTTTCCCGTTCTCTACGGAACCGGCGTGTTTTGAGCCACTTGCTCGCTGCAACCTGGACCATCCCTTTCTCCGGGATCTTTTTCGGAGGCAGTCCGGCTCGCACTCGGATCGGTTCCGTCATCCAGGAAATCGGCGGTTCCAGGAACACCGCCGGCTTCCGATGTCCAGTGCAGTCAGGAGCTTTATCAGATGTCGTTGTTCCGCAGGAAGCAACCACAGGTGATTCGCCGCGGGTCGGGCGAGATCACCGAAGAACGCAAAACCTCCCGGGTGGGTCGCGAGACCGTCGAGATCACCCGGGTCACCGAGGCACCCAAAACCCAGCCGGCTGACAAGGGTCGAGGGTCCCGTACCGGTCGGAGTACGCGGACGGAGCGTCCGCGCCCAGAGCAAACTCGCGTCCAGACGAGCCGCGGCTGGGATCGATCCCGCGACGAGGAGATCATCATCCCCGTCGAATCAGGCCGGAAGCAGATGCTGGTCCGAGTGCTTCCGCATCAGACCCAGGTTGTGGTCCTGGAGGGCCCGGTGTTGGTTGAGCACTACATTGCCCGCCAGGAGCGGGCCTCGGTGGTCGGCAACATCTATCTCGGCAAGGTCCGCAATGTCCTCCCCGGGATGGAGGCGGCCTTCGTGGACTTTGGCGCCGCCAAGAACGGCGTCCTCTACGCGGCCGACGTCAAAGTCGACCCTTCTCGTTTCGGTAATCGTCAGGCGCGAATCGAAGAAGTCCTCCAGGAAGGCGATGAGGTACTCGTCCAGGTGGTCAAGGACGCCATGGGTGCCAAAGGAGCTCGTCTTACCGGGTTGCCCTCTCTGGCAGGCCGTTACCTGGTGCTGGTCCCCGACTCGGACAGCCAAGGAATCTCCCGACGGCTTCCTGACAACGAACGACTCCGCCTGAGGGAGATCCTCAACCAGGTCAAACCAGTCGGTTACGGCGTCATTGTCAGGACCGCCGCCATGTACGCCTCGGCCGAAGAGATCGCCGCCGACATCGATCGGTTGGTCAAGATGTGGGATGAGATTGTCAACGAGTCGGCTGCTGGTGGAGCGCCCCGGCGGGTACACGAGGAACCTGACTTGCTGATCCGGGTAATCCGTGAGCACTTCACCGGCGACTTCCGTCGCCTCCTCCTGGACAACGCTCCGGCCTACGAGCAAGTCCTGACCTACCTGCGCTCGACCGCGCCGGATCTGGTCTCCAAGGTGTCCCGCTATGACGAGGAGCTTCCGCTGTTCGAGCGGTACCACGTCGAGGATCAGCTTCGCAAAGCCCTCGACCGCAAGGTCTACCTGCCGTCGGGCGGCCATCTCGTGATCGATCGCACCGAAGCCCTCACGGTGATCGATGTGAATACAGGGCGGTTTGTCGGATCCTCCAACCTGGAGGACACGGTCCTCCAAAACAACCTTGAAGCCGCTGAGGAGATCGGGCGCCAGCTTCGACTCCGTGACATCGGCGGCATCATCGTGATCGACTTCATCGACATGGAGATCGAAATCAACCAGCAGAAGGTTCTCCGGAGGCTCCGGGAAAACCTTGCCAAAGACAAGACCCGGACCCAGGTCTTTGACGTGTCCCACCTCGGTCTGGTCGAGATGACCCGTAAGAACGTCTCGGCCGGGTTGTTGGAGAGCTTTTCCGAAACCTGTCCCAATTGCGGGGGGAGAGGGGTACTGCTTCATGAGGAAGCGGCCACCCACGGCATCCCCCTGGGTTTGGACGAAGACGACGCCGACTAGAGACGTGAGACGTGAGGCGCACGGCGTTAGTCCGGGCTGAGTACCCACGTTTCACGCCACACGTCTCACGTCTATAATCCCTCTACCCCCCCTTCACAAAGGTTCCCCCATGTACGCCATCATCCGTACCGGCGGCAAGCAGGCCAAAGTCCGTGCCGGTGACGTCATCGACATCGAGCGAGTCAAAGAGCCGCCAGAGTCGTTGACTTTCGTCCCCCTGCTCGTGGTCGACGAGTCGGGCACCACCATCTCCGATCGCGCCACTCTGGCCGATATCAAGGTGGTTGCAGAGGTACTCGGTGAGAACAAGGGCGACAAGATCGACATCTTTAAGTACAAGAACAAGTCCGGGTATCGCCGCCACATGGGCCATCGCCAGACCTACACCTCAATCCGGGTGACGTCGATCGATTTGCCCAAGGCCAAAGCGACCAAAAAGGTCCAGGAGGACTAACTCGTGTCAAAGACCAAAGCCGGCGGCTCTTCGAAGAACGGCCGCGAATCTCATGCCCAACGCCTCGGTCCGAAGGTTTTTGATGGCCAGGTAGTGACGGCTGGAGCAGTACTCGTCCGTCAGCGCGGGACCAGGCTTCATCCGGGCGCCAACGTCGGGCGCGGAAGCGACGACACGTTGTTCGCATTGACCGCAGGCACCGTCAAGTACGGGACCCGCAACAATCGGCGCCAGGTCAGCGTCAACACGGACTGAGTCGGTCCACCGAAGGGTGGGCAACCATGTTCGTCGACCGGGTCAAGATTCATCTTCGAGCGGGTGATGGCGGAGCCGGAGTCGCCTCCTTCCTTCGTTCCAAAGGGCGTCCGCGGGGGCGACCCAACGGCGGTAACGGCGGCAAGGGTGGTGACGTTGTCATCAAGGCCGACCCGGCTGTTGCAACCCTTCTCCGCTACCAGAGGGACACTCACCATCGAGCGGGAAGCGGCACCCACGGAGAAGGCGACCTCCGGCATGGTCGAAAAGGGGCGAACCTGGTTTTGTCGGTTCCATTGGGGACTGTGGTGGCGGATCCGCATGGGACCGTTCTGGCGGATCTGGTCGCTCCCGGCCATCAGGTGGTCGCGCTCGAAGGCGGTCGGGGAGGGCGGGGAAACGCCGCTTTTGTGTCTTCGAAACTCCGGGCTCCAGCGGTTGCAGAACAAGGCGAATATGGACAGGGAGCCTGGTTCACATTCGAGTTGAAGCTGGCGGCCGATGCTGGCCTTGTTGGATTCCCCAACGCCGGAAAGTCAACGCTGATCTCATCGGTGTCCGCGGCCAAACCGAAAGTGGCGGACTACCCCTTCACAACTCTCCAGCCCCATCTGGGCGTGGTTTCGGTGGGCGAGCGCGAGTTCGTCATGGCCGACATTCCCGGGTTGATAGAAGGCGCCGCCGAAGGCAAAGGCCTTGGCCACGAATTCTTGCGCCATGTCGAGCGAGCCAGGGTATTGGTGCTGCTGCTCGACCCGTCTCCTCTTCAAGCGCATCCGGTAGCCAGGCAATTGCAGATCCTGGTCGATGAAATCAGTCGCCACTTGCCCGAGCTCGCGGAGCGTCCAAGACTGGCGGTGGTTTCCAAGGGAGATCTCCCCGAGGCGGTTGCAGCCGCCGAAACCGTCCCAGGAGCGATGCTCATTTCCGCGGTCACCCGACTCGGTCTTGAGCCCTTCCTGCATGCAACCGCCGATCTCATCGACATGGCAGTCAAGGCTGCGCCGCTTCGCCCCGGGTTTGTGCTTCACCGGCCGGCCACATCCGACGTGTCAGTGCGCCGGGAAGGCAATGTCTGGGTGGTGGAGGGTCAATCGGCACTCCGGGCGGTCGCGTTCGCAGATCTGACCCAACCTGAGGCTGCCAGGCTGGCGTCGGAACGCCTCGATCGCCTTGGGGTCGATCAGGCTCTGATCGATGCCGGGGCTAAACCAGGCGACGAGGTTCGGGTGGGCGATCTGATCATGGAGTTTCGATTGGATGACGACGAGGAGGAGGAGTGAGACGACCGGTTGCCTCCGGGTCTCCCCTTGTCCTCAAGGTGGGCTCATCAAGCCTGACCGGGGCGAATGGTGGTATCGACCCGGCGGCTATCGAACGGACCGCCGCCCTCGTCAACCAAGCGCTGGCAAGCGGCCATCCGACCGTGTTGGTCACCTCGGGGGCGGTGGCGGCCGGCCTACCTGCCCTTGGACTGACCCGACGACCGACCGAAATCGTCGACCTCCAGGTCGCTGCCGCGGTGGGGCAGGGGCGGCTCATGGAGCGCTACACCGCCAGCTTCGAGAAGCTGGGACTGATCGCGGGACAGGTCCTTCTCACCAAGGAAGTCCTGGCCAATCGGGAGCAGTACCTCAACGCCCGGGCGGCCATCAATCGGATGCTGGGCGCCGGCATTGTGCCGGTCGTCAATGAGAACGACACGGTGGTGGTCGAGGAGTTGCGGTGGGGGGACAACGATCGCCTTGCGGCGATTGTTTCTCACCTGGTCGGGGCAGGCTTGCTGCTCCTTCTGTCCGACACCGAGGGTCTCTTCTCGGCGGACCCTCGCCTGGGAGATGCTGAGTTGTTGCCAGCGGTTCGTCACACCGACCAGGTGCTTGATCGCCTATCCGGTGTCGGCCCGATGGGTTCCGGAGGGGTGGCAGGCAAGGTGGCGGCGGCTCGTATCGCAGCATGGTCCGGGGTCCCGACCGTGGTGGCGTCCGCCGCGGCCGTCGACGTGATCGACCGGGTACTGGCGGGAGAGGAGGTCGGAACCTGGGTCGCCCCCCGGGAGGAGCGTTTGCCCGCCCGGAAACTATGGATTGCGTTCGGACAACCGTCTGCGGGGGTGATCGTGATCGATGACGGAGCGGTAGCGGCGCTGATCGGGGCTGCTCGATCGCTGCTTCCTGTGGGGGTGGTCGAAGTGCGCGGGAATTTCTCGGCCGGAGCCGGGGTCGAGGTCCATGACCGGTCCGGCAGCCTGGTGGCCAAAGGAATAGCCCAGTCCGACGCTGCAACTCTCACCGCGACCATGGGACAACGCAGCGAGGCGGAGGCGATTCACCGCGACGACCTGGTCATCCTCCGCTAGGGCTTCTCGGGGTCCCTGTCACCGCCCGTACACTGCCGCCATGATCGATGAGCTTGGCAGGCGGGCCCGGGGAGCGGCCGCCGTGATGGCGCAGGCCACCGCCCATCTCAAGAGTGCTGCCTTGACCAGGGCAGCCCACGGACTGCTGTCCGCGGCGGATCGAATCCTGGAAGCCAACGCGGCCGACGTGGATCAAGCGGTGAACGAGGGGGTTGCGGGTGCTCTGCTCGACCGACTCCGGTTGACCGAATCCCGGGTGGAGAACACGGCAGCCGGTTTGTCGACGCTGGCAGGTCTGGCCGACCCGGTTGGGCAGGAGACGGCGGTCTTCACAAGACCCAATGGCCTGCGGATGACCAGGTACAGGGTGCCTTTGGGGGTCGTGGCTGTCATTTACGAGGCGAGGCCCAACGTCACCGCCGATGCAGGCGGGTTGTGCCTCAAGTCAGGCAATGCCGCCCTCCTGCGGGGATCCTCCTTTGCCCTCCGATCGAACATGGCGATCGGACAGGTGATCCGCGAGGCCCTGGATGAGTCAGGGCTGCCGGCCGACGCCGTCCAGGTGGTAGAGGACACGAGCCGTGAGGCCGCAAAGGCTTTGATGCGGGCGACCCAATGGGTAGACCTTCTGGTCCCCAGAGGAGGGCCCCAGTTGATCGCCGCCATAAGGAAGGAAGCCATCGTCCCCTACGTCATTGACGGCGCCGGCAACTGCCACGTCTATGTCGACGCTGCTGCCGACCTCGACATGGCAGCCGAGATCGTCCTCAACTCCAAAACCGATCGGCCCGGGGTCTGCAACGCCGCCGAGAAGCTGTTGGTGCACCGCGACATTGCGGAAGAATTCCTTCCCCGTGTAGCCAAAATGCTTACTGCGGCCGGCGTCGAGCTGCGAGGCGACGTCGCCTCGCAGTCGATCGTCGGGGAGATCGGCCCCGCCAGTGACCAGGACTGGGGTACCGAGTACCTCGACCTAATCATGGCCGTGAGAGTCGTAGATGATCTCTCAACGGCCATCGAACACATCCGCAGGTATGGCAGCGGCCACACCGAGGCGATCGTCACTGCTGACGTATTGGCTGCAGACACCTTCGCCTCCCGGACCGAGTCGGCGGTGGTGATGGTCAATGCCTCCACCAGATTCACGGACGGCGAGGAATTCGGGTTTGGTGGCGAGATCGGGATCTCCACCCAGAAGCTTCATGTGCGGGGGCCGATGGGTCTTGAGTCCCTGACCTCGGAGCGATGGGTGGTTCGAGGTGAAGGCCAGGTGAGGTGATGTTCGAAACGCCGCAGGAGATCAAGGAGGCGCTCGCCACGGTCGACTATCTGGCCGACCAGCGAATCGCCCAGGTCGTTTATCTGGCTGATCGGTTGACCAAGCCGATCCTGGTGGAGGGTCCTGCTGGGGTGGGAAAGACCGAGCTAGCCAAGGCGGTTGCTGCGATTTCCGGCCGCCGCCTCATCCGGCTCCAGTGTTACGAGGGTCTCGACGAGGCCAAGGCGTTGTATGAGTGGAACTACAAGAAGCAGTTGCTGCGCATTCAGGCCGATGTTGGCCAGGATTGGAGCGACCTGGAGGAGGACATCTTTGGAGAGGAGTTTCTTCTCTCCAGGCCGCTGCTGGAGGCAATTCGGTCCCCGCTGCCGGTCGTGCTGCTGATCGACGAGGTCGACCGGGTCGAGATCGAGACCGAAGCCCTCCTGCTGGAGGTGTTATCCGAGTTCCAGGTTTCGATACCTGAGCTCGGCACCATCGTCGCCGCCACGATCCCCATCGTCATCCTCACGTCCAACAACACCCGCGAGCTGTCGGAAGCCCTGAAGAGGCGCTGTCTTTTCCTCCACATCAGCTACCCGGACCCCGAGAGGGAGAAGGAGATTCTCCTTGCCCGGGTCCCGGGTCTGCCCGACCAACTGGCGAGTCAGATCGCCCGCATCGTCCGGTCGATCCGGGCCATGGACCTCAAAAAGGCGCCCTCCGTGTCCGAGTCGATCGACTGGGCTCGGACCCTGCTGGCGCTGACGGTCGAGCACATCGATGAGCAGGTGATAGGAGACACCCTTCACGTCCTCTTGAAGTACCAGACCGACATCGAGAAGGCCGCCAAGGAGCTTGCAGTTGGCTGAGCGCCTGTTCCTCTACGGGTTTGTTTCTCCCCCCAGGAGCGCAGCGACCTTCTCCCCCCAGGAGCGCAG
>CAYYRT010000375.1:0-15499 GCA_964474055.1 uncultured Acidimicrobiaceae bacterium | reverse complement strand
GGGACCGGGAGGCCGGCGGTCTCGAGCACGTCCAGCGTCCGCTCGAAGTCCCAGTCCTTCATGTCGGGCTTGAGCAAAGCGATCGATGCGACCGGGTTCGTCTCGGTCATGCCCCACCCTTGTTGGACCAGGATTCCCCGGTTCTTCCAGAACCAGTCGATCATTGCCCGCGGTACCGCTGAACCACCACAGAGGAAGGCTCGCATCGACGATACGTCGGCCTCGGGATGGTCGGCCAGATACTGCTGGATCCCCAGCCAGACGGTGGGAACCCCGGCCGAGAAAGTCACTTTCTCTTCGGAGAACAGCTTGACCAGACCCGCCGGGGTCAGATCGGGTCCCGGATAGGTGAGTTTGGCGCCCACCGCTGTGGCCATCCAGGGATAACCCCAGGCCGAGGCGTGGAACATGGGCACAACCGGCAATACGTTGTCGGCCGGGCCGAGGTTGAAGTTGGCCAGGTTGGAAATGGTGTGGAGGTATGTCGACCGCTGTGTGTAAGCCACCCCTTTGGGGTTGCCGGTCGTTCCCGAGGTGTAGCAAAGCATCATCGGCGATCGCTCATCGAGCAGCGGCCAGGCGCCGTGAGGCACGAGGCCGTCGATCAGGTCTTCATATGCGATGACGTTGGGAAGCTTCGCCTCACCGGCCGTAGGACCCATCACCACGAAGGTCTGCACTGTCTCGAGCTGAGAGGCGATTCGTTCGATCAACGGGACCAGGTCGGGATCGACGAAGAGTGCCCGATCGGCAGCGTGGTTGATGATGTAGACGAGCTGGTCCGGGAAGAGCCGCAGATTGAGGGTGTGACAGATACGCCCCGTGTTGGCGGTCGCCCAGTACAACTCGTGGTGGCGACGATTGTTCCAGGCAAAGGTGGCGATGGGCTGGCCTTCGTCCACGCCGAGGCGACCGGCCAAAGCTGTCGCCAGCCTTCGAATTCGGTCATCGACCTCGCCATATGTCGTTCGGGTGACGCTGCGGTCAGCCTCGACCGACACGACCTCCTGGTTCGGATACAACCGCACCGCCCGGTCGTAGAGGGTCGAAAGCAGCAAGGGAAAGTCCATCATGTGCGGCACTATCGGGATCCGTCCTTGCCCTGGTCCATGATGCTCGCCTTCTCCCGCTCGAACTCCTCGGTCGAGAGTTTTCCCTTGTCGTGCAGCTCAGAGAGGATCCGCAGTTGCTCGGCCTTGGTGGCGCCCTGACCGCCCCTCTCCAACGAGAACATGCGCTGTTCGCGATTGCGATAGATCAGGGTCTGCAAGCCCTCGGGATCGGGGATGTCCGTGTAACGGGTCTGACCTCCTTCACCGGCCGACTCGATCACCAGGTCACCGCTCCCCACCACCCTCTCGAAGATCGTCTGCGAGAACGCGACGGTGTTGATCATCTCCAGGGGGATCTCCCTCCCGTGTTTGGAGATGAAACCCCGGCGGTGGATCACCCTCTCATTTGTTATTACGTGCTGGGTGGTCATCCACGTAATGAAACCGCGGATCGTCACCGCCAGCCAGAGCACAGCCACGATGCCTGGTCCGAAACGGCGAATTTCGGTTTGGCTATCAGGGACCACAAAGGCCAGGAGGATGACCGCCACCAGGGCGCCGATGGTTATCGAGATAGGGCCGAGAATCGCCGTCCAGTGGGGCCTGAACTCGGTGACGACCTCTTCACCAGGACTGAGAAGACGGGTTGGGTAAGGCACGCCCGGAGGCTACATCGCGGGTGATGGCGATGGGGTCAGAACGGAGCCCGGAGGATTCTCCCCCTTCCCACCCGGAACCCTCCGGGTTCTCCGTCCGAAAATGCGAAAGCCCCGAGGGAGTTTCGACGAATCTCCACCCTCTCGGGACCCTCGCTGTTCTTTGGTGGCAGCACCCGAAGGTCCTGTCTCCAGCGAACGCTGGCTTGGTCCGAAGACCAGGTCAGCTATCCCCGTTACCGGAGATACTCGGTGGCCGTTACCGGTTTCCGAGGTGTCGTTTCCGGCGGCTCGACGACCCGAAGGTCCCCGGCCGTTCCTCTCTTGCGAGAAGAGCCCGGACGACTGAGCGTTTCAACTCTTGCGGGTCGATTCGCTCCATGGATGACGGTTTCCCGCTCTCCAAGTCGCTGTGAGGCGAACCCCTCAGCGCAAGAGTGAATGTAGACCATCGGTGAGAGCCCCAAGCCGTTTCTGCCTATCTCGTTTTCGCGAGTGGGCACTTACTTTTCGCGATTCGTTCCGCGGTTGTTCACCGCTCGTCGAAGTGGGCTCATCGGAGAATGAGAAAACCCCGAGAGAGCTCCGACCGAAGTCGCACCCTCTCGGGGTTCCTCGCCACCCGAACTCCGTTCCCGAAGGCCCGTTCTTCCGGTGGCTTGCCGGACTGCCTCTCGACCCTCCGGCGCCTATTCGGAGTCACCCCCGATCAGGCACTGCTCAACCTAAAGACTCCGTTCCGCAAACGTCAAGCTGACGGACAACATGGTTTTCGCGATCGGTTGGTTTGTTTTCGCGGTGAACACCCCGGCCGAGAATTGCAAATCTGTCATTCTCATCTCGTATAGTCGGGTCATGGCACTAGAGACCCTGTCACCAAGCCGTGCGGGTGATTTCAAGACGTGCCCGCAGCTCTTCCGATTCCGTGCAATTGATCGTCTTCCCGAGCCCAGCACCATCTATCAGGCTCGGGGTACTACCGCTCACCTGGCCCTGCAACGCCTCTATGACCTGGGGCCCGGCGAGCGCACCCCGCAACGGCTCTACGACTTATTCCGTCAAGCCTGGAGCGAACTTCGGACCAACGAAGAATTCGTCGACCTGTTCGGCTCGGTGGAGGAGGAACGGCAGTGGGGTCTCGACAGCCTCGCTCTCCTCACCAACTACCTGCGCATCGAAGATCCTGCCCTGGTCGAACCTCTGGAACGTGAATTGGACATGCTGGAGGCAATCGACGACGAAATCGTCATTCGCGGCATCCTCGATCGCATCGATCGTCTTCCCGACGGCCGTCTGATCATCACGGACTACAAGACCGGCAGAGCCCCGCCCGAGGCCTACGCAATGCCTGCCTTTTTCGCCTTGAAGATCTACGCCCTGTTGATCAGGCGCCGGCTCGGCGAGACCCCGGCCGAAGTCCGGCTCATTTATCTCAACGGCCCCACCGTTTATCAGCTCCCCATCGAATCCAGCCAACTCGATGCCATGGAGAGGCAACTGCGGGCTTTGTGGAAGGCGATCAACAAGGCGATCGAGAAGAACCACTTTCCGCCCCGTCCCGGGCGCCTGTGCGACTACTGCTCGTTCCGGGACCGCTGTCCTGCCTGGGCACCGGTCGAGATCCTGGCCGGTTAACCCTCAAGTCACTCTCCGTGGTGGCCGATACCCGTTTGGGGTCGGATTCCCACTAGGAGGGAGCATATGAGGAGAGCGCTGGCATTGACCATCGCTGCTACCGGTTGGGTGGCAGCCATCCAACTGGTAACCGGGAGCATGGCTCCTCCCCCGGAATACGCCGTCGAGGGCCTGGTTACCGAAATCCAAACCGTCCACTTCGACTCGACGCGTCAGGACAAGTCTCCGACCGCGGATGCGGAGCCAGACTCCACGACGACAACCACTTCCGCGACGACGACCACCGTTGCCACAACCACTACGGCCGTCGCGACCACCACCACCGCGGCCCCCGCCACTACCACAACCACCAGGGCGACCACCACAACCACCAGGGCGACCACCACAACCACCGCCGCCCCGGCGACAACAACAACGGCGGCT
The DNA here is from genome assembly GCA_964474055.1 of uncultured Acidimicrobiaceae bacterium. Lineage (GTDB taxonomy): Bacteria > Actinomycetota > Acidimicrobiia > Spongiisociales > ZC4RG35 > JAICND01. Next base: position 11,733 of record CAYYRT010000375.1, on the reverse strand, counting down.
CCCACCACCACCACCGCCGCCGCCCCCGCCCCCGCCGGCGACTTTTCACCCGGCGCGGAGTCCGACTTCCTCTCGAGGATCAACAACCTCCGGGCCCAGGAAGGCCTGGCCCAGCTCTCCTCCAACTCAAGCCTTAACAATTACGCGCGCAACTGGTCCCAGACGATGGCCACGAGCGGCAACTTCCAGCATTCCAACATTGCTTCCCTGCTTGGCCCCTGGTCGATCGTCGGTGAGAACATCGGCAAGGGCAGTTCGGTGAACTCGATCTTCAACGCCCTGGTAGCGAGCCCTGGGCATTACAACAACATGGTCGACACCAGGTTCACCCACATCGGGGTCGGAGTGTTCGTCGACTCCAGCGGAAAGCTCTGGACCACTCACGTTTTCGGCGGCTAGTCAGCGGCCTGTTGTCCCAACCCGGTGATACCTTGACGGGGTGAACTCGTCACCCTCGATCGACATCCGGGTCGAGCCGGATGGGTGGCCGGAAGCAATTGCCGACAGCGACGGACCTCAGCTGGTCGTGGCAGGTCCGGGTACCGGAAAGACCGAGTTCCTGGTGCGGCGGGCCGCCCACCTGGTCGATTCGGGCAAAGCCAAGCCGTCCCAGATCCTCATCCTCACTTTCTCACGGCGGGCCGCCGGAGAGTTGAGCCACCGAGTGGTTGCCAGCCTTCCCCCCGGAGGACCCGGAATCGGCGCTTCGACCTTTCACTCGTTCGCACATCGCCTGCTCGAGATCCACGGTCCCGAGTTCTGGCAGGAAGTTCCCTCCCTTCTCACCGGCCCCGAGCAGATAGCACTGGTTTCGAAACTGCTGAGCGCTGAGGACCCTTCCGACTGGCCGCTCACGCTGAGACCCCTTCTCCTGACGAACACCCTCGCCGAAGAGCTAGCTGACTTCCTCCTGCGCAGCCGCGAACGCCTGCTTGGTCCAGGTCATCTTGCCGACCTCGCCGTGGGACGTCCCCAGTGGAGGGCCCTCAGCGGGTTCATGACTCGTTACGACCTCGAACTGGAACGGCGGGGGCGGATCGATTACGGGGGGCTACAGGCGGCAGCAGTGAGGTGCCTCGAAAACCCGGCGATCGCCGCCATCCTCGGAGGACAGTTCCCGTACGTCCTGGTTGACGAATACCAGGACACGGCGCCGGCTCAGGCCCGACTGCTCGAACTCCTTGTTTCCACCACTGGCAACATCACGGCAGCGGCCGATCCGTATCAGTCGGTGTATTCGTTCCGCGGCGCCGAGATTGCCAATGTCGCCGAATTCGGTGCCAGGTTCGGGACCGTCGGCGAGCCACGACGGCTGATCCTCACCCAAAGCTTTCGCGTCCCGGTCGAGATCCTGACCGGTGCACTGCGCATCGTGGCCGGAGGGGACCTGCCAGGTGGTGCCGGAGCTGTCCGCCCGGCCCCGCATCAGGGCAGGGTGGAGGCGTACGTCTTCGACCAGGCAACCGCCGAGGCCGAATGGATCGCTTCCGAGGTTGAGCACCTGGTGCGGACCGAGGGCCTCGAGTGGCACAACATCGCGGTGCTGGTGCGATCGACCCGCCACCTCCTGCCGGAGCTGTCCAGATCCCTTGAGAGGCGCAAGATCCCCCATGACGCCCCGGATCGACGCCTGGTCGACCACCCGGCAGTCCAGCTTGTTTTCGACCTGGCGCTGGCCGCGGCAGGCGAAAGCCCCGATGGCGCCGGTTCCTACGACGAAGTCGACCGAGCGGTCCGGCGCATTCTGCTTGGCCCCCTTTTCGGCCTGCCCCTGGCGGCCGAACGCAACCTGGTTCGAGCCCGACAGCGCAAACTCGCCCCCTGGAGCAAGGTGCTCGCTGCCGAATTCGAGGGCGGCTCGGAACTCGGTGCATTGTTGGCCGATCCCGGTTGGGCGATCGAGCTTGGGGCCAATCACGGGTTCTGGCATCTGTGGACCTCACTCCCCCAATTGGAGAGACTGGTGGGAGATCCCAACCTCGGCGGCTATCGGGCCGCCTGGGCGGCCTTCGCCCAGGTCCTCGATCGTCAGGAGGAGCGCGATCCGAATGTGACGCTGCTCGAGGTGCGCCGACTGGCGGAAAGCGACGACTTCGAAGCCACTCCCCTCTACAGCCTGGTCGCAAGACGACGCGATCGCATCACCCTGACCACCCTTCACCAGGCGAAGGGGCTCGAGTTCGAAGTGGTCTTCATCGCCGACGCCGCCGAAGGGGTCTTCCCCGATCTACGCCGGTCCAGGGCACTGTTGCGACCGGAGTTCTTGTCCCCTACTTACGCCGCGTCCGACAACCCGGTGCGGTTGCGTTTGCAGGAGGAGATGCGGCTCGCTTATACGGCCATGACCCGGGCCAGGCGCAGGGTCGTGTGGACCGCCACTTCGGCCGCCATCGACGAGGGGGAGCGAAGGCCCTCCCGCTTCTTGCTGTCAGCGGTGGGAGTCGACGGCTTCGATCAGCTCGGCGCCCCGCTGCCCGATCCCGGGCGTCGCCCGGTCACCATCACCGAAGCCCAGGCAGCCCTACGCCGCGTCTTCACCGATCCCGCCGAAGGTGCCTCACGCCGTTTGGCCGCTCTCGCCACTCTCGCCTCTCCGCCAACGCCAATGTGGGACGCCGCGGCCTTTGCCGGGGTCCCCGAGCGTGGACCGGATTCACCATTGGTCAGCCTGCCCCTGGTGTTGTCTCCCAGTCAGGCGGATGCCTATTCCACCTGTCCCCGTCGATATGCGCTCGAGAGACGCGTACAGACTGCCCAGGACTCCGGCCCCTACGCCGAGTTCGGGTCCCTGATCCATGAGGTGCTCGAGTTGGCCGAAAAGGACGCGGTTGACCGCCACCAACCCAACTCCGGCCTACAACGTGCCCTTGACGTCCTCGATCAAGTCTGGGAGCAGTCGGCCAACTTCGGCTCACCGGTGCTCAACCAGGCATGGCGCCAAAGAGGCCGCCAGCTCCTCGAGAAGATGTACGCGGAGTGGCCGGGCGGAGTTGCAATCCCCGTCGTCCTCGAGCGCAAACTCGAACTCGAAATCGAAGGTCACAGCTGGAATGGATACTCCGACCGGATCGAGCAGCACAAGGCGGGCGAACTGAGGGTGGTCGACTACAAAACCAGCAAGACCGCCGCCACCGTCACCGACGCCAAGCAGTCGCTCCAGCTCGGGTTCTATCTCCTGGCCGTCGCCGCGGATCCGGAGCTGGCAGCCCTGGGCACCCCAACTGCGGCCGAGCTCTGGTACCCCATGGCCGAGACCAAACGTTCCTTCGACCGGGCCAACCTCCCGATGGTTGAGGCGGAGTTGCGCCGCATAGCCGCCGCCATCGCGGCCGAAGACTGGACCCCCCTCCCCGGACCCCATTGCGGGCGCTGTCGCCTGCGCCTCGTTTGCCCGGCATGGCCGGAAGGTCGGGAAGGATTCGTCACGTGATAGTTCCCACGTCCGAACAGGCTGCCGTCATCACCGCACCCTTCATCCCTCTGCGAGTGGCGGCCGGTGCTGGAACCGGAAAGACGACCACGATGGCCGCCAGGGTCGTCCACCTCGTTGCCCATGAGCACGTAGAACCCGAGCGGCTTCTCGGGATCACCTTCACCAACAAGGCCGCGGGTGAACTGGCGGACCGGATTCGTCAGATGTTGCGAGAGGCCGACACCGGCCTTCCCGTCGACGAAGGCCGCGACGTCGAGGTGCACACCTATCACGGCTTTGCCGCTCAGATCCTCCGCGAGTTCGGTGCACTGGTAGGGGTAGAGCGACGCGCCGGCGTGATCACTCCAACCTTCACCCGCCAGCTCTTGAGCCACATCTTGCGAACGGTCGAACTGCCAGGCCTCAATGCCACCTACGCTCGCACCGTCGAAGACCTGCGTCGCCTCGGGTCAGCGCTTGGAGACCACCTCCTCACTCCTGCCGACGTTGTCATTCCCGAGTTCGAGCCCGGCTCACCCTGGGAAGTCCGGTCGGGGCTGCTGACCGGCCTGGTCCACTACCAGCGGGAAAAGCGGCGGCTCGGGGTGTCCGACTATGCAGACCTGGTGGTGATGGCTCACCGTCTCCTCATCGGGTTTCCCGAGGTAGCCGATGAGATCAGAAGCCGATATCAGGCAGTGCTGCTCGACGAGTACCAGGACACCAACCCCGGACAGCGCGAGCTCCTGCGCGCACTCTTCCCGCCTGGTTTTCCACTCACGGCGGTGGGTGATGTCGATCAGACCATCTACGAATGGCGTGGCGCGTCACCCGACAACTTCGAGAGTTTTCCCGACCACTTTCCGCTCGAGGATGGGTCTCCGAGCTCAACGCTGCACCTGACCGAGAACCGCCGCTCTCACCGCTCGATCATCAACGTGGCCAACACAGTCCGCGCCCGCACCGGTTCGGGTCAGCCCGACTTGATCCCGCTGCGAGATCGCATCGGTGGAGAGGTGGCGGTCTCCTGGCACGACAGCTCCGTGGCCGAGGCGGAATGGATCGCCCGCAAGCTCGTCGAGCTACACGCTCATCACAACTGGAAGGACATGGCGGTTCTGTTTCGCAAGAACAAGGACATGGTTCTCGTTCACGACGCCCTCCGGGCCGGAGGTATTCCGGTCGAAGTCGCCAACCTGGGTGGGCTGCTATCGATCCCCGAGGTCGCCGACCTGCGGGCCTGGCTCTCCATCATCCAGGACCCCTCCGACGAACCGTCCCTGTTCAGGGTGTTGATGGGAAGCCGATTTCACCTCGGCATGGGCGACCTGCGCCGGCTGGCCGGATGGGTCCGGAGCCGCGACCGTGGCCAACGGGATGGGTCCGACAGTGTGCTCACCTCGCCTCACACGCTCCTCGAGGCCGTCGATCATCTCGGTGAGATAGAAGATCTCCGCCCGGGAGCCCGCTTAGGCCTGGAGCGATTCGGCCATGAGTACCGCCAGCTTCTCTCGGCGGCCCAGGGAGTAACCCTGGTCGAACTCTGTCGCCGCACTCTCGATCGGCTGGGAGCATGGCAAGACCTGGCATCGTTGCCCGAAACCGAACAGCTAACGGCTCGCCTCAACCTGTACCGCTTCCTGGACCTGACCGAGGAGTGGAGCCCCCTGGAGGGGAGGCCCTCGCTCGAGGCGTTTCTCGACTTCTTGTCCCTTATGGACGAGGACGCAACCGAGGAGCTCGACACAGCCCGCCTGTCCGGCGAAGACGCCGTCATTCTTCTGACCGTACATAGGGCCAAGGGGCTTGAGTGGGACGTGGTATTCGTTCCCGCCTGTTACCGCGACAACTTCCCATCCAGGTCCATGGGTTTTGAGAACCCGTACCTCTCCGGGCGTTATCTGCCCTACGAGCTTCGCATCGATACGGCCGGTTTACCGCCCATCACTGCCGGGATGGAGAAGAGGGACGCCGACGATCTGCTCCGCGAGCGCCACCTCCGCCAGGAGTGGCGGGTGGCCTATGTGGCGGTGACCAGGGCCAAGGAGCGGCTCTTCGTCAGCGGCGCCTGGTGGTACGGCCATCCCGAACCACACGCCAAGCCGGTCAAACCCAGCGACCTCTGGCTTCTAGTGGCCGAGCATCCGTCAACACGGGTTGAGTCGTCGCCCGATGGTGAACCGTCGCCCCGACCGATGCTGTTGCGATTCGAGCCGTCCCCTGCCGGACCCGATCCGGTGTTTCGTCAGGGGTGGGACGCCGCACTGCGCCGCGAACTCGCCGAACCAGGATGGGCGGTTTCGCAAGCCGGGCTGATAGCTGTGGCCGACAGGTTTGCCGATGATCATGCGGGGTTCGTTCAGATGTTGATCGATCTGCCGCCGGACCGCGCAGACCTTCCCGAATCTCTGTTGAGCACCTCGGTTACCGGACTTGTCACCTATGCCGGCTGTCCCCAACGATTCTTCTGGAACGAAGTCGATCGTTTGCCTCGCAGGCCCAACCCGGCCGCCCGTCACGGCACTCACATTCACCGACGTATCGAACTGCACCATCGGGGCCAACTCGCCTTCGACGATGTGACCCAGGATCTCTACGACCTCCCCGAAGCCGACAGCGGCCCCTCAGCCCCCGAAGCTTTCGTCGCCTTCACCGCCAGCCGGTTTGCCACCGTCGCACCCTGGCTAGTCGAGGCACCCTTTGAGTTCGTGGTGGCCGGTCTTCGGGTCCGGGGTCGGATCGACGCCGTGTATCAGAACGAACCGGGGTCGTGGGAGATCGTCGACTTCAAGTCGGGTAGGCGCAAGGACGACCCTTCGCTCAAGGTCCAATTGGAGGCCTACGCCCTCGCCGCGGTTCAAGAAGCAGTGGCGCCAACGGCCCCCGAAAAGCTCGAGGTCACCTTTGCCTACCTGGGGGGAGGACTCGAGGTTGTCACCGACCAGGTCGACTTCGTGTGGATTGAACACGCGACCGACCGCCTGACCGCCCTCGCCCGGGGCATCACCGAAGGAGAGTTTTCACCGACGCCTTCGACGGCATGTTCCGGTTGTGACTTTCTTCGGTTCTGCCCCGCAGGAAAACAGTTCCTCGGTGTCCATTGACCCTCTAGACGATCCGCCCGCCTTCGACCTCCACCAACAGGGTGACAGGACCTTCATTGGCAAGCTCCACCGTCATGTGGGCACCAAACTCCCCTTCTTCGACGCGCAGGCCACGTTCTCGCAGTCCGTCTACCAGGGCCTCAATGATCGGTCGGGCAAGTTCGGGTGGTGCGGCGCGGGTGAACGAAGGTCTTCTCCCCCGCCGGAGGTCTCCATAGAGGGTGAACTGGCTGACCACCAGCACCGCCCCTTCGACGTCGGCCACTGACCGGTTCATCCTCCCGTCGGGGTCTGCGAATATCCTCAACTCGGCGATCTTGGCGGCCATCGCCGCAGCGTCGGCCAGGTGGTCTCCGTCGATCACCCCGATGAGGACGAGCAATCCGGGCCCGATTTCGCCAACCGTGCGCCCTTGCACGGCTACCGATGCCCGGGAAACTCTTTGCAACACCGCCCGCATCTGTTCCTCTCCGACTGGCCGTTGATCTAAGCACCGTCCGTAGAATCGCTCGATGAACTGGTTGCGGCGATCGTTGAGCTGGTGGGACCGGACCCCGATCAGCAACCCTCTCCCGGCCGAGCCCGACTGGCCGGTCAATGCAGCCAGGTCCGGGCCGGTGATTGTGCTGGTCGACGCCTCCAGCTCGCTGGAACAAGAGCTATTGGCGGCCTGGACGGAACGCCACGCCCCACTCGATACCCAGGTCGAGGTGATGCGGGTGGCCCCCTCCCGACGACGCCGCCCGCGGCAACGGACCGATCCTCGCTTGGAGGCCCGGGTGCGGTCGTCCGAGGATGACCCTTTCGTGCTGCCCATCCGGGTGCTCTGGTCGCCGTTCATGCGCCGGGGAAAACGCATCGCCTCGTGGTTCGATGTGTTGCGTCTGGGCGACCCCCGCGATCCCAATGCGCTCCGCCAGCGCGTGATCCTGGCGGCCTGGCCCGACCGCGTGGGCATCATCACCGGGCCCGGAGCGTTCGCCAGCCGTCTTCGAGCCGACCATGAGGCGGCTGTCGAAGTGAGCACCCTCGCCGAATTCGTCACTCGTAGGGCGTGGCTAGCCCTCGAGAAGGCCGAACGCAACCTCCGTGGCCACCGCTACAAAGTGCCCAAGTTCGTCGGTGACGAGATCACCTCCCGAGCCGAGTTCGGGGAGGGGGCGATCGTGGCTGGTGGCGAACGGGGTCTGACCCCCGAGGTGTCGGTGGCTCGAGCCCGCCACTACCTCCGGGAGATGGCAGCCACCCACAGTCCGTTCCTGATCGACCTGATCGCCAATGCCATCCACTGGCTCTACAAGCAGGGTTATGGCGGGCTGATCTATGACCGGAAGAAGGTCGCCGAGATCGCCGCAATGGGTCAGGAATTGCCCCTCGTCTTCCTCCCCTCCCACCGCTCCAACCTCGATCGGTTGGCTCTCCAATACCTCAAGTGGGAGAACGACCTTCCCCCCAATCACACCGCCGGCGGAATCAACATGAACTTCTTCCCGCTGGGACCACTGGTCCGGCGCACCGGGGTTTTCTTCATTCGGCGATCGTTCAAAGACAATGCGCTTTACAAGTTCGTCCTGCGCAGTTACCTCGATTACCTAGTCGAGAACCGGTTCCCACTCGAGTGGTACATGGAAGGGGGAAGGTCCCGATCGGGCATGCTTCTTCCTCCTCGTCTCGGGCTCCTCTCCTATGTCGTCGAGTCGTGGCAAAGAGGCAAGGCCGAAGATCTCATGCTTGTGCCCGTTTCGATTGCCTACGACCAGATCCAGGACCTCGCCGCGTATGCCTCCGAGGCTGGAGGCAAGGGCAAGGAGAAGGAGTCCCTGACCTGGGTGGTGGGAGCCATTCGGTCTTTGCGTCGCCGCTACGGGAACATCCATATTCGGTTCGGCGAGCCGATCTCGATGGCCAAGGCGCTGGCCGGATCCGAGGCTGTGGAGGACTCGATCGATCTGGCCAAGCTCGGTTTTGAGGTGATGTATCGCATCTCCCAGGTGACGCCCATCACTCCTGCTTCTCTGGTCTCCATCGCCCTGTTGGCGGCGGGTGGCAAGGCCCAAACCAGCGAGGAACTAGCCGCCACCTGCAGCGCGCTGGATCGCTTCGTCGAAGAGCACGGACTGCCCACCACCGAATGGCTCCATCTGGAAGACCCGGCCGAAGTAACGCGGGTGCTCGGACTGCTCACCGAACACGGCAACGTGTCGACGCATCATGGGGCCAACGAGGTCTATTACCTGGAAGGTGAACAAGCGCTGCGAGCTTCCTACTACCGGAACGTGGTGGTCCACCACTTCATCCCGCGGGGCATCGCCGAGCTGGCTTTGGCAGGATCGAGAAGGCCAGAAACGTTTTGGGCCGCGGTCTCCGAACTCCGTGACCTCCTTAAATTCGAATTCTTCTTTCCTGAGAAGGACTCACTGCGAGAGATGATTCGCGATGACCTCGATCGGGCCGTGCCGGGTTGGGAGGAGAACCTCTCCAAGAGCAAGAGCCTTCTGGCTGGCCTGCAACCAAAGGTGGCTCGATGGACAGTCGTGCCGCTGCTCGAGTCCTATCTCGTCGTGGCCGACGAGTTGGCGGCCCAAACCGGGCCGATCGACGAGAAGGCGCTACTGGCGGCTTGTCTCAAGCGAGGGAACGAGTACCGGCTCAAGAGGAAGATCGCCGCCGACTCGGTGTCGGCGGTTGCTTTCAAGCATGCGCTGGCGCTGGCGGCCAACCGCGGCTTACTCGGTGACGAGGTGACCCCGGCCCGGGCCCGCTTCGCCGCCGAGATCGCAGCGGTGCTGGCCCGGGCCTCCGACTCTTGATCTAGCTCCTGGTGATCACGGCCCGCAATCGCCAGGTGGCGATCAGCCCGAGGACCACCGCATAAGCCATGAGCACACCCAGTTCTGGCAGGATGTCGAACAGGCCACCCCCGCGCTGTACCAACTCGGCAAAGGCGTCCAGGGCCCAGGCGTGAGGGGTCACGTGGGCGATGTTCTGGAGGGTTGGAGAGAAGAGCTCGAGCGGCAACATGCAGCCGCCCAGAGCCGCCAGACCTAGACCCACCATCACCCCGACGCCGCCGGCTTGCTCGGCATTGGAGAAGAGCGAACCCATCAACATCGCCGCCGCCGCACCAACTGCCGAGAAGGCGATCAATACTGCCAACGCTCCGATCGGGTCACCCCAGTTCACACGGAATGCCAGCAGGCTGGCGATCATGATGTAAATGCCCTGCACCAGCACCACCCCGAACCGTCCCAAACCTTCTCCTAAGACGATGGTCCTGACTTCGGTGGGAGTGGCAAGCATGCGGCGGGACAGACCGAGCTGACGCGTCTGGATGAGGACTGCCGCCCCAGACAGTGCCGTCACGAACATGAAAAGGATCAGCTGGCTGGAAGCGCCGAGATCGAACCGTCCCAGAGTGGTCGGAAACAGGCTGTCGCCCACCGTCCGGGTTGTGACCGTTATCTCCGCGACTGCCGGGGCAACCTGGCCAACCAACTGCTGAGCCTGGCCAAAGTCCGTCAGACCCTGATCGACCACGAACCTGGCGGCCACCACCTCCACAGTTGACCTGTTCAAGGCCTCGGCAACAACCGTTTGGAGGATGGCGCCTGAGCCATCGGGTCGAGCGATGAAGCCGACCTCTGCGGCGGTTCCGTTTTCGAGCGCCTGGTCGTATCCATCCGGTACCACGAGTGCGGCCGCCAGCGAACCCCGTTCTACTGCCTCGACCAAAGCAGCCTCTTCCTCGAACACGACCACGTCGAGGCGGTTTTCTTCGATCAACTGATCCACCAACAGCTGGGCCTGGTCACCGGGAGCCTCCACCAGCACCCCCAGTTTGGGAGTGAAGCTCCCCCCGAACTGGAGACCGATGAGCAGCACCAGGGCGAGAGGGAATATGAACACGAAGAAGATGCTCGAACGATCGCGCAAGAGCCTCGTGATATTGCTGCGAGCGATAGCGAGGGCCTTCATTTCCACACCTGCCTTGACATAACCCAAGCTGCCAGACCTCCGACGACCGTGGCCATCAGTAACAACCAGCCGACCGAGGGAAGGGCTTCGGCCACCCCCCCTCCTCCCGACACGTTGGCCAACCCTCTGAGGAACCAATGGTGGGGAGTCAGGGCGGTCAGAGCCGAGAGAATCCCTCCCTCCTGACCGATGGGAAAGAACGTGCCACCCAGCATGCCCAACACCACGCTCACCACTGCGTGCTGGTTGCCGGCCGATTCGGGGGTCTTGGCGAACCCCGACACAACGGCCGAAATCGACACGGCTGCCGCCACCGCAGCCACGACCAGCAGAGCTACTGCCAGCGGATCGCCCCACTCCGCCCCCATCAGCAACGCCCCAGCGATGAGCAGGACCGTCAGCGACATCAACCCGAGCAAGAAGGACACCAGCGTCTTCGCCCCGAGCACAGAACCCGGCGAGGTCGGGGTGGCGAGAATGCGGGCGAGGGTTCCGTCACGACGCTCGTCGAGCAGGCTTTGAAAGCCGAACTGGGCAGTGAACATCAGGAAGAACACGGCCATGCCGGCGATGGCATAGGTGGTTCCATCGAGTTGGCGTATGGCCGCTTCGATGTTGCCGATAGTGACCGGATCGCGGTTCTCACCGGCGGTCGCCGCCGGAATCACAACCGCCGGATCACCACCGGCGGCGATGCCTGCGGCGATCGACAATTGAACCCTCTCAAGGCCGACCCCATAACTCGAAGCGATGGCGGCAGCGATCTGGGTAGCGGTGGGTGAGTCGACGTTGCCGATCACTTCCAACGCTCCTCCCCCACCGGCCTGTATGGACTCATCGAATCCGGCCGGTATCACGAAGACCGCGTCGAGTTCACTGTCGTCGACCGCGGCCTCGGCGGCCTCGACATCAGTGAACATCCGGGGTTCAGAACCGATGCTGGCGGCAATGCTCGACAGGACACTGGCGGTGTGGCCCTCCTCGGTCGTGACCACCCCGTAAGCAGGCTCGAAGTCTGCATCACCCGAAAGTGCCGAACCGAACACGAAGTTGAAGATGAGGGCCAGCACTAGCGGGGCCAACAGACCGGTGATGATCACCGACCGGTCCCGCAGTCGCAGGCGGAGATCCTTGCGGGCGATGGCGAGAAGGCTTCCCATCAGTCCCTCAGCGCCTTGCCGGTCAGATGGAGGAAGGCTGCTTCCAGATTGGGCTCCTCGAGTTCAACGCCGTTGATCGACA
>CAYYRT010000374.1:0-3038 GCA_964474055.1 uncultured Acidimicrobiaceae bacterium | reverse complement strand
AGCGAGCCCCAAAGTGAGTGGGCTTCGTTTACTAGAGGTTCGTGTCGGAGGACCGACACATGCGCTAACTGGGCTGAGATCTTCGGCGACCCGGTGGCCGTACCCACCAAGGTCGACCGTCCTATCAACCACTCGGAAGTTTTCGTCCTAAAGGGCTTTAGCAGTGCCTTAAAGCCCCTGGGATGAGCTGTGCTCGGTTCTCTAGCAACGGCCGCATGAACTTCTAGCCAGGCTCTCCAACAACAGCGAGCGCGTCGATCATCCTTTGATGGATATCCGTCGTCAGATCTGTCCATCCGGCCTCAACCACCGGGCTGGGCAATCCTTCACGCTGGTGGATCACCGCGTAACGCCCTCGACCAAGAACGTACTCGGGCTGCCCGCCGAAGATAAGCCTCACGGGCGATCGACGATCAACGGTCGTGTTGGCAAGTGTCAGAACCTGGTGCGGCACGGACGCTCCCTCGTAGGACTCGATAGTCCTTACCAGAGAGTAGAAATCCCCGAGGAGGCCGGCAATGATCCACGAACGACGTGCAGCCGGGACGTCGCCGCGAGCTGCCAACACCTCGCCTTGAAGACGAAACAGGATGAAGTCGTCCGGGTGTGTTCCGAGTCCAGTCTCAACCAGCCCACCGAGCTCAAGCCATCGCTCGTCACCCATGAGGGCATGAAGATATCCCACCGACCCGACAGGGCAAGACAATCCGTTCTCGAGCGCTTGGTTCGTGGCGTTCCCGGTCAGAACGAGCGCTTCGACGGTCTCGCATGGCAACTCTTGCAGCAAGCGGCTCTGCAGTCGCGACCGACGCCTAGCTCCGTCGTCTACGTAATCCCACACTGAAGAGCTGAGCAGCCAGGGATTGATGCGTAGCGCCCGATAGTAAGTGACGTCAGCTTCCTCGTAGTGTCCAAGCCTGTCCAGCACCAATCCAACCTGGAACAATGCCAATTCATCGGCCACGATCCTGTGGCCGACTTCTCGGACAACGGCATGTGCGCCCTCAGGGTCGATCGCCTCTGCTGCGATCATCAAGTTGAGTTGGGCCGGCGCATATGTCGGATAGCGTTCAGCATCTGTGATGAGACGATCCAACAGCTCGGGTCCAGATTGCTGGCCGGATGCCAGCGCAGCTTGGCTCGCTGTCAGTTGATACCCCGGGATGGGATCCAGTCCTGCGGCGCGTTCGAACATGAGGGAGGCTGCCAACCAATCTCCTGCGCTTGCCTCACGAAGTCCGCCCTCGTAAGCCGTACGACCTGGAGTGGTCAGGGCAACGAGGGTTGGAACCAGTAACAGAGCAATAGGAGCAAGAACACCTCCAGCCGGTATCCGCCAAGGCGCCAATTGACCTCGCACCACAAGACCCGCCACAATCGCCAGCAAGCTCAATGCCCCAGTGGCGACGGTCACAACATCAACCAATGAATGGACCGCCATTGCGCTGACAGCGGCCACGAAAGCCACAGCCGGAGCCCGGATCTTGGCATCTGACGTCCTAAGGCTCCTCAATGACGCGACGAGCAGCACGACACCGGCGGTAACAAAGAGTGCCCATCCGACCAACCCGTACTCGAGCAGACTCTGAACGTAGCTGTTGTGCGCGTGGCTCCAGAGCGCCCTTTCCCAGCCGCCGTATGTCAGATCGTCTGTATATGCGTCCAACAGAAGCGAGAAGGCTCCCGGACCGTGGCCGGTGAACACATTGTCCAAGAACATTTGCCACCCAATGCCAAGGGCCGGAACCCTGTCGCCCAGTGACCCACGAAACAACCAAGCAGGCCTGGATCCGGACGCCAGGATGACGCCTAGCGAGCACAAGCCAACCATTGCCATCGCCACGGTGGACTTAGAAAATGGTCTTCGCCAGGGAGGAGACTTCGACTGTCGCGACAGGAGCATCGCAATCGAACTACCCACGAGTCCGCCAGCCCAGCCACCTCTAGAAGCAGTAAGGAGAAGGACCCCAGCCAGCAACCAGGCGGCCCACCTCCACAGACGCTGAGTTGAGCCTCGGCCCGAAGATTGCACAACACCTATGCACAGGCCGATCTCGCAGACGAAAGCTAGATGATTGGAATTCAGTCCGCCGGACGCCCTGATCAGTGTGACCGGCAAGCGCTGAGCCCAGCTCAAGGTGGAGTCGACGGCCGCCAAAGTGGATTGCCAAACCCAATAGTCTCGAATCCACAGGATCAGGGCTGCAACGGCAAGCGCGACCAACGCGACTGCCATCGACGCTTCGATCTGGTGCGTCTTGACAGGACCTAATGCCACAAAGACGAATACCGCGAGGGCGACTAGTACTGGGAGCGCCCACTCGAGGGCGAGTCGAGGTTCGTTGGCGAAACCGACACCCGAGGCCAGACCCAACAGACATAGCAAGGCTATCGCCTGGGCGAGAGGGGTCGGACCGCGACCACGGGCACTTCTGCGAACGAAGAACCACAGGGTTAGAAATGCAACAGCTCCATAGCGAGCACGACTCTCAAGGGTGAGTCCTACAAGGGTTACTGCTAACAACCCCGCGATGAGCGTATCGACTAGGTTCGCCGACAGGGGTGATCCGTTTGAAATACGCCACCTGTTGAGTCCGAAGCTCATAACCCTTGATGTCGGAGCGGGTTCGAGTGGATTCCTTCTACTCCTTCATAGTCTTCGATCTCTTCGCTGCTCGTCGCAGCGCGGGTCGCCGATGATATCCTCAGACCTGTCACCGATTTGGGACGGCACCCTTCATAGGTGTCCCCTTCGGGCGCGAAGGCGCTCAGCCGTAGTGATGGCGAGCTTGGAGGACCACCACATCGTCGCTTCTCACCGGTCGAGTTCGTCCTCCACCCGTTCTTGCGACCTAGGCGAGACGCTTTCCATACCGTTTGGGTCGCGAAAACGAGTTGACCGAGGATTCCGAGTGTCGGAGGGGGGACTTGAACCCCCACGTCCTTTCGGACACTAGGCCCTCAACCTAGCGCGTCTGCCATTTCCGCCACTCCGACAGGGAGGGGGGCGAGAGTATATCCGGGGTCCCATGTTGCGA
>CAYYRT010000373.1:0-3959 GCA_964474055.1 uncultured Acidimicrobiaceae bacterium | reverse complement strand
GACGAGGGTCATGGCGATTTCGGGTCCTCAGCCGGGCTGCCCCGGCCGAAGCTCTCGGCTGGCGCCGCGCGCGCAATGACGTATCGGGGCTCACCGGTGTGATCGCGCACCACGACCGCCGAGCTCACAACGTCCACGAGCGACCCGTCTTTGCGCCGTAACTGCGAACCCCGGCGGGGCACGGCACCGGTCGCGGCCAGCTCGTCCCTCCGATCGGCCTGAGCGGTTTCAGTGCTCGTCGAGAACGTCGAGGCGGGCGCACCCACAAGCTCGCCCTCCGCGTATCCGAGCAGCTCACGCAGTCTGCGGTTGACCTTCACGATCGTCCCTTCAAGGAGGACGATCGCCATCGGGGTCGGTGCCTCGTCGAACGCAAGGAGCGATACACCGATGGCGTCCCCCTCGGCGCCGTCACGCCCATCTTGGGCGTACTGACGGAAGAGGGCCGGCGTTCGGTCGAGCTCGGCAATGGTGTAGCCGACCGCCTCCGCCATGAGCAGCACGTTGTTGATGGAGGACGGTCGTCCGTTGAGAAAGCCACGGACCGTGCCGGGAGCCAGGCCGGTCAGTGCAGAAACGGCGACGACATCCTCCCGGCGGACTGTGAGGGCATGGCGCAGGTTCTCGCGCAGCCACCGGCCGTGATCCTCGGCACCACTCTGGAGAAGGCGTCGCACGTCCGGAACGAGATCCCCCGTCATCAACCGGGCACGCAACTCGTCCATGGCGCGGACTGTACACGTCCTTGACCCACCGCATTGCAGCAATATGTTGACTCATCGCAACGATCGGCGCATAGTGCCGCCCGGAAGCGCGATGTCGGGGGACTTCCTCTCGACCAGCCACACGCGAACCCTTTGCCGGGTCATCCTCGCGGGCGGGATCTGAGCTCCCCAAAGTCGAGCCGGCAGGCTCCAGAGGAGCTACCGCATGGCTGTAAGCCCGAGCGCCATTCCGATCGAACAGGCGGCGCCCGCGATGATGTCCGCCGTCATGCAAGACCGCTACGGCACGACCGCGGTCCTAGCGAACCGCAACATCGCAAGGCCGACCATCAGCGAGTCCGAAGTGCTGATCCAAGTCCGTGCAGCCGGCGTCAACATCGCCGACTGGGCCGTCATGAGCGGCCTTCCCTACGTCGCTCGTCCCGTTTATGGGTTCCGCAGACCGAAGCATGCCGTCCGCGGCACTGATGTCGCCGGCACGGTGATCGCCATCGGTTCCGCAGTGACCCGCTTCCAGCCCGGTGACGACGTCTTCGGCTCGGCCGATGGCTCATACGCTGGCTACGCGGCGGGTGCCGAAGACGAGCTGGCCGCGAAGCCGACGAACCTCAGTTGGGAGCAGGCGGCTGCCGCTCCGATGGCTGGGCTTGTCGCACTCCAGGCGCTACGAGGGGTCCGCACAGGCGACAAGGTGCTCGTCAACGGCGCTTCGGGCGGCATTGGGACTTTCGCCGTGCAGATTGGCAAGGCGCTCGGCGCCCACGTCACCGGTGTGTGCAGCACGCGGAACGTCGAGCTGGTCCGCTCGCTCGGCGCCGACGAGGTCATCGACTACACGCGCGAGAACTTCACCCAGACCGGCAAGCGCTACGACTTGATCCTCGACAACATCTCAAACCATTCGCTGTCGGATCTGCGCCGTGCGCTGGCGCCGACAGGCACGCTCATACCCAACGGCGGAAACTTCGCCAACCGCTGGTTTGCCAGCGCCGGCCGCCTGATGGCTGGCAAGCTCACCTTCCGGTCGGGCGGCCAGCAGATGCGGAACTTCCTCGTCTCGATGAAGGCCGAGAGCCTGCTGGCCCTGGCGGAGCTGCTCGAGTCCGGGAAGGTGACGCCGGTAATCGACCGCACCTACCCGCTGAGCGAGGCGGCCGAAGCTCTCAACTACGTCGGATCAGGCCGCGCGCGCGGCAAGGTCGCGATCAGCGTCTGACCGCCACATCGGCGTTCGCTCCCAGGTAGGCCACGAGCATCGAGATGCGCCTCGAAGCGCATTCGCGGACCGAGTCCCCACGACGCTCCCCATCGACGGAGGTACTCTCAAGTGCAGGCGACTTCACTCAACCCAGCCGTTCGCGGTCATGTCTCCGAGGCCACGCCGCGGAAGACCTACGCTCGACTCATTGGCGCGCTGTTCCTGATCGGCTTCCTGACGTACGGGACCGGGTTCGCGCTCGTCAACTCGGTAATCACCGCGTCGGACTTTCCGGCCAACATCCCCGCCGTTCAGACGACCTTGCTCATCGGGGCCTTCCTGATGCTGCTGAACACCGTGGTGGACATCGGCAAGGGGGTGCTGTTCTTCCCGATCCTCGAGAACCACGGCAAGCGAACCGCATTCGTCTACCTGGCTGCGATCGTCGTCCAGGTCGTCTTCCTCGACATCGGCGCCCTCTTCCTGCTGATGCTTGTGCCGTTGGCCCAGATCGCTGCTGACGCGGGAGCGACGAGCGCAGCGTGGGCCCCGGGCATCGCGTCACTGCTGACCGAGTCGAACACCCTCGCCTACAACGTCGGCCAGGCAACGCTCAGCTTCGGCGGCGTCTTTCTCTGTCTGCTGCTGTACCGGACGCGGCTGATCCCGCAGCTGCTCGCAGGTCTTGGCGTGTTCGGATACGTGCTTCACGCCGGCGGCGCGATCTCGGAGATCTTTGGACTTCAGATCAGCCTCTACCTGTTGATCCCCGGGGCGATCTTCGAGATCGGGATTGCGCTGTGGCTGATTGTCAAGGGCTTTGAGCCGGCAGCCGCCGCGAAGGGCATGGGTTCGCTTGTAGAGCCCGATCGATCAGCACCGGTTCCGGGGACCGTCGGGGCGGCAACGTAAGCCAGCCTGATTGGCCGCCGCTCAGGGCGAAGCGGCCGCGGTGAGATCGCCGCGGCTCGCCCTCCAGCCACCCATTCATACGACAAGAGCGAAGGAAACGAAATGACCAAGGCAACAGTGACAAGGCTCTTTATCGGCGGTGCGATCGCGGTGGCGTCCGGCGCCATCCTGGCTATCGCCGCGGTGTGGATCGCGATCGCCAACGACGTCTTCATCCTGAGCGGCGACGACATCGTTGGGCTGCGATGGAGCGCCATCACATGGTCGATGCTCGGACTGGGCATCCTCGGCTCACTCGCGGTGATCGGCGGAATGATCACTGGGCTGGTGTCGTGGATCGGTGCCTTGCTGAACACCTCGCAGCTGGAGAGCAAGACCTGGTTCCTGGTCCTGCTGCTGCTGGGGATCTTCAGCTTCGGCGTCATCGCGATGATTGCCTACGTGATTGCTGGTCCGGATGGCGCGAGCGAACCCACACCGAGGCCCGCGTCCGTCGCTGTTTGACGACCCACGACCCGCATCTGCCAAGGAGCCCTGTGATGACTACTACGGGTTCAATGACGCGCAAGACCGTGCTGGTCACCGGCGGCACCGGTGGGATCGGCCGGGCGACGGCAATCCGCCTCGCGGCCATGGGTGCACGAGTCGGTATCACCGGGCGCGATCTCGGCCGAACGCAGAGGGCGGCAGTCGAGGTCGCCAGCGAGGCCGGTGGAGGCAGCGTGGATGCCTTTGCCGCCGACCTGTCGTCCCAGGCGGAGGTGCGCCGGCTGGCCCACGAGGTTCTCGAGACGTACCCGCGGCTCGATGTCCTGGTCAACAACGCCGGCGGGTTCTGGTCGCATCGTCACATCACCGCCGACGGCCTCGAGCACACCTTCGCCCTCAACCATCTCGGCCCGTTCCTGTTGACGCACCTCCTGCTTGACCGCCTCATCGCCAGCGCACCAGCCCGGATCGTGACGGTGTCTTCGGGGGCCCAGTCGATGGGCAAGATCGACTTCGACGACCTGATGGGCGAGCGCAAGTACTCAGGCCAGACGGCCTACAACCAATCGAAGCTGGCGAATGTGATGTTCACCTATGAGCTGGCCAGGCGGCTCGCGGGCACCGGCGTCACCGCG
>CAYYRT010000372.1:0-1502 GCA_964474055.1 uncultured Acidimicrobiaceae bacterium | reverse complement strand
TGCCCTGGCCGTCCTCGCCGTGAGCGGTGGCAAGGGCGAGATCAGGAGCCTGTTCGGCAGATTGGGACGATGGCGGGTCGATGCCCGCTGGTACGTCGCGGCGATCGGCATCCCATTGGTCGAGAAGTTGGGAGTAGACCTTGTCGGCCTCGCCGTCGGCGCGACCACACCGAGTCGACTGACAGATGCCCTGACCGCATCGGCCCTGGTCGTCCCACTCGTCGTGCTCGTCCCGGCCCTCCTCGAAGAACTCGGCTGGCGCGGCTTTGGGGTTCAGACGGCCCTCGATGGTGGACACTCGCCCGCATGGGCGGCGGCGCTGATAGGTCTGATGTTTGTGATGGCTCACATCCCGTTCTATCTGCCGGGTCAGCTATACGACGGGCTCCCCCTATGGCCAGCGCCGATCTGGCTGTTGGCCGGTTCCGTGTTGCTGACCTGGATCTACCTCCGCACCGGCAGCGTGCTTCTCGCCGGCTTGATGCACGCCGCCTTCAACGGCACCGTGCCGCTCACTTGGGGTCTGGATCCGGCATGGGTCTGGCAGGCGCGAGCCGGTGTCCTCTCGGTCATCGCAGTCGTAGTTGTGCTGATGAGTGGCAGGCAATGGTGGCTATCAGCATTTCCAGATCGAGCGGTCAATGAACACGACCGCCGTCGTCTTCGAGCCTCGCACCACTCCATGGTTCAGCTTCTGGAAGGGCGATGAGGATGCGTCCCAGTCACCGAGTACCAAGGGCTAGTGGCGCTATTCGAAGAACATTTGGACCGTCGAGACAATCGAGGGTGTTATGAGCAAGGCAAGAATCGCAATCGTCATCGTGGGAGCCCTGATCGGCCTGTTCGCCGTTGGGCTGATCATCGGCGGAGGAGGGCTGCTTTGGGCCAACGAGACCCAGCGCGACACGGATGGCTTCTTCTCGACCGATGAGTTCGATCTGTCCAGCGATTCGTATGCAGTGACATCGGCCGATGTCGACTTGGGTGCCCAACCGGGCGACTGGTTTCCCTCAGGACGGCTCGCCACGGTCCGACTCGAGATCGATCCGACCGGCGGCCAGCCGGTCTTCGTGGGAATCGGTCCCTCCGACGAGGTCGAGAACTACCTGGAGGGAGCGGCGGTTTCAGAACTCTCCGACGTTGGAGCAGATGGCACGGTTGTCTACCGCAACGTCTCTGGTACGGCCACGCCGCCTCCACCCGATGAGCAGGCGTTCTGGGTGACGTCCGCATCGGGGGAAGGGACGCAGACCATCACATGGGATCTCGAACCGGGAGACTGGGCTGTCGTGGTCATGAACGCCGACGCCAGCCAAGGCGTGACGGTCGAAGCAACGGCTGCGGCGGACACGGACCTCCTCGCCTGGGTCGCTGCCGGTCTGGTAGCAGTCGGCTTGATCATTGCCGTTGTCGCCACAGTCATGATCGTGGCTGCGATAACCGGCAAGCGCACTACCGCCGCCGCCGTCCCGCCAGCCGATGGGGAATTTGGTCCCTACCCG
>CAYYRT010000371.1:0-19147 GCA_964474055.1 uncultured Acidimicrobiaceae bacterium | reverse complement strand
AGGGGGCGAATCCATAAGCGCTCGTCTGTCCGCCCCCCTCACCACTCGCTGCGCTCGTGGTCCCCTCCCCCCGCTGCCGCGGGTGTAGAGAAGTTCCAAGGAAGCAATCCAGTTCTCCTTTTCTTCCCCCGCGGGAGCGGGGGAAGTGGCCCGGCGACGGAGGAGCCGGGACGAAGGGGGCGAACTCATAAGAGCTCGTCTGTCCGCTCTCAGGTGCGTCTTGCGATCTGTCGCGCCACAAACTCGTTCCAGGTCTCGCCCTCGCCGCGGTGGGGAGTGAGGTTGGCGCCCGCGCGAAATGCCGCTCCCACGAGCCCCGGCCGGTTGTAGGCCACCACTCTCCGTTTTGACCCCATGGCTGCCATCACTGACCGCGCCAGGTCGACCGCTTCATAGGCAAAGGCACCCCCCAGGTCCTCAAGGCGGCCCTGGGGACCGGCTTCGATGGCATCGACCAGGCGACGTGCCATCTCCTGGGGGTCCAGCACCTGATATCGGGTGCCCGCAGGTACCAGCAGCAAGGGTTTGCGGGTCGGTGCCGAGTACCAACCCCAGATGAGTTGATGGAACTGAGTTGCCCGCAAGATCGACCATGGCCTTCCGGTGGAAACGAGAAGCGCCTCGCAAGCCACCTTGGCCCTGTAGTACGGAGTTGGCATCAGATCGCATCCAACAATCCCGGGATACACATGGTGAACTTCGGGAGGGGTCGACTCGATGATCTGGCTCAGCAGCCCCCGATCGATCTCGATGGGTCGACGGGGGTCGGTTGCCGAGTGAACCACCGCACCTACTCCGTGCAAGGTGGCGGCGACGACTTCGTGACCGCGCCTGGCCAGTTCAGCGGCCACGCGGCGACCGAGCGTGCCTCTAGCCCCGGTGACCAGAACCCTCAGGTCCGCACCACCGTACGACTCTGCTCCCGCATGTACTGGCGGAGATACCAGGGTCCGCCGCCGCCGGTCCCGGAGGTTCCCGATCCCTTCCAGCCGCCGAAACTCTGGACATCCGGCCAGGCGCCAGTTGTTGCACCGGCTCGCCGGTTGACATAGGTAACGCCGGCTTCAATTGTTTGGAAGAACTTTTCGACTTCGCTGTCGTCGCCAGCGAATAAACCCGCCGTCAGGCCGAATTCGGTGTCGTTGGCCCTCCGCAGTCCCTCCTCCAGCGACTCGATGGGCATTACCGAGACAAAGGGAAGGAAGAGTTCCTTCTTCCATATCCACGAGCCCTCCGGGGCCGCGACGACGGTTGGTTCGACGAAGTTGCCCCGGGCCATGTCGCCCTCGTCAAGCACGTCGCCCCCAGCCAGAACCTCACCTCCGCTGTCCCTGACTTCCGCCACGGCCTGCCGAAAGCGCTTGACGGCGTCGGAGTCAATGACCGGTCCCATGTAGACGTCCTGATTGAGGGGGTTGCCGACCTTGATCGCGTCTGTCCGCTCCACCAATCGATGGACAAAGTCGTCATACACCTCACTGGCGACGTAAACACGCGAGTTGGCAGAACACTTTTGCCCGCTGAAGCCGAAAGCGGCCCGGCTGACTCCTTCGGCGGCGACGTCGAGGTCGGCGCTGGCAGTCACGATCGCCGGGTTCTTGCCCCCCATTTCGCAGACGGTTGGCTTCGGAAAGCTGGTAGCGAATCCCCTATAGATGCCCATGCCCACGTCGTAGGAGCCGGTGAACGTGATCCCGGCGACATCGGGATGATCGGCCAGGGCCGACCCGACCACCGAGCCGGTACCGGTGATGACATGGAATGCGGCAGCCGGCACCCCCGCCTCCCACATCACCCGGCCGAGCTCGAGACCGGTGAGTGCTCCGGCGTTGGATGGCTTCAACACAACGGTGTTCCCGGTGAGAAGCGCTGCGATTGAAGGGCCGCCCGCCAGCGCCATCGGGAAGTTGAAGGGAGAGATCACCGCCCAGACTCCATAGGGTCGGAGCACCGATTGGTTCTCCTCCTTGGGGGAGAGTTGGCCAAGCGGTGTCACGAAGCCGTCGTGGAGTTCCATCTGGGAGCTGTAGTAGCGGAAGAACTCGACGGTCTCGGCGACGTCGCCCAGAGCCTCCAAGCGATTCTTGCCGACCTCAAGTGCCACCAGCGCGGCCAGATCGAACTGCCTGTTTTCCATGACGTCGGCGGCCCGCAGCATCAGCGTGACCCGCTCTTGCCAGGGCAAGGCCGCCCAGGTGGGCTGGAATTCACCGGCGGCGACGACCGCGTCGTCGACGTCCTCCTGGGTGCCCTGGGCAAACCGTCCGATGACGATCTCCGAGTCGATGGGTGATCGTTCCTCGTATATGCCCTTACCCTGCCGTTCCTCCCCGTTCACGACGAAGAGTTGGTTCTGGCCGAGGGTGCTGCGGATCCTGGCAACCGCCGCTTCGTACTGGCGGTTGAGGTCCTCGTTGTCGGCCGACATGGTGGCGTAGGTGATCTTTTGAGTCATTTCAGGGTCTCCTGGAGGGAACCATAAACATCTCCACACGCAGACGAGAGACGTGAGACGTGAGTAGGAGCGGATTGGCTCACGCCTCACGCCTCACGCCTCTGTACTCTTCAAAAAATGGATCGCACTGTGTTTCGCACCTGCCCGCTGTGTGAAGCCACCTGCGGGTTGGAGATCGAGGTTGTCGACGATCGGGTCAAGCGAATCCGGGGCGATCGCCAGCATGTCATGTCGGCCGGCTTCATCTGCCCCAAGGGTTCGGCCCTCAAGCAACTCCACGAAGACCCGGATCGGCTCCGGACACCCCTGATCAAAGAAGACGGCGTCCATCGTCCGGCTTCCTGGGAGGAAGCGTTTGCGCTCATAGCCCGCCGCTTCCAGGAGGTCACTGACCTGCACGGACGTTCCGCTCTGGCGATCTATGTTGGCAATCCCAACGTCCATCAGCTGGACAACACTCTGGGAATCCGGCCCTTGATCAGAGCCCTCGGGACCAAGAACGTCTTCAGTGCCTCGACGGTGGACCAGATGCCCAAGCACGTTTCGGCCGGGTACATGTTTGGCCATCCTCTCAACATCCCCGTACCCGATCTGGACCGAACTGACTATCTGCTGATGCTGGGAGCCAATCCCTACGAGTCCAACGGCAGCCTGTGCACTGCGCCCGACTTTCCAGGTCGGATGGAGGCCATCAGGGCCAGGGGGGGCAAGGTCGTCGTCGTCGATCCGCGTCGGACCAAGACGGCTGCGAACGCCGATCGCTGGATTCCCATCCGCCCCGGCACCGATGCCGCCTTTCTCCTGGCTTTGGCCAACGTCCTCTTCGCCGACGGCAAGGTCGATCTTGGTTCAGCCGCTACCCAAGTGTCGGGTCTCGAGGAGGTTCGGGGGCTGGTCGAACCTTTCACCCCCGAAGCGGTCGCCCCGTTCACCGGGATCGATCCCGCCTTGATCAGGGAGATCGCCAGCGAACTGGCGGCTGCTCCCTCGGCTGCCGTTTATGGCCGAATCGGAACCCACACCGTCTCGTTTGGAACGCTCTCATCCTGGGCCGTCGACCTTCTCAATGTTGTGAGTGGAAACCTGGACCGGCCGGGCGGTGCCATGTTTCCCTATGCGGCCCACCTTTCCGCCCACAGGAAGGGACGCCCTTTTGCCACCGGCCGGTGGCAAAGCCGGGTACGGGGATGGCCCGAGGTCCTGGGCGAGCTGCCGGTGTCCACCCTTGCCGACGAAATCGAGACGCCTGGAGAAGGTCAGATTCGGCTCCTCATAACGGTCGCCGGCAACCCGGTGCTGACCACTCCCGATGCGGAACGGCTCGACGCCGCACTCGACGGCCTCGACTTCATGGTGTCAGTTGATCCGTACCTCAACGAGACCACCAGACGGGCCGACGTGGTTCTCCCTCCGCCTTCGGCGTTGGAGAGGTCGCACTACGACCTGTCCTTCACCGGGCTTTCCGTGAGGGACTACGCCGACTATTCGCCACCCGTTTTCGAGGCCGCCGGTCTTGACGAATTCGCCATCCTGGTCAAGCTGACCGGAATCGCCCTGGGTATGGGGTCCGAGGCCGATCCCGACCAGTTGGCCGGGGCGTCCTTGATGGCCTCGCTTCAGGAAGCAGTGTCGAGCTCCGACTCGGTGATAACCGGGCGCGATCCGGCCGAGATCATGGCGATGCTGGGGGACCGTCCCTGGGCCGAACGATTCCTCGACCTGATGCTGAGATTGGGCCACCGGGGCGACGGCTTTGGCGCCAACCCTGAGGGCCTCACTCTGGCCCGACTTGAGGAGTCGCCGCATGGCATCGATTTCGGGCCCCTGGAGCCGCGATTGGCTCAGCTCATCACCACGCCGTCAGGCAAAGTCGAACTGGCGCCGGAATCGATCACGATCGATTTGCCACGCCTGGCCGCAGCGATCGCCACCGAACCGGACCACCATCTGGTGCTGATTGGTCGTCGGCAATTGCGCTCGGCCAACTCATGGCTCCATAACGTCGAGGTCCTCGTCAAAGGAAAGGAGCGGTGCACGCTTCAGATCAACCCTGATGACGCCACTCGGATCGGATTGGAGGACGGTGCCACAGCCTCGATCGCTTCCGCCGCCGGCAAGCTAGACGTCACCGTTGAGTTGACCGAGGACATCAGCCGCGGGGTGGTTTCGATCCCGTATGGCTGGGGCCACAACCTGGATGGGGCCCGGCTCTCCGTCGCTGAGATCCGGCCCGGGGTAAATACCAACATCCTCACCGATTCGTCCCAGGTGGATCCCCTGTCGGGCAACGCGGTCCTCAACGGCATACCAGTCACAGTCTCCGTTGGTTGAGCCCGACCTTCCCGGGTTTGCAACCCTGGCGGTGCACGCCGGCGTCAAACCCGATCCATCGACCGGGGCCGTCACCGTACCGGTCTATCACTCCGCCGGTTTTGTTTTCGAAGACACCGACCATGCTGCGGCGCTTTTCAATCTGGAACGACCGGGCCACATCTACTCGCGGATCTCCAACCCCACAGTCGCCGCCTTCGAGGAGCGTATAGCCGCGTTGGAGGGGGGAGTCGGGGCGGTGGCAACTGCCAGCGGACAGGCGGCATTGGTGTTGGCGATTACGACTCTTATGGGGAGTGGCGGCCACATCGTCTCGTCCTCAGCTCTGTATGGCGGCACCGCCAACCTGTTCCGGCACACACTTCCCAGGTTCGGGATCGAGGTCACGTTCGTGTCTCCGGACCAACCGGAGGCATACGAAGAGGCGATCACCGATGCGACCCGCCTGGTGTTTGCGGAAATTATCGGCAACCCGGTGATGGATGTCCTCGACGTCGACGCGGTGTCGAACGTCGCCCATAGGCACGGGCTTCCCCTCTTGGTCGACAGCACACTCGCCAGCCCTTATCTCTGTCGACCATTCGAGTTCGACGCTGACCTCGTCTTGCATTCGGCCACCAAGTTTCTCTCCGGACACGGGACAGTCATCGGCGGCGTGCTGGTCGACTCGGGCCGGTTCGATTGGCTGGCGTCAGGTCGTTTCCCCACCTTGACCGAGCCTTACCTTCCTTACAGCGGAGTCGTGTTCACCGACGAGTTTGGGCCGGGGGCGTTTATCGCTCGGGCCAGGGCCGAAGGCCTCCGAGATTTCGGTGCCTGTATGAGCCCGGAGACGGCCTTTTTCCTGATCATGGGAATCGAGTCTCTGGCAGCGCGTATGGACCGCCACGTCGCCAACACCCGCCTGGTCGTCGAGTTTCTCGCCCAGGCTCCCGAAGTGGCCTGGGTGAGGTATCCGGAACAAGCCGATCATCCTCACCACGACCTCGCCAAGCGGCAGTTTCCTCTCGGGGCCGGGGCGGTCCTCGCCTTTGCGGTCAAGGGTGGCCGAGAGGCCGGCAAACGATTGATCGAGTCGGTGCAACTGGTGTCACACCTGGCCAACCTCGGTGACGCTCGCACCCTGATAATCCACCCGGCGTCGACCACCCACCGCCAGCTCGATCCAGAGGCCCTGGCCGCGGCAGGAATCGAAGAGGGCCTGGTCCGTTTGTCCGTAGGTTTGGAGGACCCGGTCGACATCATCACTGATCTGGCGCGGGCCTTGCGCAACAGTCAAAAGGAATGACAGGGCGGTTTGTCCACCACGGCGGAGTTGTGGCCGACCCTTCGCTGCCAGCGGTGGTGTTGTTGCACGGAGCCGGCATGGATCACACAGTTTGGCGGGGGATCTCCCGGCATCTTGCCAACCATGGTCGACAGGTGCTTGCCCCGGACTTCCCAGGACATGGGCGCAGCGGAGAGTTGCCGCTGACGACGATCGATGACATCGCTCGTTGGGTGCTTGGCCTGCTCGACGAGCGAGGCATCGAAACGACAACCGTCATCGGCCACAGCATGGGGGGACTGGCGGCCATGCGCATGGCGGCAGTTTCCGCCCTCAAGATCGACCGGCTCGTCATTATCGGTGCTGGTACTCAGCTTGAGGTCCATCCGGATCTGCAAGCCGCCGCCGATGCCGGCAACCGCAAGGCGGTGGAATTGATTCTGTCCTGGTCGTTCGGAGCTCACGGCAGGTTTGGCGGCCGGACCGATCCCGGATCGTCAGCCCTGGGCATTTGCCGGCGGGTTCTTGAGAACGGGCTTGCCGTGCTGGGGAAAGATTTGCGGGCTTGCAGCGACTACCAAACCGGTGAGGAGGACGCCGGTCGGGTGGTTGCTCCGAGCCTCGTGGTGTCTGGAGCGGAGGACCGCATGGTTCGCCCGGCGGCTGCTGCCCGCCTGGCCGATATTCTCAAAAACGCACGTTACGAGTTGGTCCCCGGAGGCGGCCACATGCTGATGGTGCAGCAACCCGAACGGGTGCGAAGTCTGGTGGATAGCGTCCTCTCGCCTGGAACACTGTTAGGTTTTCGCGCCGATGTCTGAACCGTTGAGCTGGGTCCTAGCGCCCGTGCTGTGCTATGTGTTGGGATCCATCCCGTTTGCGTTTGTAATCGGTTCGATCTTCGGCGTTGACCTTCGCAAGGTGGGTACCGGCAACGTAGGCGCGGGCAACCTGCGCCGGGTGGTCGGCCTGCCGGCCGGGATGGCGGCGGCTCTGCTCGACGGTCTCAAAGGTCTGATCCCCATGTTGGTGCTGCGGGAGATGGGGGTAGGCCAGGCGATAATCGCGTTTTCTGGCCTGGCGGTTGTGGCCGGACACAACTGGTCGATGGTCCTACGGGGCCGTTCGGGCCGGGGTTTGGCCCCGTCGGCGGGGGTCCTGGCCGGGGTCGATCCGTGGCTGATCTTGTGGCCGGGGGTTTGGGCCATCGCCGGGTGGAAGCTCGGGGGTGGCATCGCCGGGTTTGTCGGGTGGGCTGCCCTTCCGGTGGTGGCGGCGCTGCTCAATCGCCCCGATTCGGTAGTTCTTGCCTGCCTCGGTCTTGGCGCGCTGATGATCGGGCGCCGTATGCAGGGCAACCCCGATCACCAACCAGGTGTGAGAGCGGCGTTGTACCGGGCCGTTTTCGATCGGGAACCCAGGGATGAAGTGACCACCGCGGAGGAGCCGGTCGGTCACTGATGCGGCGCTTCCGTCGCCGCACAATCTTGATCGTGGCAGGGGTTACCGCCGCGATCTACATCGGCGCATCCATATATGCATTCACCAATCTCCGATTCCCCCGGATAGGCGTCCTCTCCGGCCTCTTCTTGCTCTTAGCGGCAGTTGCCGAGCTGGGCGGCAAGTGGATGTTGGGACTGCAATTCCGGCATGGTGTTCTGGAAGTGGGAAGCCACCTCAGCACCGGTTCTGCCTTTCGAGCAGCGTTGGTGGGAGCCGGGGTCGCCCGTCTGATTCCGGCCGGTGGAGCCATCACTCCTGCCGCAATGGCCTGGATGGTCCGCCGAGAGGCGCCCGGCACCGGCGGCGCTGCCGTCCGATCCACCGTGCTTCATTTCTCTGGTTTGCTGATCGCCACCGGTTTGGCCCTGCTCTGGGTGATCAATCGTGGCCTCTACTACTCGCTGGCGGCGGGAACCGCCATCCTCGCCGGGATCCTGATCCTGACGGGAGGTGTTCTCCTTTTCGGAAGCGGCTGGCTGGGTTCGGTGTCGAGAAGGCTCCCTGCCCGGATTCGCAACTCACTCGGAAACACGGCCGAGAATCATGCCGCCGATCTACCGAGCCAGGGATGGTTGTGGGGGCGGCTGGCGCTGGAAGCATTGGCCCTCTACCTGGTGATGGAAGCGCTGGGGATTCCCCTCACCCCCTCCCAGGTGATCTCCGCGTTCGGAATCAGCCAGTTGATAGGAGGCTTGCCGGGTGCCCCGGGGGGAATAGGTCTTGCAGAGGCGGGGCTGGTGGGGGCGCTGGCGGCTTTCGGATACCCGGCCGCCTTGACCGTGGCACCGATCATCATCTACCGGATTGTTTCCTACTGGCTCCCGGCCGTTGCCGGCCTGGTGGCCGGCGGCACCGCCTTCCTCCGGGAGGAGACTCGCCCCTAGATCGAAGTTGCCCCTAGATCGAAGTTGGAGGTCGGCCCGGACCGGGTGGCCCGGCAAAGATCTGGGCGATATCCATCCAGCTGCGAGCGACTTCACCTTCTATATGCAGCGAGGTGTCGGCGACGTTGCGGCGCTGGGCGACCACCAGGCAGAAGTCCTCTACGGGTCCGCTGATGGTGTCGGTCGATGTTTCGTTCCAGGACCTTGTCGTACCTTCCGGCCCTTGCAGGGTTACCCGAACCCTGGACTCGGGAACCATGAGTCCGCGGTTGAGGAAGCTCCATGAGAAGGTCTTCACTCCCAACTCCGCAATGTTGAAGAGTCGGGTTGTGGGGGCCCGGGTGACACCGATTGCGTCGGCGACGTCCTGGCCGTGCGCCCACGTTTCCATCAGTCGGGCCGTGACCGCCGAGCGCGCCTTCATCGCCGGGCCGTACCAGGACAACAGGGCGTCGGATTCCAGAGGCGCGAAGGCTGCCAGTTCGCGGGCTCGGGCAGTACGCCACCACTCCAGAACCCCGCTGGGATCGAGCGCCCGCCCGTGATCGATGGCAATGGCCATGTAGTCCTCGTTGGCCCCTGCCAACCGGGTATTGATCTCGTCGGCGAATCCCTGGGGGTCGACGATCGCCTGGACCTGGCGTTCATCAAAGAACGCCAGGTGGGAGATGGTGTCGCGAATGGTCCAGGGTTCGGCCGGGGTTAGGAGATCCCAATCAGCAGGGTCGAGATCCGCCACCAGGTCGTCGAGTTGATCTTGTTCGGCTTGCAGTTCTGCGATCAGGTCTTTCATCGTTCCTTCTTTACCTCAAGTCCGGCCATCATCTGCAGCGCCTTGATCAGGGCGTGGTTGCCTTCCCCCCCGAGTCCCACGCGTTGCAACGCCCGATAGAGCTGGAAGATCAGAGCGGTCCCCGGCAGAGGCACCCCCAGCTCGTCGGCGGCGGCCAGGACCAGGCGGAGGTCCTTCTGTTGAAGGTCGATGGTGAATCCGGGCCGCCAGTCGTCATTGATCATTTGCGGACCGCGGTTGGAAAGCATCCACGACCCGGCCGCTCCTCCTTTCACCGCGTTCAGGGTGGATTCGAGATCGAGCCCGGCCCCCTGCGCAAAGAGGAGGGCTTCTGAGGACGCGAGCTGGTTGCCCACAACCAGGATTTGGTTGACGAGTTTGACCAGCTGTCCGGCGCCGGTGGGTCCGACATGGGTGATAGTTGAGGAGTAGGCCTCCATGTAGGGGCGAGCGCGATCCAAATGCTCCACCTCACCTCCGACCATGATCGTCAATGTGCCGCGGCTGGCGCCTTCGGGCCCGCCGCTGACGGGAGCATCGATCCAATGGGCGTCCCTTTGTTCCACCGCGGCAGCCAGGGCTCTGGTGGCGGTGGGGCTGATGGTCGAGTGGTCGACCACCAAGCACTTCGATCGAAGACCGGCCAGCACGCCCCCGGCTCCCAGAACCACCTCTTCGACGTCGGGTGTGTCGGACACACAGATCATCACCAGGTCGGAGCGGGCGGCCAGATCGGAGGGACTGGCGGCTACGGCCGCTCCCTCTATCTGGTGCGCTCTGGCAATGGTCCGATTCCACACCGCCAATTGATGGCCACGTGCAACAAGGTTGCGGGCCATTCCGCCTCCCATGGCTCCCAAACCGATGAATCCGAGTCGCTCGCTTAACACCTAGGCCACGTTATCGGGTAAGTTCTATGTGTGACCCAACCCGTTCCCGGCGGCCGCACGGCTCGCTGGCCGTGGGTGCTGACAGCCGTCGTCGTCGTCTTCCTGCTCAGTGTCCTCGGTGTCGTAATGGCCTTCCGCTCCCTCGTTGATCGGATCCCGACTCCAAGCGATGTTGCCGAGGCGCTCGCCCCCGAACCGTTCGAGGAGATCGGGCCAACGGTCGTCCAAAGCATCCGTTCCTTGGCCAGACTGACCACCGTCGAGTACGTCGAGTACACCGTGATCGAAAAAGGGACCGATTCCGGAATCCTGGCGTGGGCCCGCGGTGACAGCCTCACATTGTTGGCCGTGGCCAGGATCGGGGCTGGCGTCGATTTGTCGAAGATGACTTCTGAATCGTTCGAGGTCGATTCGGAGACCGGGATAGTGACGGTCAGGATGCCGGCGTCCGAGATTCAATACATCGCCGTTGACAATGAGGCCACCCAGGTTCTCGATCGCACCACCGGTCTCTTCACGAAAGGTGACCCACGGCTCGAGACGGACGCCCGCCAGGTGGCCGAGACCGTGCTGCTTCAGAAAGCAGAGGAGGCCGGCATCCTTCAAGATGCCGAGGACAGCGCGATCACTGCGCTCACCAACTTTCTGCTCGGCCTCGGCTACACCCAGGTCGAGATCATCCGGTCGACTCCGAATCCTGCCTGAACCCAGGGTCAGCTGTTTTTCACCATGACGTGTTTGGTAATGGTGTAGTCGAGGACGGCCTCCTCGGAGAGGTCCTTGCCAAACCCTGACTGTTTGAACCCGCCGTGGGGAGCCTCGGAGGCGAGGGGGATGTGGTCGTTGATCCAGACGGTGCCGAACTCGAGGGCGGCGGCCGTTCGCAACGCCCGGCCGATGTCTTTGGTCCAGACCGAGGCGGCCAGCCCGTAGAGGACGTCGTTGCCGAGGCGGATGGCGTCTTCCTCGCCATCGAATGGCAAGACCACAAGGACGGGACCGAAGACCTCCTGCTGGACGATTTCCGATCGTTGCTCAGCGTCGACGATCAGGGTGGGCGAGTAGAAGTAGCCCTTCTCAAGTCCGGCCGGAACGCTGCCGCCCGTCACTACCTTCGCTCCGGCCGAACGGGCCCGATCCACGAAGCCAGAGACGCGATCGCGCTGGGTGGAGGAAATGAGGGGACCCATGAAGGTGTCCTCGGCCCAGGGGTCGCCAACCTTGGTGGATTCGAACACGTCCACCAACACGTCCACCACGTCTTTCAGGCGGTCACGGGTCGCATAGACCCTTGCTGCGGCGGTGCAGTCCTGGCCCGTGTTGAACAGCGCGCCGATCTGAGCGGCCGCGGCCACGGCCTCGAGGTCGGCGTCCTCGAAGACGATGAACGGTGCCTTGCCTCCCAGTTCTAGATGGACCCGCTTGAGCGTATCAGCGGCAGTTTTCATCACCTTCTTGCCGGTGCCGGTAGAGCCAGTCAGAGAGATCATTCGCAGGTCGGGGTGCTCGACCAGGGCCTGGCCGGTTTCATTGCCACCGGTAACCACGTTGACCACTCCATCTGGGACCCCTGCTTCCTTGGCGAGTTCCCCCAGCATCAGGGCAGTCCGGGGAGTGCCAGGCGCCGGTTTGAGGACAGTGGTGCAGCCCGCGGCCAGAGCAGGTCCGATCTTCCAGATTGCCATCGCCAGCGGGTAGTTCCAGGGTGCGATCTGGCCAACCGGGCCTACCGGTTCTCGTCGAAGCATCGACGTGTACCCGCTCATGAAGTCACCCGAAGCCGTCCCGGCGATGTTGCGGGCGGCCGCGGCGAAAAAGCGCAGGTTGTCCACTGCCATAGGAAGGTCCGCCCCCAGGGATCCACCCGCGTAGGGCTTGCCGGTGTCTTCGGACTCGATCCGGGCAAACTCGGCAGCCTTTTGTTCGAGAAGGTCGGCCATCCGGTGGATCGCCAGCGATCGCACACCCGGAGA
Source organism: uncultured Acidimicrobiaceae bacterium (assembly GCA_964474055.1). Classification (GTDB taxonomy): domain Bacteria; phylum Actinomycetota; class Acidimicrobiia; order Spongiisociales; family ZC4RG35; genus JAICND01. The sequence goes on along the minus strand of CAYYRT010000371.1, from coordinate 7,051 downwards.
CAGCTTCGACCATCGCCCGTCGAAGAACGCTTTGTTGGCGGCCTCCACTGCCTCGGCAACATCGGCGGGACTTCCGTCCACCACCGAGTCGACGACCTCGCCCGTGGCAGGGTTTTCGACCTTGAGCTCCCCACCGCCCTTGGTCTCGGCCCACCGTCCATCGATCCACAACTTGTGGGTCATTTCGGTCCTTTCTTCATCGTCACGTCTCGTCGGCCCGACGAGCAAAACGCTGGCTGAGGATGATCGGCACGAACGTCACGGCCACAACTAGCAGCGCCACCACATTGGTCACCGGTCGCTGCCGGGGGCGGTCCAACGAGGAGAAGATCCAGATAGGGAGGGTCTGTTGCTGGCCGGCCGTGAAGGTGGTCACGATGATCTCGTCGAAGGAGAGGGCGAAGGCAAGCATGCCACCGGTGACGAGTGCAGGCGCCAGCAAAGGCAGCAGCACGTAGCGAAAGGTCTGCCATCCGCTCGCTCCCAGGTCCATGGAAGCTTCCAGCATCGAAGGTGAAGTGCGCCGCATGCGGGCGATGATGTTGTTGTAGGCCACAGCCACACAGAAGGTGGCGTGACCGACCACGAGCGTCCAGAACGAGAAGGGGATCTCGGTGAGGTTGACGGCGGAGCGCAGGGCGATCCCGGTGACGATCCCCGGCAAGGCGATGGGCAGCACGATGAAGAGTGAGAGGGTCTCCCGGCCGAAAAATCGGGAGCGCCATACGGCACCGGCCGCGAGGGTTCCCAAGACCAGGGCAATGGCCGTGGCGGCTCCGGCTACGCCCAGCGACAGAACCAATGCCTCGCGGATGTCGGGGTTCCGGGAAGCAACACCGAACCACCGGAACGTGAAACCGGGCGGCGGGAACTGAAAGCTGGCTTCCTCGGTGGTGAAGGCATACAGGCCAACCAGAAGAATCGGTATATGAAGGAAGGCCAGGACTGCCCCCGCCGCCACCACCAGGACTCCCGGTCGTCGCTTCATAGCGCCTCGAACGCGCCCATCCTGCGGGCGATGGTCAGGTAGACGGCCATGATGGCGATGGGTACGAAGGAGAAAGCGGCCGCCAACGGCAGGTTGCCTGCCACCCCTTGCTGGCTGTAAATGGCGAGTCCGATGAACGGACTTGAGTCTCCAATGATGGTGGGGATGACGTAGTCGCCCAGGGTCAAGGAAAAGGTGAAGATGGACCCGGCGACGATCCCGGGGATGGCGAGCGGCCAGATGATCCGTCGGAAAGTGGTCAACGGGCGGGCTCCCAGGTCGGCCGAGGCCTCGATGAAAGAGTTAGGTACCCGTTCCAGGGCGGTTACCACGGGCAGGACCATGAATGGCAGCCAGATGTACAAGAACACCAGAAATTGGCCGAGGTAGGACGTCGAGAGCGAGGGTCCACCGATTATGGGGAGGTCGAGGACCGCGTCGAGGGCTCCGCCCAATCCGAGCCGGGTGAAGAACCAGTTGATGATCCCTTCGGCCGCCAGGATCAGCTTCCACGCATACACCCTCACCAGGTAGGAGGACCAAAGTGGCAACAACACCGCCAGCACCATCCAGCCCTTGATCCGTTTGCTGGCGAATCGAGCGATGTAGTAGGCCAGGGGGAGCGCCAGGATCACGGCCGCAATTGTCACCGTGGCTGCCATCGTGACCGTTCGACCGACTACGGCCATATTGGCGCCGGTGAACAGGTCTCTCCACGTCGCCAGGGTGGGAGTGCGATCGATGGTTCCTGCAAAGCTGTCGAGGCGGAAAAAGCTCTGAATCAGCAGAGAGGCCAATGAACCGCCGTAGACCCCGACCAGCCAGAACACCGGCAGGGCGAGGAGAAGTAGAAGCCGCAGCCTGCGGCGCCTATACAGCGTCGCCGAGGCACGTCGCAGCCAACCGGGTTGAGATGCAGCGCTCGTCATTGGTTGTCCGATGGGAGGCGGCCGGTTGCCGCCTCCCACGGGTTGATGGTGTTTACCGGCCGCCGATGACAGCCAGGTAGTCGGTTACCCACCTGTAGTACGGCACACAGGTGCCTCCGGCTCCGGAGCAGTCCTCGGTAGGCGTCTGCCAGAACTTGATTTGGTCGAAGGTCTCGAGTCCATTGGTTGCGCAACCGGTTGCCCCGAGTAGCTCGTTGCCATCACAAGCCGCCAGAACCGCCGGGATTGTTCCGAACCAAGCGGCCAGATCGCCCTGTAGCTTCGGGTTGATCGAGTGGTTCAACCACATGTATGCGCAGTTGGGGTTGGGGGCGTTCGCGTGCATCAGGGTCGAGTCCGCCCAGCCCGTAGCGCCTTCGGTGGGGACCACGCTCGCTATGGGCGCGCCCGCTGCTCGCAGGATGTTCACCTGGAACGGCCAGCTCGAAGAGGCCACCACGCCTTCGTTGGTGAAGTCCTCGATCTGGATGAAAGCGTTGTGCCAGTAACGGCCCACCAGCTCGCGCTGATCGCGAAGCAGATTGAGAGCTTCCTGGTACTGCTCTTCGTTGAGGGAATACGGGTTCGCTATCCCCATATATAGGGCGGCGTCGGCAACGTAGATAGGTCCGTCGTAGGCCTGGATCCGGCCGGCGTTGCTTTCGCCGTCCGGCAGGGTCTGCTCCTCAAAGACAACGCTCCACGAGGTTGGCGGGGTGTTACCAAAAACCTCCGTGTTGTAGGCCAGCACGTTGGTTCCAGACTGATAGGGCACGCCGTAGTGCTTGCCGCCGACCGTATGCCAGGGGGCATTCTGCAGCCGGGAGTCAATCGTGTCCCATGAGTCGATGAGATCGATATTGATCTCCTGCACGGTGCCGCCGGCGATGAGCCGGTTGCTGGAGTCGCCGGACGCGGTGACGAGGTCGTATTCGGTCGATCCGGTCATAAGGGCGACCATCTCGTCAGAGGTTCCCGCCGTCTTCACGTTGACCTGGCAACCAGTTGCCTCTTCGAAGGTCGTAACCCAGTCGTACTCGGCGACGGTCGAGCCATCCTCGATGTACCCCGCCCAGGCAACGATGTTGACCTGGCCTTCACCCTCGCCGATTTCGGTGGGGAGTTCGACTACTCCATCACCTCCACCATCGCCACAGGCCGCGGCGACGAGAGCGATCACTCCCAACCACACGATCATTTTTGATCGCATGCTTTTTGCTCCTTCACTCTGACACCCCGGCGATCGCCGGGGTTGGTTCCTCCGCGCCGGCCAGCGGCCGGCACGAATCTTTGTCCCAGACCAGTCGCACACTCCGGCCAACCAGACGAGCGGTATCGCCCCGGCGGCTGTCGACGTTCTGGCTGATCACCAGCATCTCGAGGCCACCGATATCGACCCGGTGGCGGGTAAAGGCGCCCAGATAGGTCGCATCTTTCACGACTCCATCGATCGAGCACTTCCCGGTTTCGGCCATGTGGCCAGGGTCCGCTAGCGAGATCTTCTCGGGCCTCACTGTGAAGGCTTCGGCATCGCCCCGCAGCTGGAAGGCGAGGTCTCCGGATACGACGTTCGAAACTCCGACAAACCCGGCTACGAATTCGTTACGGGGATTCTCGTAAACGTCGCCAGGTGTCCCGACCTGTTCGACTCTTCCATGGTTGAACACGGCGAGGCGATCGCTCATGGTGAGGGCCTCTTCCTGATCGTGGGTGACGAAGACAAAAGTGATTCCGACCTCTCGCTGCAACAACTTCAACTCGACCTGCATCGCCTGGCGTAGTTTGAGATCGAGAGCGCCAAGCGGCTCATCCAACAAGAGGACCGACGGACGGTTGACCAGGGCCCTGGCCAGCGCCACCCGTTGACGCTGGCCACCCGAGAGCTGGGAAGGTTTGCGGCTTTCGTAACCCTGCAAACGGACCAGTTCCAAAGCCTCACCAACCCGTTGGTGCAGTTCTTGCCGTGGCACCCCCTTGACCATGAGGCCGTAGCCCACGTTGTCAACCACAGTCATGTGGGGGAAGAGGGCGAAGTCCTGGAAAACCGTGTTGACGTCGCGCTCGTAGGGGGGCTGGGTGGTGACATCCTTGCCATGAAGCAACACGTGACCGGTGGTGGGGGTCTCAAACCCGGCGATCATCCTCAGGCATGTTGTCTTGCCGGATCCGGAGGGTCCGAGCATCGAGAAAAACTCGCCATCCTCGATGTCGAGGTCGATTTTGTCGACGGCGACTACGGCTTCAAAACTCTTGGAAACCTCGCGCAGGGAGACAGCGGTGGTCATGCGTGCGGTGAGTGTATGGGGCGGGCCGGGGGGGTGAACCTGGGAAGTCGGGAATTTCTGGAAGGGCCCGTTTAGGCGTCCAGGACGATAAGGGTCTGGCCAGCCTCGACCTGTTCCCCGGCGCTGGTGTGCACCGCCGTCACAGTGCCGGCGTGGGGCGATCGCAGAGTGTGCTCCATCTTCATGGCCTCCATCACGACCAGCACCTGACCCTGGTCCACGACATCCCCTTCGGCCACCTCGACCTTGACCACCTTGCCGGGCATGGGTGCGTGGAGGGAGCCGCGGTCTTGTCCAACGCTTCCGACCGGGAACCGGGGAGACTCGATGAGTTTCGTGTATCCACCGGGGCCGTCGACATGATGAACTGCGCCAACCCGGTTTATGTGGAACCAGCGGAGGTGGGAAGCGGTGACCAGGCCGACTAGTTCGGGAGTCAGCCTGAGGATTGCCGCTCCCTCGATCGGATGCCGATCTACCTCGATCGTGACGCCTCCTCGAGCCTCGAAGCGGTAACCAACCCTGACTTCGCCGTATTCGCTATCGAAAGTCACCTCCTGGAGTTGAGAGGGGCTGTTGCGCCATCCGGAAGGAATGGTCACATGAAGGGCAGATCTGATGCGACGATCCTCCTGGGCAGCTAACGCGGCCGCGACTGCTGCCATGTGCGCTTCCTCCCGAGCCGGCAACGGCGCCCCCAGCACCGCCGGATCGTGTCGGGAAAGGAAATCTGTGTCGGTCTGGCCGGACAAGAACTCGGGGTGACGGAGGATTCTGACCAGCAACTCCCGATTGGTTGACACACCGTGGATGCGGGCGTGTTCCAGAGCGTCGGCCAGGATCGACGCGGCCGTTTCCCGGTTGTCGGCCCAGGCCACGACCTTGGCGATCATCGGGTCGTAGTGGATTGAGACTTCACTCCCGTTCTCGACGCTGCTCTCGACTCGGACATGAGGGCTGGGAATCTCGAAGCGATCCAATTTGCCCGTCACCGGGAGAAAACCCTGGCGGGGGTCTTCGGCATACAGCCGGACCTCTATGGCATGGCCCAACATCTCGGGCTGAAGAGCTTCTTCGGGGAGGGGTTGGCCATCGGCAACCAGCAATTGGAGCCTCACCAGATCAAGAGTGGTGACTTCTTCGGTGACCGGGTGTTCAACCTGGAGGCGAGTGTTCATCTCCAGAAAGTAGAAATCGCCGTTGTCGTAGATGAACTCGACCGTGCCGGCCCCTCTGTAATCGACGGCCCGTGCCGTAGCAACGGCAGCCTCGCTCATGCGCCGTCGGGTCGGCTCGTCGAGACCAGGGGAGGGCACTTCCTCAACGATCTTTTGATGTCGCCGTTGAATCGAACACTCCCTCTCGAAGAGGGCCACAAGGTTTCCGTGGCTGTCACCAAACACCTGGATCTCGAGGTGGCGCGACGACTCCACGTATCGCTCCAAGAAAACCGTGTCGTCGCCGAAGGCCGCAGCCGCCTCTCGTTGGGCTCCGGTCACCGACTCGATCAGGTCCTCTTCGGACCTGACAACGCGCATCCCCTTCCCGCCTCCACCGGCGGAGGCCTTGACGAGGACGGGCCAACCGACCCCTTGGGCGGCTTGGATCATTTGGGAAGGTTCCATGCCACGGATCTCGACTGAAGGGAGTACCGGCACTCCCGCCGCGGCAACAAGTTTCTTGGCGGCGAGTTTGTCGCCCATCCTCTCCATGCTCTCCGGGGAAGGTCCCACCCAGATCAAACCGGCATCGAGGACCGCCCGGGCGAAGGCAGCATTCTCGGCCAGGAACCCGTACCCGGGATGGATCGCGTCAGCGCCGCTTCGGTGGGCAGCTCCGATCAGGGCGTCCATGCGCAAATACGACTCGGCGGGCGAGTTTCCTCCTAGAGCGACCCCCTCGTCGGCCTCCTCCACAAAAGGAGTTCTTTGGTCGGCGTCGGAGAACACGGCCACGGTTTTGATGCCCATGGCCCGGCAGGTCCGGAAAATCCTTGATGCGATTTCCCCGCGATTGGCCACCAGGAGTTTGCTGATCACAGCGGGGCGAGGCTAGCCCGGGTATTTAGCGCCTGGCCTACGATGCTGTTTCGCACGCAAGGAGACTCAAATGGCCGCCACCTCCACCATGCTCCCTCTCGGGACCGAGCTTCCCTCCTTCAAACTGACCGACGTCCGTTCCGGGGACCAGATCTCATCCGATGACTTTGGTCAGCAGACCCTGGTCGTGATGTTCATCTGCAACCACTGTCCCTACGTGAAGCTGATCCAGCAGGGCCTCGCGAGTTTTGGCAAGGACTACGACGGAAAACCCGTCGAGATTGTGGGAATTGCATCCAACGATGCCAGCGCCCACCCCGAAGACGGCCCCGACGAACTGGCCGAAGTGGCCGACCAGCTCGGTTATGTCTTTCCGATCCTTTATGACGAGAGCCAGGAGGTGGCTCGTGCCTTCACCGCCGCATGCACACCGGACTTCTTCGTCTTCGATCGCGATCATCGCCTTGCCTATCGAGGGCAGTTCGACTGCGCCCGGCCGGGCAACGGGATAGACGTCACCGGAGAGAGCCTGCGAGCCGCCGTCGACGCTCTCATCGGTGGGGAGGACGTATCGGTCGAGCAGCGCCCGTCGATGGGCTGCTCGATCAAATGGAAGGCCGAAGGCCTCTCGATCGGGTGATCGGCCCTCGTGGAGTTGCCCCCCTCCCCCCGCAGGTTCCTTTCTTCCCCCGCGGAAGCGGGGGAAGTGGCCCGGCGACGAAGGAGCAGGGACGATGGGGGCGAACTCATGAGAGGTCGTCTGTCCGCCCCCCTCACCACTCGCTGCGCTCGTGGTCCCCTCCCCCCGCT
>CAYYRT010000370.1:0-16324 GCA_964474055.1 uncultured Acidimicrobiaceae bacterium | reverse complement strand
TCCCACTTGAAGCGCGGATAGCGCACCAGCATCTGGCGCGACGGGGGAACCGTGCGAAGGAGCCTTCGGTACATCCTGATTCCGGCGGGCGACAGCCGGTGCCAGCCACCGCGGGCCGGATCGTAGTACACGTAACCCTGGTTCGATCGGTTCGCCTCCCCCGAGCCTCCGAAGAGACCCGCCTCCACCATCGCGATGACGTCCTCGTTCGCGGCGAGCAGCGGCGCCAGCTGATCGAGGTGCCGCTCCATGATCGGCTCTTCCGGATCGCGGTTGTTGCGGCTCCAGTCGTACAGGAAGCGGACGATGACCTTGACGCCGGCTCGCCGGGCCGCGTCCCAGTCGGCCTGGATCCGGTTCAACGTCTCCCGGGAGATCGGCCCGTGCATGTGCCGGCCGAGCTGCACGCCGTCGCGGACGAGGGTGATCGCCTCCGGGCGGCCCCGGAGCCGGGCGAGGGCCCCCGCGTTCAGGGGACGGTGGGGGCGGTCGGTGGAGCAGCAGGGTGGATTGAAGGGCCAGAACCAGCCCCGCTCGGGATTCGGAAAGGTGTCGAGCGACTCCGCATACTGCGCTGTGGAAGGGGAGGGGAGGACCGTCGGGGTGGTGGCCCCGGCGGCGGGGCCCAGGAGGATGAAGGCGAGCCCGCACCACCGCGCGGGCCGGCTCACCGCTCGCCCCCGTTCGCCTTCAGCCATTCCTGAGTCCGGATCCGCAGGTGCTCGTAAAAGTGGCCGCGCCGGCGCGCGAGCCGCTCGGGGGAGTATTCCCGGGCCCTCTCGAGGTTCCGCGCCGACATCTGCGCCATCCGGGCGCGATCGGTAACCACGGCGCGGATCGTCCGGGCGAGCCGGCGCGCGTCGTCCGGCGGCACGAGATCCGAGGCCGCGAGCAGCTCGGGAATGCCGCCGACCGTCGAGCCGATGCACGGCAGCCCGCGCGCCATCGCCTCGATCATCGCCCGCGGCAGCCCTTCCTGCCGGGACGGCAGCACGAAGAGGTCGGCCTGGTCCAGCTCCCGGCGCACCAGCGCCCCCGACGTGAGCTGGCCGCGGAACTCGACCCGATCGCTCACGCCCAGCACGGCGGCGCGGCGCTCCAGCTCCGGCCGGTGCCTGCCTTCGCCCACGAGGCTCAGGCGCACGTCCAGGCCCGCGTGCACGCAGAGGGCGAGCGCCTCGAGCAGGACGTCGGGCGCCTTGTAGAGCTGAGCCAGCGTGCCGACGAAGACGAGGCGCCGGGCGCCGCTCGGAGGCGGGGTCCGGGGGGCGGACGCGAAGGAGTCGGGCGCGAGCTCGACGTCCGAGTAGGCGGCGCCGAACGTATCGGGCCCGGGCGGATACCGGCGCTGGAGGGCGCGCTCGGTCACGTAGGCCGCGGCGCAGGCCCCCGCGCACTGCGCGCGCAGGCGCCGGGTGAACCACCACCGGAAGAACGGCCGCAGGGGGTGCCGGACCGCCCCCGGCGAGAACGCGTCCCACGGGTCGGCGACCACCTCGACGCCGTACGGCCGGTGCGGCGGCAGCCCGCGCCAGACCTCACCGCCGATGTGACACGGCACCCGGAGCAGGACCGCTTCGGCCTCCGCCAGGGCCGGTCGAATGGTTCGCGCGATCCGCGTGTAGTCCTTCACGAATCCCCACGGCCCCACCGAGTCCGGCACCGGCACGACCCCGACCCCGGGCCCGCTGGCGCGGTTCCATCCCTCGGGCGGCGCGGCGCACGGGCGCGCCCGGACCAGCAGTCGGACCTCGTCGAAGACTTCCAGGTAGCGGGCCCAGCACGCGTGCCCCATGGAGGCGTTCTGGATCCAGAGCGCCCCGTCGCGGGTGACCGCGAAGTGGGCGCTGGCCGTGATCAGGACGCGCATCGGATTCCCGGCACCCGGGGTGCCCGATACGCGGGGAAGTAGCTCCCGCTCGTCGCCGGGACCTTCCCGTGCGCCTCGCAGAGCCGTCCGTAGGAGACCGGGTCGAAGACGCGCTGGCCCGTCCAGTACTCGGCGCGTCGATCCCCGATGCTCGCCTTGAAGGCGAACAGCGAGTCCGCGCGGGAGCCTACCCCACCCCCGAGGTGGAAGATCCGCGCTCCCCGGGCGGCGCCCCGAACGGCCGCCTCCAGGAGCCCGAGGTTGTTGACGCCCGGGGGCTGGGCGCCCGGGGCCGAGGCCGACAGGTGATAGTGCAGGAGCTCCCCTTCCTGCAGAAAGATCCCGGCCCAGAGTGGCGAGCCGTCGCGCGAGGCGACCAGGATCTCGCAGGCCGGACCGAGGAGGTCGCTCAGGCGCTCGAAGTAGCGCTCCGGAAAGTAGTAGGAGCTCGGGGCGGCGAGCCGGTCGAGGGTTCCGTGATAGAGGGCGGTGAAGATCCGGATCGCGTCGGGGCCCGCCTGCGCTCGGACCACCACGCCGTCCCGGCGGGCGCGGCGGGCCCGGTTGCGGGCGGCCGAGCTCATCGTGGTCATGACGCGCTCCTCGTCCGTCGAGATCTCGAGCCAGACCGTCTCGCCGCGGCGCACGAGGTCCAGGTCGCCGGCCATGGCTCGATGCGTGGCCAGCAGCGGGTGGAACCGGATGAACTCGCTGACCGCCCCCCGACGCCGGCACAGGGCGCGGAACTGCCGGTCGAACTCCCGCATCAGGGCGTCGCGGCGCATGGGGTCGTCGGCCGAGCAGAGCGGGCCCCCGTAACCGTACGGCGTGATGAGGTCGCAGCGCGCGTCGGGCGCGGTCGCCGGCCCCACCCCGGGCAGATCGGACAGGTCTCGAATCATGACGGGGTGAACGATCGCATCGCCACCGCACTCCATGACGGCGACGGCCGCCGTTTCCCCCACGCTCTCCGCGGCGAGGGCGTACTCCGGGGAGTAGTACACGTCGCGGCGCGGACACCGGCGCAGGACATCCCGCCACCGCTCGGCGTCGGCCCCGCGAGCGGCCAGGAGCTCCACGTCGGGCCGCCCGAGCCCCCGCACCGTCGCCGCGGCTCGATCTCCGACCGGCCTCGTGCCATCCGGGCCGAGCACCGCGGCCGCCTCCACGACCGTCTCGCTCCAGTGCCGCAGGATGGTCACGCGCTTGATCGCGGGCGGCGGGTCCGCCTCGCCCCCGAGCACGTGACGGAGCGCCATCTCCACCTCGTTGAAGCCGGCGTGGGCTCGCAGCGGCGTGGTGCCGGAGAACCGGGCGTTGATCTCGAAGACCTTCGGCCGGCCGCCGTCGAGCCGGAACTGGAAGTTGACGGGCCCCCGCGGCTTCAGGATCTCGGTCCAGGTCCGCACCGCGCGATTCAGCTCGGGATACTCGTCCACGTAGGCGCGATAGGTGTTGCCGTCCCGCAGCTCGCGGCGCATGACGATCGAGCCCGCGTACTCGCCATCGAAGCACAGGGCGCCCGCGGTGTACTCGGTGTCGTCGCCGCCCACGCGCTGCTGCACGATCAGGCCCGGTCCCGCGGTGAGGGCGGCCCGCAGCTCGGTCCAGTCGCGCGCGAGGCACACGCCCTTGGAGCGCGCGCCCACGCGCGGCTTCACCACGAGTGGAAACCCGACCCGCTCCACCAGCGCGCGCTCGTCGCCGGGCAGACACGAGTCCGGGCAATCGAGCCGGTGAGCGTGAAGGAACTGGTAGGTCTTCCACTTGTCGTCCGCGATCGCCACGACCGCCGGGTCGCTCACCACGACGCGCGTGCGTCGCTCCCGCTCCAGCCGCTCGCGGTGCGCCGCGAGGACGCCGAGCTCCACATCGGTGCCGATGAGCACCGCGTCCGGTCTCTCGCGCGCGAGGATCTCGTCGATCCGTCGGAGGTATCCCTCCTCTGCGGCGGGCGGAACCACGTAGGGCGCCTCCACCCAGTAGAGACCGGCCGCGAGGGGACTGGGATCCACCGCCACGATCGTCGCCCGAATCGATGACATCTGAAGGGCCCGGATGATGCCCTGCCCCAGCAGGGAGCCGGCCCCGGTCACCAGCACCTTGAGGTCCGTCTTCACGAGAACCTCGCCGACCGGCTCAGCATGTCGCGGCAGCGCCCGACCTCTTCCGGTCCGTGGGCGTCCGACCCGATCGAGACGAGGGGATTCACCTCCTCGCACAGATCGAGGAAGCCCTCCCAGTCCACCACGTACGAGCTGTTGATCTCGACCGCGATGCCGCGCTCCCCGGCGGCCTCGAGCATCTTGCGGAAGAGCGCGGCCGGATACCGGCCGAACCAGCGCTGGGTCATCCCGCCGGGGTGCCCGAGGACATCGATCGGCGCCGCCCGCAACAGCCCGCGGGTCAGCCGCCACTCCATCTCGGCGCACGCTTCCCAGTCGAGGCGCGGGAAGCTCCAAAACCCGCCGCGGCCGTCCGGAAAGCGGTGCACCACGCCCAGGACCAGATCGCACTGCGCACGGATCTCGTCGGTCACGTCGAGCGTGCCCTCCGCGTCGAGGGCCTTCGCTTCGCAGCCAACGTACACGTCCATTCCGGGCACCGTGCGGGCCTCCTCCCGCACCGTGCTCGCGAAGTCGCCGAACCACGTGGTGTCGCGCCGCACGTGCTCGGTGAGCGCGATGGCGGTCAGCCCTCGCTCGTGCGCCGCTTCGAGCGTGCCTCGCACGTCCGCCCGCCCGTCGCTCCACGTGGTGTGGACCTGCCAGTCCACGTCGATCGCCGCCCGGTCGAGCTCCCGGAACCGCCTGAAGCGGGGGGCCCGCCCGGTCATGCCGGCCCCCGAGCCGATGGGTCGCCGGTGCCATCGGTCGCGTACGCCAGGGGACGCGAAGCGGGCCCGAGCGCCCTCCACCCGGCCACCGCGCGCGAGCCGAACCACACCACCGAGAGCGGCACCAGCCCGTCCTTGACGAACATGAACAAGAGGTTGTCGGAATCACCCAGCAGCGCCGAGAAGCACAGGAGGAGCACGAACGGATACGTCAGGCGCCGCGGGTCGCGGTGGCGCAGCCGCGCGTGAAACCGCTGGAGGCGGCCGACGACCGCGCCGAATACCAGGTAGGCCGCCGCGACCGCGAGCGGCCCGAAGTTCAGCATCGCCTCTCCGGCCAGGCCGTAGACCTTCGACGACGCCCACCTCTCCGGGTCGTAGGACCCGACCCCGAACTGGGCCTCCGTGCCTTCCTGCACCTTGGTGGGTGGGCGCTCCGGCCAGATCCGGCGGGGGATCAGCAGGGCCGCGGCTCCGAGGTAGGTCCGGCCCCAGGCGTACTCGTAGTCCCGATCGGCCCGTGCGAGTCGATAGAGCAGGAAGGCGTGCACGTCGGCCCGCGCCAGGTCGCCCAGCACCAGCCCCTCGAACGTCCGGTCGAGCGTCGACCCCACCTCGCTCAGCGCGCCCTCTTCGTAGACGGCGAGGGCGTCACGGCCCAGCCCCTTGTAGAAGCCGTACAGGTACATGAAGGCCAGGAGCAGGCAGACCCCGGCGATGATGAACCGCTTGCTCAGCGGGCGGATCCAGAGGTGGATGATCCCGACCGCCCAGAAGAGACCCCAGATGGTATTGCTCCGGCTTCCTCGCAGGCCGCCGAAGAGCATCTTCAGCGCGAAATAGCCGATCAGCACCACCAGGATCACCGCCCACGTCCTTCCAATGCGCGTTCGCCGTGCCACCGCCGCGAACGCGAGCATGGCCAGGATCGGAAAGCTCTCGGACACCATGAAGATCCATCCCATGCCGGCGAAGGCGCTCTGCGACTCGGGCAGCCCGACCGACCGGGTGAAGGCGTCGACGTAGCCGAGAATCCCCCCGTGGACGGCATAGACCCACGCCTGCAGGCCACCGCTGACCGCCATCCCGCACCCGGCCGCGAAGAGAAGCCGCGTGGTATCCAGCTCGCGGCCGGGCATGTCGGCGACGGGCCCGGCACTCCTCCGGGCTCTCTCCCGGGCGGCGCGATACAGGAGCAGCCCAGCCGCGTTCAGCCCCGCCATCCCGCCGAGCCACGGGCGCCAGTCCGGAGGAGGCTCCACGTAGGGCATCCACGAGTTCCACGCCACGTGGAGGAGCGGAGCCAGGAAGAAGAAGTGAACGCCGATCAGTCCGATGATGCCGGCCGGATCGTACAGGCCCAGCCGCCCGCGGAACCAGTCCACCGCATCCCGCCCGATCAGGACGCCGCAGAGCCACACCGGCACCACGAACCAGTGCGCCATCCGCGCGGAGCCCACCAGGAGCCCGCACACGGTCAGCGTGCAGAACGCCATCGAGATCAGCAGGCTCGTCAGCATGGGGGGCCCGCGGCCTGAATCAGGCCAGCAGGCGCTCGACCTCCCGGCACACCCGGTCCACCTGGTCCGGCGTCATGTGCGAGTACAGCGGCAGGGCCAGGGCCTCCCGGCTCGCCGCGACCGTCCCCTGCATCCGGTCGCTCACCCGATGTGCGACCCGCCGGATGAGGGTCTGCTCGTGGACCGCCGGATAAAAGTAGCGCTTGGTCTGGATCCCGCGCGCGGCGAGACCCGCGTACACCTCGTCCCGGCTCGCCCGGGCCCCGGCCGTGATGAACAGGACGAAGTAGTTGCCACTCGTGGTCCGGTCGGGCGGCACTCCCTGCACGCGGCATCCCGGAAGGGGTTCGAGCCGCGCCCGGTAGGCCTCGATGAGCTGCCGCCTGGCCTTCACCAGCTCGTCCACGCGCCGCAGCGAGAGCAACCCCACCGCGGCGTGCAGCTCGCTCATCCGGGCGGAGAGGCCCAGGTGGACCATGTCCTCCCCCTTCTTCGGATCCTTTCCGTAGTCGCGCATCGATCGGAGCCGCGCCGACAATCGAGGGTCGCTCGTGCACACGACCCCGCCCTCGATCGCGGTGACGACCTTGGTCGGGCTCAGCGAGAAGATCTCGCACGCGCCGAACCCGCCCACCTTCCGTCCCTGGTACTCCGCGCCCAATCCCTGGGCGCTGTCGAAGTAGACGGGGATCCCGCGACGCGCGCCGAGCCCGACCAGCGCCTCGATGTCCGGGGGGAGCCCGTAGACGTAGGCCGCGCAGATCGCGCCGATCCGCGACGTCAGATTCCGCTCGACGTCGGCCGGATCGAGGGTCAGGGTCTCCGGCAGGCAGTCGCAGAAGACCGGCACCAGGCCGTTCCAGACCAGCGCCTGGGCGGTGGCCGCGAACGTGAAGGACGGCACGATGACCTCCGCGCCCGCCGGCAGGTCCAGGGCCTGCGCCGCGAGCATGAGCCCCGCCGTGCATGACGACATCGCCACCGCCTCGCGCGCGCCGGTCTGCCGGCACACCTCCTCCTCGAAGGCGCGCACAATGCGCCCCGTCGTGACCAAACCGTCGTTCCAGCTGGCGCGAACGAGCTCCTCGAACTCGCGAAACTCGGGCAGGGTCGGGCGGATGATCGGCATCAGGTCCATCGGGGAGCCTCCGCGTCCTCGAGACGCCGCAGGGCGTACAGGTTCACCACGGTCACGCCGAGCAGGCCGACCCCCGCGGTCGCCACGCTTGCGTGGGCGGCTCCGAGAACGCCGCCGGACGGGACGAGCGCGGCACAGGCCACCAGAGACGCCGCCGCCACCGCCCCGAACAGGGGGAGCTGTACCCGGAACAGGCGGGCCGACGTCATGGCGTGTCCCAGGACCGTGGCCACGTAGCCCATCCCCGCCGCGAGCATCAACGGCCCGAGCGCCTCGGCGTGCTCGGCGTACTCGGGCCGGTACAGGACGGCGAGGAGCTCCCGTCCCCACGCCCGCGCGACGACCAGCCCCGCTCCCGCGAGAACGAGACCAAGACCGATCTGGCCGGCGAGGAGCCTCCGTACGCGCGGGCCGTCGCCCGCGGCGTAGTACGTCGCGAGGCGGGGGCTCACCGCCTGACCCAGCGCATTGACGATCGTCGTCCCTATGACCATCAGATACGCCATCGAGACGAACGCCCCGAGCTCCACCTCGCCTCGATGCCGCTCGAGGACGTAGCGGGGCATCGTCGCGGAGAGCGAGATCAGCATGGCGGTCGCGCCCAGCGGGAGCGAGCGCCGGGCCAGCCGGAGCAGATCGCCGCGCGCCCACCGGGGGCGCAGGTGAGCCGCGAGCAGCCGCGCGCTCTCCGGAAGATCGTACGAGGCCAGCACGAGCGTCCAGACCACAGCCACCAGGAAGAGGCCCCACAGCAGGCTGCCGGAGACGTGGACGCCGACGGCCAGCGCGACCAGGGAGACCGCGCCGCGCCCGGCGACCGATCCGGCGATCAGATCCGTCCGTTCGTGCCGCTGCATGAGCCCGTGGAGGATGTCGCTGACCGCCTCGATGGCCTTGAGCGCGCCGATCGCCAGGATGACCGCACGCGTCTCCCCGCGATAGTCGACGAGGCCGGCGATCGACGCCACCCCGAGGAACCCGACCGCGGCGGTGACGAGCCGCAGCGCGAGGTAGTCGCCCGGCGTGTGCTCGGCCCTCGCGTCCGTGGCCAGGACCTCGCGGAGCGACAGGTTCGTGAGGAGGAAGACCGGCGCCGCGACCGCAAACCCGAGCGCGAGCTGGCCCAGCATCTCCGCGCTCCCGAGCTTCGCGAGCACGACGAGCATGCCCCACTGGCAGCCGGCATAGGCGAGGCTGCCCACCACGCCCCACGATGCGATTCGCCCGAGTGAGCCCGCGTGAACGCGCGGCCCGGGCGGCGCCAGGTCCCGGCTCACCGCGCGACCTCGGCGTCCGGCGCGGTCGCGTCGGTCGCCGCCCGGCCGCCGCGAAACTCCTGCTCGGGCCCCTCCCCCGGCTGGTTGACGCCGGCCTGGGCGAGCGCGGACCACACGGTCCGCCACAAGATCGCGAGGTCGAGCCGGCAGGACTGGTGTTCGACGTACCAGACGTCGAGCGCGAACCGTTGCTCCCACGGCAGCGTGTTCCGGCCGTTGAGCTGCGCCCAGCCGGTGATCCCGGGTCGCACGTCGTGGCGGCGCGCCTGCTCCGCGGTGTACCGGGGCAGGTACTCCATCAGGAGCGGGCGCGGCCCCACCAGGCTCATGTCGCCCTTGATCACGTTGACGAGCTCCGGGAGCTCATCGACGCTCGTCCGGCGGAGCAGCCGTCCGAGACGGGTCAGCCGCTCACGATCCGGCAGGAGACGCCCGTCGGCCGCCCGCGCGTCGCTCATGGTCCGGAACTTGTAAAGGACGAAGGGCCGGCCGTGGCGGCCGGGCCGCCGCTGCGCGAAGATCACCGGCCGGCCGAGAGCCAGTCCGATCGCCAGCGCGGTGACCGCCAGCAGGGGGGCCAGGACGACCAGGCCGACCAGAGCGACCGCGCAGTCGAAAGCGCGCTTGGGACGGCCCGGCCACCATCCGGGCCACCGCGACGGCTTCACGCGGTCCATCACGCCGCCCCTCGCGCCGCGCCGACCCTCGCGGCGGCGTCCGCCGCCACGTCCACGGGAAGAATGATCCGGCCGCCCGCCACGTCCGGGCCCGCGGCCAGCACGGGCCGGAACGTCGGGACCATCGCGCCAAGCTGCTGCATGACCGCGCCTGCCGCGTCCTTCTCGGCCAGGCGCTCGAGCGCCTCGACGCTGGCTTCGAGGCTCAAGGGGATCAGGTCTCCCGCCGGTCGCACCCGGCTGATCCCTTCCAGGCGCGACGGCTCGATCGTCTCGTCCGACGCCACCAGCTCCTCGGACAGCTTCTCGCCCGGCCGAGGCCCGATGTAGGTGATCGGAATCTCCCTCTCCGGGATGAAGCCGGCCAGCCGGATCAGGTTCCGCGCCATGTCCACCACCCGGATCTCGTCGCCCATGTCGAGGACGTAGAGCGCCCCCTTCTCGCCGAGCGCGGCGGCCTGGAGCACGAGCTGCACCGCCTCCGGGATCAGCATGAAGTAGCGGCGCATGTCGGGATGCGTGATGGTCACCGGCCCCCCGCTCTTGATCTGCTCGAGGAAGAGCGGAATCACGCTGCCGTTACTGCCCATCACGTTGCCGAAGCGGACCACCACGAACCCGGTCGGGCTCCGCTCACCCAGCGCCATCGCCAGCAGCTCCGCGACCCGCTTGGTGGCGCCCATGACGCTGGAGGGGTTGGCCGCCTTGTCGCTCGAGATCAGCACGAACTGCTCCACCCCGTGCCGGACCGCGGCCTCCCCGACGATCCGCGTGCCCCTGACGTTGTTCTTGATTGCCTCGCAGGGGTTGAGCTCCATGAGCGGCACGTGCTTGTGGGCGGCCGCGTGGAGGATCAGGTGCGGCCGATGCTCGGCGAGTACCCCGTCGACGCGCCGCTCGTCGGTGACGTCCGCGATCACGGCGTGCACGCTGCCGCGGGGCGCGAGGCCGGCCACCGTCCGCTCCACGGTCCAGAGGGTGTTCTCGTAGCGCTCAAAGAGCACCAGGCTCTTCGGGCCCAGCCCGGCAATCTGCCGGCTCAGCTCGGATCCGATGGTGCCCCCCGCCCCGGTCACCAGGACTCGCTTCCCCTCGACGAGATGCTTCACCCGCTCAACGTCGAGTCCGACGGGCGCACGCCCCAGAAGATCCGCCACCGCGAGATCGCGCACCTCGTGCAGCCGCGGGCCCCCGTCCAGCATGTCGCGGAGATGGGGCAGCGCCTTGATGGGCAGCTTGTGCGACTCGAGCGCCTTGACCACCTGCCGGAGGATCTGCGGCGTGGCGCGGGCGATCGCGACCAGCACCTCGCTCGGCTTCGTGTCCGCGATGACCCGCGGCAGGTCCGCCCGCATTCCGAGCACCGGGATCCCGTGAATGCGTCGGCCCACCTTGGCCGGATCGTCGTCCACGAACCCCACCGGGCGATAGCCGTGCACGCCGCCGTTGAGGATCTCCCGGACGATCGCCTCGCCGGCGTCGCCGGCGCCGACGATCAAGACGCTCCTGGTCCGGGCGTTCGCGCGATGCTCTCGCCACAGGCGCCAGGCCACCCGCACCGCCGCCATGAGGAACACCGCGAGCACCAGATCCATCAAGAACACGGAGCGGGGGTAGGCGCGCAGCTCCAGCACGCCACGGATCAGCAGGCAGAAGAGCACGCTGCTCGCGGTCACGCTGGCCACGATCGCCCTCAGGTCCCGGAGTCCCACGTATTGCCAGACCGAGTCGTAGAGGTGGAACGGGATGAAGGTGAGCGCGCGGACCAGCACCAGGCAGGGAATCGTCTCCAGCCAGAGGGTCCAGTACGCGGCGGGGATCGCACCGTCGAACCGGAGCCAGAAGGCGAGGTAGTTCCCGGCGACGGTCAGCGCCGCATCCACGAGGAGCACGGCGGCGCGCCGGGTCGTGTCGAGCGATCGTCTCAAAGGGCGCCGAGATCCTCATCGCGATCCGGGCTCGACCCTCGCGACGCGAAGCGGCCCGTCGTCCAGGCCGCCCACCTCTGTCCCGCCGAGAGGGACGGCTCGTGGTGGCCGTACTGATAGCCCCCGGCGGCGGCCCGGACATCCGCGTGATTGAGAACGACCCCCAGGACGCGCGCCCGCACCGACCCGAGCATCTGCACCGCACGCTGCGCGGCGTCCCGACCCGCGTGCCCGTGACGGAGCACGAGGATGACGCCCTCCACCCGCGGGGCGATCACCAGCGTGTCGCTGACCCCCAGCATCGGCGGGGTGTCGATCACGATGTGAGCGAACCGCTCCCCGAGCGCGTTCAGGGCCAGCCCGAACCGCGGTGAGAACAGAAGCTCGGCGGGATTGGTCGGGGTCGGGCCCCCCGGGATCACGAAGAGCCCCGGAATCCGGGTCGGCCGGACGACCTCCGTCGCGCTCACGCCCCCGACGAGCAGATCGGACAGCCCGGGTGTCTGGGGAATGCCGAGGATCCGGTGGAGATCGGGGTGGCGGAGATCCGCGTCCACCAGCAGCACGTCGCCCATCCCGAGCTGCGCCAGGGTGATCGCGCAGTTCGTCGAGACCGAGGTCTTGCCGTCCTGTTGATGGAGCGACGTGACCAGCATGGTCTTGGGCGCGCGGTCCGGCGTCGCGTACACCACGCTCGTCCTCAGGTTGCGGAACGCTTCCGCGAGCAGCGAGCTCGTCGCCTGGTGGGCGACCAGGGCGAAGGCGCCGGGGGCGCCGGCGTCCGCGCCGAGGGGCTGGACGTCGACGTGGGCCGGGAGCGCGGAGCGCAGCGGCACCAGGCCGAGGGTGGGGACGCGCAGGAGGGCCTCGACCTCCCGGGGATCCCGGATGCTCGTGTCGAGGTACTCGAAGAGGAACGCGAGGGCCACACCCCCGACCAGGCCCACCATGCAGCCGATCAACAGGTTCAGGCCGGTGCGCGGACCGGAGCGCTTCAGCGGAACGTCGGCGCGGTCCACCACCGAGACGTTCGAGATCAAGAGGGAGGCCGACACGTGTGTTTCCTTCAGGCGAGAGGACAGAGTGGTGTACAGCTCCCGGTTCGTGTCCACTTCCCGGCGGAGCAGGTTGTACTGCGCCATCTGGCTTTCCAGCTTCCGCGCCAACCCTCGCTGCTCGTCCACGAGCTTCCGAATCTCGGTCTCGTTCTGAAGCGCGGCTCGGTACTCTCCGCGGGCCGCTTCGAAGAAGCGTCGAATCTCGGCCGCGATCTGCCGCCGCACCTCCTTGACGTTCTCGGCCAGCCGCTGCATGCGCGGATACTCGGCCTTGAAGGACTGGCCAAGCTCCCGATATCTCCCCTCCAGCTTCGTCGCCTCCTCCTTGAGATGGGCAATCAACGGGTTCTGAAGGACAACCGGAAGGGTGTCGGCCGTCGCCCGGGTCGCTTCGGCGAGAATGCTTTCCTTGGCAACGCGCTCGGCCTTCGCCTTGAGAAGCGAATCGGACAGGACTGCCAGCTCCTGGCTGATCAGTGACCGGCGCTCGCCGACCGGCTCCCCCATGCGCTCCCCGCCGACGAACAGGATGTCGTTCTCCTCCAGGAACCGGCTCAGCTGAGCCTCGCTCGACTGCAGCACCTTCCGCGCTTCATTCGTCTGCGTGGTCAGGAACTGCGTGGCGTAGCGGCCCGCGTCCTTCTTGTCGTCGAGTTGCTGGGCGATGGCCGCGTCGGCCAACGTGTTCGCGACCCGCGCGGCCAGCTCCGGGCTGCGGCTCTCGAACGCGACCTTGACCAGCCGCGTGTTCCGAACCGGCTCGACCTGGAGCCGGTCGAGGAACGCGTCGGTCAGCTCGCCCGGCCGACGCCCGACCGAGCGAAACTCCGGATGGCGTTCGAGATCCACGAGTGCGATGACCCGGTTGGCGAGCGCGCGGCTCTGCAGGAGGCGGTGGTGGGTCTGCAACTGGTTCTGCGCGGACTCGCCCGTGGTGTCGTCGCGCCCGGGCCGCTCGAACTTGAGGATGCGGGGCTCCTCCTGGTCGATTCGAAGCATCGCGGTTCCGGTGAACACGGGCCGCGCAGTCAGACTCCAGACGAACGCGGCGAG
The DNA here is from genome assembly GCA_964474055.1 of uncultured Acidimicrobiaceae bacterium. GTDB lineage: Bacteria > Actinomycetota > Acidimicrobiia > Spongiisociales > ZC4RG35 > JAICND01. The sequence goes on along the minus strand of CAYYRT010000370.1, from coordinate 2,967 downwards.
CACGGCTCCCACGAACACCATGATCACCGTCCGCCGGTGCCGGACGAGCACCTTCCAGTAGTCCCAGAAGTGCGGCTCGCCTTCCCAGGGCCGGCGGTAGTCCGCCTCGAGTCGGGTCGGCGGGAGCTCGGCCGGGAGGTCCCGGCCATTCGTCAGCGCGCGATGTGCTAGGTCGCTCATATTCCCTTTGCCACGCCGAGGGCGCCTTTGAAGAAGTCGAGGAATCCGTAGAAGAACGCCTTGCCGGCCGACTTCCCGACGACCACCACGTCGTTACGCTGGAGCTCGGGCGCCGGCTTGCCCTCCTCGAACGCGTCGAGATCATAGGTGGTGACCTCGACGTTCCCGGACGTCGCCTTCCGATAGAGGCGCACGTCGCCCCAGGCCGCCACGTCCGTGACGCCGCCCGCGGCGAGGATCACCTGCTGAACCGTGGTCTTCCCTTTCAGCAGGAACGAGCCGGGCCGCTCGACCGAGCCGCCCACGTACACCGATCCCGCCCTCGGCACGTGCACCACGTCGCCGGACTGGAGCGCCACGTTCAGGTCCTCGCGGCCGTCGGCGAGCTCGGAGAGATCGATCGGCGCCATCACCTCGGCCGTCGTCTCCCCACCACCGCGCGGCGCCCCGCTCGCGGGAGCGGGCCCACCGCCCGTCGCCGCGGTGACCGCGCCGATCGGCGCGCGCCGGGTCACGTACACGTGCCGGTCGGCCTCCTCGGTGAGCCCTTCCGCGAGAGCGAGCGCGTCCGCCAGGCGGAGGGGGCGGTTGAGGTTGAACACGCCGCCCTTCCGGACCGCCCCGATGACCGAGATCCGCTGGCTGTTGTGCTCCTGGAGGAACACGGAGACCTGCGGGTCGTGCATGAACTTCCGCTGGAGCCGGCCCCGGATCTCGTCCTCCAGCTCCGCGGTCGTCCGCCCGGCGGCCTGGATCTGACCGATGAGCGGGAGCGAGATGACGCCCCGCCCGGGCACGCGCAGCCGGATCCTCGACAGCTCCTCGACCTCGAAGACGGAGACTTCCAGCAGGTCCCCGGGGCCCACCGGCAGATCGGTGCCCTCGCTCGAGCGGGCGGCCTGCTCCAGCAGTCGACGGTTCAGATCCGACGCGTTCGAGGAGCCCGCCCCCCCGGGCGGCCGATCCGGCACCGCCGATCGTCCCGGGTGAACGGAGCCGCCGGACGGAGCACTCGCGCGAAGCAGCGCTCCTTGATCGGGGCCGTCGACCGATCGCGCGCCCCCGCACGCCGTCATGGCGATCGCGATCACGCTCGTCACCACGCAACGGGTGCCCCTCATCGTCAGCCCTCCCAGGAATCGCCGGCTCATCCGCGCCGCTGCGATTTCAGGACGCCGATGAGTACTTCGCGGCGGCCCTTGGAGAGCGCATCCTCACTCGCGGTTCCACCGCCGTCAATTAGACGAAGGTCATCACGCTCCGACTCCGTGCCGCCGCCGCTACGACTTGAGGCGTACGACTCAACGCGGTCCCTCCGGGTCCTGCAATTGTTGCGCGCCCTCGTGCTCGACACACGGTCCTTCTTTCCCATCACCCGTCGCGCCGCGCGCGCGAGTAACGCTCTGCGGCCCGCTTCCCGGTCGCGCAGCGCACTTGTCGCTTGACAAGACGGTGGGCATCTGTGAATTGTCCAGCACCCGGTCCGACTGGGAGGGACTCCCTTGATCCGCCGCAACGCTCGATCGACCACGAAGGCGAGGGCATCGACGCCGTCGGAGACGGCTCCGCCGTCTCCGCTCACCTCTCCTCTGATCCGGGTGGCGCTCGTGAGCGAGAGCGCGCTCTTCCGCTCGGGCCTCCGGAGCATCCTGGGGGCCTATCCGACATTCTCCTTGGTGGGCGAGGCGAGCGCGCTTCCGGTGCGCGAGCTCGTGCGAGCCAGCAATCCCCACATCCTCCTCGTCGACGCGCAGATCGTCGGCGCGCTGACCGTCTGCGCCGCGTTCCGCCAGAACGGGATGCGGCCGTGGGTGATCCTCGCGGGAGCGGACGGCGACGACACGTGGGCCGTGCACGCGCTGAAGTCAGGCGCGCGGGGGCTCCTGACCAAGAGCGCCACCGTCGAGACCCTGATCAAGGCGGTCCGCGTCGTCCACCAGGGCGAGGTGTGGGCGAGTCATCGGGCATTGACCATGGCCGTCGAGGAGCTGGCGGTCCGCTCCGTCAGCGCGCTCCCACCGGATCCCGCGATCCGGGGCCGCTTGAGCCAGCGCGAGCAGGACATCGCGCGGCTCATCGCGAGCGGGCTCAGCAACCAGGAGGTGGCCAACCGCCTCCACATCACCGAGGCAACGGTGAAGGCTCACCTCACCCACATCTTCCAGAAGCTCACGCTGCGCGGCCGCGGCCAGCTCGCGGCCCTGTACTACCGGAGCCTTTCGCCGCCGTCCGCCGGCAACGGCTCGAAGCTCGGCTAGCTCGGCTCGGTCGACAGCCGCCGCGATCTCTGGCCAAGCGGCGCGCGGCGACGTTGCAGCGCATCCAGCAGATCGTGCACGAGAGCGTGATCTACGCGCCGATCCGGGAGCTGGCGTTCCTGAACGGCGTGGGCCCCCGCGTCGCTGAGTCGGGCCTGGGCCTGGTCAACGCTCACGCCTACCCGGCGCCCCACGAGGACGTCACGCTCAAGGGGAAGTAAGTGAAGACGAGGTGCGGGGGCAGGTAGAGCACCAGCGAGAACGCGACGATGAGCAGGGCGAGGTAGAGCCACGGTGGGAGCGCGGTCTGGGGCCGGACGAGCCCGTGCACCCAGTTCACGTTCTCGGCCGGGTCGGTGAGCCAGTAGGTCACCGGCAGCACGACGACGGCCAGCAGGCTCTGGTAGAGCCACGCCCGCCGGTCGTAGCCGAGCTGCATCACGAGCCACACGAGCCCGGCCGGCAGCGGCACGTGGAAGAAGGAGAGCGCGCGGACGTAACGGGGATTCCGCGCGTCGAACATGTAGGC
>CAYYRT010000369.1:0-4151 GCA_964474055.1 uncultured Acidimicrobiaceae bacterium | reverse complement strand
TCCAACACCAACAGGTAGTCGAAAGGGTGGGCCAGCAGTCGCTGGCGAGCCGGGTCGCTTGCCTCCCCCACCCGACCAGTTGGCAGGTCCCCCAGGGGCACGTCGGCCACCCGGTACAACGACAGCCGCTTCAGTCCGCGGTCCGCCCCGACGAATTGGGCCACGAAGTCTGAGGCGGGATGGGCCAGCATGTCTGCAGGGCTCGCAAACTGGGCGAGCTCGCCTCCGACCTGGAGCACCGCCACCAGGTCGCCCATCTTGATGGCCTCATCAATGTCATGGGTGACGAACAGAATCGTCTTGGCCAGGTCCTCCTGCAGGCGAAGGAATTCGTTTTGGAGTCGCTCGCGCACAATCGGGTCGACGGCCCCGAACGGCTCGTCCATCAACATGATCGGCGGATCGGCAGCCAGGGCTCGGGCCACTCCTACCCGCTGCCGTTCGCCACCGGAAAGCTGGGTGGGATAACGACGGGCGTAGCGTCCGGGGTCAAGGCCCATCAAATGCAGCAATTCGGCGGCGCGGGCCAGCCGCCGCTCTTCTGACCAACCCAGCAACCGCGGAACGGTGGCCACGTTCTCCTCGATTGTCTGATGAGGAAAGAGCCCAACCTGTTGGATGACGTAACCGATGTTGCGGCGAAGCTCGATCAGATCGCGGGTCGATGCGTCAACTCCGTCGAGCAGAATGCGCCCCGAAGTCGGCTCGATCATGCGGTTGACCATTTTCAGGCTGGTGGTCTTGCCGCAACCGGACGGGCCCACCAGGACACAGATCTTGCCGGCAGGCACTGTCAAGGACAGGTCGTTGACAGCTCCCGGCGCACCCTTCTTCGCCTCAGCGGCGCCGTAATGCTTGGTGACATGGTCGAATTCGACCGTGGCAGCGTTGTGGACCCGATCCGGCACCCGCTCGATTGTAAAGCTCGATCAGTGGGCCAGGCCCGCTGACGGCGTCGACAACTCTCTCACCCCGTGCCATACCTTGAGGGAGCGGTAGTCCCAGTACTTGGTCCGTTCGATGCTGATGGCGTTACCGGTCATCACCCCTCCGGCCAGGGTCCCGTTGTGAATGCGGACCGTCCGGTAGTAGAGAGGGGACAACTCCTGGGCGGCGCGCGCATGGCGTTCGCTGGCGCGCCAGTATTCCCTCACTTCAGGAATGTCGTGAAGCACCAGATTGGCCCAGTTGCCGTCGGGCAACTCCATCGAGCTGTAGCTGAGAATCCCGGGAAAGTTCTTGAACTCGAGGACGATCTCGGCGTTGGCCTCTTCCAGGGGAGCGCGATCCTGCTCGACATGCCTTTCGCCGAAAAAGCCCACCACGCACACGGTGCGGCGGTTGTGCAGCCCCATGGCGTTGGCGACTATCGCCCTCCTCTTGAGACCGTGCACCCCCCACTCCGTGGATTGGTATGGAATGACGGTCAACTCCCCCGTTGCCATCCGGGACAACAGCGCCCGTAGGTCCTCAAGCATGTAGCCGAGAGTTGCCTGATCGCGCTGGTACAGACTGACAGAAGTGAAAGGGCGTCGCGAAATCGATTGATTTACTGCGAGAACCTTGGTTGTCATCTTCTGGGACCTGGTCAGTACAGGTTATCGTCAGAACATCTCCCCTACTTGCATGCAACTTTCAGTCGCGGGGTGCCTTTCCCAGCAACAGAACCGGCTCTTTATGAGCTTGATGGACCGGCTGGCCGTCCAGCTCGGGGTAGACGTGGTGACCACGACCCCGGAGGAGGCCGACATCGTCTACATGTGCGGGCTGCCGACCGGGCGGTCGCTGGACCGCCTGGCACCGTGGGTTGCCCCTGTTCTCGATGATCGGCCGTATCACGGTCTTCCGATCTACTTCAGCGACCTGGTCACCCGCCCCGGCTTCGAACCCAGGACCTGGCTCGATCTGGTTGGAAGCCGGTTTGCCTACAACGAATCGAAGTCTTTCTCCGGATGGGTGGCGGTCAGGCTCGAAATGCAGCGGCGCAGCCTGCCCGCCGGCTTCTTTGAGTGGCAGCGCTCGGGCTCCCACCGTGCCTCCCTTGACCTCGTCATGAGTGGAGAGGCTGATGTGGCGGCAGTCGATTCGATGATGCTCCAACTTGAGGGCCCACCTTTTGACGGTCTGACCGTCTTCACCAGACTGGGCCCCTATCCCATGCCGCCTCTCTCAACCTCCAGGACTCTTGACGAGACCCTGCGCAAAGAGGCGACCCAGCTCATGACGTCCTTACACAAAGACGAGGATGGCATGCGCACCCTCGACGAATTCGGCGTGTCCCACCTTGCCCTCGTCAACGATGCGCCGTATCGCTCGATGGGGGAACTGGGAGGCGGTCTCGACCTGGCCTCACCCGACTCCGACGTGAGCTGAGATGCCCCGGGTGGTGATCATCGGCTCCGGCATTGTCGGTTCATGTGCGGCGTACCACCTCGCCCGATTGGGATGGGACGATCTGCTCCTCCTCGATCGCGGGGATCCGGTGCAGAACCTCGGTTCCACCTCGCATGCCCCGGGCGGTGTGGTTGCCTTGAGTCACAACAAGCTCCTGACCCAGATGGCGCTCAACAGCAGCCGTTTGTTTCGAACCCTGGCCGACTATTCACCGGATCGGCGAATGGTGCATCCGGTAGGCACTCTCGAAGTGGCGATCTCCCAGGAGCGCCTCAACGACCTTGTCCGCTTGCATGGCGAGGCTCTCAGCTTCGGAACCGAGGCTCAGCTCATGAGCCCTGCCGAGGCGATGGAGAAGCTTCCGCATCTCGATCAAGGGGCCCTGGTCGGTGCCCTGTTCGTGTCGGAAGGACAGATCGTGGCCGGGGCGCACGTGTCCGGGGCTCTCCAGAGAGACGCCGTTGAAACCGGTCGCCTCCGGATCAGAGGCAATACCGAGGTCATCGGCCTCGAAGTGGTCAATGGGCGGGTCCGGTCGGTGACAACGGCTGCGGGGGAACGAATCGAATGTGAGCACGTCCTGATGGCGACCAACATCTGGTCGCCCCTGCTCGGAGAACAGCTGGGGACCTCAATACCGCTCCTCGGCTACGAACATCAATACGTGATCAGCCCTCCGTTGGCGGATCTCGATCATTTCGATCCTGACCGGCCCGAGGACGAAATCATCTATCCGTCGGTGCGTGAACTCGACACGTATCTCTACTTCCGCCAGCACTGGAACAGCTTCGGGATCGGCAGCTACCGCCATCGGCCGCGTCCAGTGTGGCCCAGGGACCTCGGCGCCGGCGCCATTCATGAATTCACGCCCGAAGACTTCGCCGGCGAACCCTGGGAAAAGGCCCAGCGGCTCTTTCCATTCTTCCGCGGCACCGACTTCCGTACCTACCCACACCGGATCAACGGCATTTTCGCCTTCTCGGTCGACGGCATGCCCATCATCGGGCCAGCAGCCGTGGAGGGAGTGTGGGTCGCAACCGCCTCATGGCTGACCCACGCCGGCGGAGTGGGCAAGTCGATCGCCGAATGGATGACGGCCGGCGAAACCGAGTGGGACATGCGCCAGGCCGATATCAACCGTTTTCACGGTTTTCAGACCACACCCCGCTTCATCGAAAGGGTGTGCAACAAGAACTACGCCGAGATCTACGACATCATCCACCCCCGCGAGCCGATCTCGGAACCACGCAACGTGAGGTTGTCCCCCTTCCACCAGCGGCACCTCGAAAACGGGGCGGTGTTCACCACCTTTGCCGGTCTGGAACTGCCCAACTGGTTCGAAGCCAACAGGTCGCGGATCGGCCAATACGAGGATCGGATTCCTGACCGCCGCGGCTGGGCTGGGGCCCATTGGTCACCCATGCAGGGGGTGGAACACCTCTCCACCAGGGAGCAAGCGGGACTGTTTGACCTCACCGGCCTCTCGATCATCGAGGTGACCGGGACCGACGCCCTCGCCCTGGTCAACCATCTCTGCTCCAACCAGACCGATGTGAGCCCGGGACGCGTGATCTACACGACCTGGTTGACGCCCCGAGGAGGCGTACGACGTGATCTTGCCGTGGCGAGGTTGGACGCCGATCGGTTTTGGATGTTCGTCGGGGAAGGAACCCGTCCCCGCGACATCGACTGGGTCGAACAGACCGCCGTCGGATTTCCCGGGGCCGTCGTCGCCGACTTGTCCGATGGTTTCACCG
>CAYYRT010000368.1:0-23601 GCA_964474055.1 uncultured Acidimicrobiaceae bacterium | reverse complement strand
TCCCGTTCCAGATCGCCGCGGGCGAGGGTGCGTTCTACGGTCCAAAGATCGACATCCATGTCAAAGATGCCATCGGTCGCCGTTGGCAAGTTTCGACCATCCAGATGGACTTCAACCTGCCGGCCCGTTTCGAACTCGAATACACCAGCCGCGAGAACCAACCGGCTCAGCCGTACATGATCCACTGCGCCAAGGCCGGCTCGATCGAGAGGTTCTTTGGAGTATTGATCGAGCACTATGCCGGTGCCTTTCCTCTCTGGCTTGCACCGGTCCAGGTGTCGGTTATTCCGGTGGCCGATCGCCATGGTGAGTATGCCGAGGCAGTAGCCGCAACATTGCGATCGGCCGAACTCCGGGTGGAAGTAGACACGGGTGACGACACAGTGGGGGAGAAGATCCGCCGCGCTCTCACTGCCAAACACCCATACCTCGTAGTGGTTGGTGACAAGGACGTCGAGTCGGGCACGGTTGGCCTCCGCCGATACGGCGAGGAGAAGGAACGAAGGGGCATTTCGCTTGACGCTGCCCTCACCGAACTCACGGAGAATGCGGCTCCCCCTGGCTCGTCTCACATCTCACATCTCACGCCTCACGCCTAGTGGAACCCATCCACATTCCCCAGGAGGTAGCCGACGCTGCCAGGGTCCCCGAGGATCTCGATTCCGCCAGCCGCGGCCCCTATCAGTTTCCCGAACCCAATCGTCGCCGGGTCGGGGCGTACATCTACGCGGGCCTGGCGCTGGTCGGTCTTGTGGTCCTCCAGGGTGGAGGGCGCTTTGTGTTTTTTGCGGGCGTCCTTGTCATTGCGTGGTGGCACTGGCAAGCGTCATGGCCATTGTCAGGGACACCCGAACAGGCGCTGGGCACCGCGGCCACGGTCGCCCCGTTTGCGATAGGCCACGCCTCGGCGGCTGTAAGTTTCCATGGGCTGGCGGCCCGGCCCCGTTGGCACGTAGTCCTTTACGACGCCGAGAATCCTCCCCGCCAAAGGGCCTTGATCGTGGTCGACGGGGTTACGGGCGAACTCGTGGGTGAACCCTACGTCGAGGAGATTCCGGTCGGGACCTAGCCCGATGCTCGTTGGCCGACCGGAACATAGTTGCGTTCGGTGGGCCCGACGTAGATCTGTTGAGGCCGGAAGATGCGCGTGTTCGGATCCTCTGCACCCTCTTTCCACTGGGCGAGCCAACCGGGAAGTCGACCAAGTGCAAACAGCACGGTGAACATGTCCGTTGGAAAACCGAGTGCCCGGTAAATGATGCCGGAGTAGAAGTCGACGTTGGGGTAGAGGCGCCGCTCGATGAAGTAGTCGTCGGAGAGAGCCACCTGTTCCAGTTCCTGGGCAATGTCCAGCAGCGGGTCGTCGATGCCGAGCTTGGCAAGGACACCCTCGGCCGCTTTCTTGATGATCCGGGCCCGGGGATCGAAGTTCTTGTAGATGCGGTGTCCGAATCCCATCAGGCGGAACGGGTCGGTCCGATCCTTGGCCCGCTCGACAAAGTACGACACGTCTCCGCCGGCCTCCAGCATCGCCTCCAGCATCTCCAGCACTTCCTGGTTGGCACCGCCATGACGGGGACCGCCCAGTGCGAGAACGCCGGCGGCGACCGAACTGAAGATGTTGGCCTCTCCCGACCCCACCAGCTTGACAGCCGTGGCCGAACAGTTCTGCCCGTGGTCGGCGTGAAGGATTAGGAGGACATTGAGTGCCGCAGCCACGATCGGGTCGGCAAGATAGGGCTCGGTGGGAAGCGAATAGACCATGTGCAGGAAGTTGGTGGGATAGTCGAGGTCGTTGCGCGGGTATGCATAGGCCTGGTGAACCCGGTACTTGTAGAGCCAGGCAATCATGGTGGGCATCTTGGCCAATAGGCGTCGACAGGAAATGTCGACCGATTCAGCGTCGCGGGGGTTGAGGGCATCGGGGTAGTAGGTGGCCAGGGCGGAGGTGGCAGACGCAAGTATCTGCATCGGGTGGGCACTGTGGGGGAAGGCCTCGAAGAGGTGCTTCATGTCCTCGCGCAGAAGGGTGTGGTGGGTGATGGAACCGGCGAACTCGTCGAGAGCCTCGGTCGATGGAAGTTCGCCGTAGAGAAGAAGGTAGGCCACTTCGATGAACGAGGACTGCTCGGCGAGTTGTTCGATCGGATAACCCCGGTAACGGAGTATCCCAGCCGCCCCATCGATGAAACTGATACTGCTTTCAGCTTCGGCGGTGTTGGCAAAGCCGCGGTCGACGGTGAAAAGCCCGGTTTCGGCCGCCAGTTTGGAGATGTCGACTCCCGCTTCGGTCTCGGAGCCCCCGATCACGGGCAGCACCACATCCCGGTCCCGGTAGCGGAACGTGGCTTCATCCATCTCGACTGCTCATTCCGACTCCTTGTGGCTGGCTGCTATCACCTTGGAAGCCTCCTGATTGGGCATTTCGGCATAGTGGTCGAATGCAACTTCGAAGGTGCCCCGGCCCGATGTCATCGAACGTAGATCGGCGGCGTAGCGTTGCACCTCGGCCATGGGGATTTCGGCGTCGATCACCCGGGCCGCCCCGTCCGAGTCCATCCCCAGCACCCGGCCCCGCTTCGAGTTGATGTCCCCCATTACATCCCCGGTGTGTTCCTCCGGTACCCGGATCGTCAACCTCATGACTGGCTCCAATAGCACTCCGCGCAGGGAAGGTGCCGCCGCCCTGACCGCCTGGATCCCGGCCATCCGGAACGACAACTCGTCGGAGTCGACGGCATGGAACTTGCCATCGTTCACCTCGGCCGCGACGTCGATGACCGGATAACCGGCCAGCATTCCCCGCTGCAGCGCTTCCTGGATGCCCTTGTCGACGGCCGGGATGAACTGGCGAGGGATGGCACCTCCCTTCACGGCGTCGATGAACTCGTACCCGGAGCCACGGGGGAGCGGGGAGAATTTGACGTTGGCTACTCCGTATTGACCGCGTCCGCCGGACTGTTTCTTGTGTTTTCCTTCGGCCTCAACTGAGGCGGTGATGGTTTCGCGGTATGGGATCTTGGGGAGGGCGGTCTCCACATCCACCCCGAACTTGCGGTGGATGCGGGCGATGGTGACATCCAGGTGTGTGTCGCCAAGCCCTGACAGGACGGTCTCGCCGGTCTCGGCGTTGCGATCGACCCTGAGTGTCGGATCCTCCTCGAGCATCCGCTGGAGCGCTGTCGAGAGTTTCTCCTCGTCGTGCTGGCTTCTTGGAAAAATGGCCACCTGGGTGACCGGGCTTGGAAAGTTGACGGGTGCGAGCGTGAGTTTGAGACCGTGGGAGCGAAGGGTATCGCCGGCATGAATGTTGTCGGCTTTGGCCACGGCCGCGATGTCACCGACCGTGAGCGTCTTGGCGTCGACGTGCTCCTTGCCCATCAAGTAGAAGAGGTTGTGCATCCGGGCATGCCCGCCCCTGGAGACCTCGAGATCGGCATCCGGGGAAATCGATCCTGAGACAACCCGGAACATGGAGATTCTCCCGACGAAGGGATCGCTGACCGTCTTGAAAACGTAGGCCGCCGCGGGTCCATCTTCCCGAATGGCGATCGGCTCACCGGCGGCCACGGGTGGAAACGTGCGCTCGAGCGGGTTGGGCGCGAAGTCGATGAGAAACTCGCAGAGCGTGTCGACCCCGATGCGACGGGTGGATGCGCCGACAAGGACCGGAAAAATCTCGCCAGCCAGCATGCCCTTGTGCACCGTCGAGACGATCACGTCTGCCGAAGGTTCGATGCCCTCGAAGTACCTCTCCATCAAACCGTCGTCGGTCTCGACCACCGACTCCACCAATGAGGTGTGGGTTTCGTCGACGAGACGTTGCACTTCCGGCGGCGTGCTGTCCGATATGGTGCCGGTCCGATCGTCGGGACCGTAGGTGAACGACTTGCCGGATACCACTCTGACGACGCCGGATAGACCGAGTTCTTCTCCGATCGGTACCTGGACCGGCGCCACGCGTTTGCCAAACGTCTCTCGCAGTTGGGCGAGAACCCTGCTGAAGGAAGCCCGTTCCCGGTCGAGTTTGGTGATGAAAATGGCCCGGGGGATCCCTTCGTCTTCGGCGACCTTCCAGAGGATCTCGGTTTGGACTTCGACGCCGTCAACTGCTGAAACCACAAATAGGGCAAGATCGGCCGCTCGCAGAGCCACCCTGGCATCACCGGAGAAATCGGCGTAGCCCGGGGTGTCGATGATGTTGATGCGGTGGCCCTTCCACTCAACGGAGGCGACCGATAGTCCGAGAGAGATCTTGCGGTCCTGCTCTTCGGGGTCGAAGTCGAGGATCGTGGTGCCGAGATCGACCGAACCCTGACGCGTGGTGACCCCGGCTACGTAGAGCAGTGCTTCGGCCAACGAGGTCTTTCCGCTGCCTCCATGACCGACCAGGGCCACGTTGCGGATGTTCTCGGGAACCACAAAACCTCCTCGGGGGGGACCGAGCGATCATAGTGAGAGCGGTTTCGGCCGGATCGGTCGGCTACATTGGCGCCCTTGCAACGATTGTCTGCACGATGATCGACCTCCGGGTGCGACCCCGCCTGCAATGGGCCATTCAACCGATCGGGCGCGGTCTAGCTGGCATGGGCGTCACTCCCCAGCTGCTCACCTTCATCGGCCTGCTGGTGACGGTCGCCGGAGGCGTGTTCCTGGGCTTCGGTTGGCTGCGCACCGGCGCGGCGGTGGCACTGGTCGGCTCGATCCTCGACGGCCTCGACGGTTCGGTGGCTCGTGCCGCCGGGAAGGCCTCGCCCCGTGGTGCCCTGCTCGACGCCGTTTCTGATCGGGTCGGCGAGATCGCCTGTTTTGCCGGGCTTGCGGTTGCGATGACCGGCAATACCCGCGTCCTGCTTCTCATCGTGCTCGCTCTAGGGGGATCTATGTTGGTCCCCTATCTCCGTGCCAAAGCGGAGGCGGCAGGATTGGATGGGCGGGGGGGCCTGATGGGCCGGGCCGAACGGGTCCTCTTATTTACGATCGGTCTGTTGATCGGTTTGGTGGAACCGATGTTGTGGGTCATGGTGGTCGCCACCTGGTCGACTGTCGCCTGGCGCTTCTTTGAGACTTATCGCCAACTGACGCCGTGAAGGATCGGTTGGTCTATCTCCTCGTGAGAGGACTGGTCGGTCTGTTTGGACTGCTCCCTGCCAGTGCCGCGCGCCGGGTGGGTACGTTTGGTGGCAGGGTCTGGCACCTCTTTGGGGGACATCGCAAGCGGATGGTTCGGCGCCACATGCGCCGCGTCCTGGGCGATGACGCCGACCTCGACCGGGCGGTGCTCGAAGTGTTCAGATCGTATGGAAGGTATTGGGCCGAGACCTTCTGGGTTCGTCCTCGTCGGATCCCAGAAGTCGACCGTGGTCTGATCGTCGACGGGCTCGAGAACCTGGCTGCGGCGGGACGGGCCGGGACTGGAGCCGTGATCGCCCTCCCGCACCTCGGAAACTGGGAAGCCGGTGCCCTTTCGGGGTTCCGGGCGGGCATACAGATCGTGGCTGTGGCTGAGCGGCTGGGCAACCCGCTCATAACCGCCTGGTTCACCTCCCTGAGGGAAGCCTTCGGAATCAAGGTGATCCTCAATGTCAAAGGTGTCATGCGCCAGGTCGAGGCAGCCGTGGCGGCCGGAGGGGCGGTTTGTCTACTCGCCGACCGTGACCTCAACGGGCGCGGCGTCAAAACCGAGTTCTTCGGTGAGATCACCACCCTCCCGGCTGGGCCGGTTGCCCTGGCCGCCCGCACCGGAGCGCCGTTGTTGCCGGCCGTCGTCTTTTTCACTCCGACCGGTCACCGCGTTGTGTTCGGTCCGCCGATGCAGCTGCCCACCGGGCCCGATCGGCTTGAAGAAGGGACGCGCATGGTTGCGGCCCAACTCGAGTCCGACATCAGGCAGGCTCCTCAACAATGGCATCTGTTCCAGCCCAACTGGCCGTCCGACCGGGTGGAGGAGTGACCCGCATTGCGGTGGTTTCGCCCTACGACCTGGGGCGGCCGGGGGGAGTGCAGACACAGGTCCTTGAGTTAGTCGAGCAGCTGAAGAAGATCGGTCACGACGCCTGGGTGGTCGGCCCCGGCGCCCCCGACGGTCAGGGCATCGACGTGGGCCGTTCGGTGGTGATTCCCGCCAACGGCTCCCGCGTGCCCATCTGCCTCTCACCGTCGGCAATATCCCGAACCCGTGCCGCCGTTGTGGGGGCCGACGTCGTCCATCTCCACGAACCGCTGATGCCAGTTGTAGGCCCCGCTCTGCTCGGTACCCGGGTTCCCCTGGTTGCGACTGCTCATGCCGCTCCGCCACCCTGGGTGGCGCCCCTATATCGCATGACTCCGAGACGTTGGTGGACCGGAAGAGTGATCACGGCGGTCTCCGCCGCGGCGGCGGCCCCGCTTGGCCTGCCCGCCCGGATCATCCCCAACGGACTCGACGTGGCGTCGTTCCGCCACGGCGCCGAGAGGTTGGACAACCGGGTGGTCTTTCTTGGAAGAAGCGATCGGCGCAAAGGCTTGGAGGTGTTGCTCAGGGCGTGGGAGGGGGTTCGCCAGGGTTTTCCCGGCGCGGAACTGGTAGTTCTCGGCTCCGACGGGATCGATCAGGCCGGGGTGTCCTTCCGCGGCCGGGTATTCGAGGAGGACAAAAGGGCCGAACTTGCAAGTGGGGCGATCTTCGTAGCACCGAATCTCGGCGGTGAGAGCTTCGGCATAACCCTGGTCGAGGCGATGGCGGCCGGATGCGCCCCGGTCGTTTCCGACCTCGAACCTTTCCGGGAGGTGGCGGGCGACGCGGCTCTATATGTCGCCAGAGGCGATCCTGGCGCTCTCGCGGTCGCCGTATTGCGGCTGCTCGACAGTCCAGCCGAGAGGAGAGCTCTGTCTGAATCTGCCCTCGCCCGGGTGAGCCGTTTTGATTGGTCGGTGGTGCTGCCTCAATACCTTGATTGCTACCTAGCTGCCGCCGGCGCACATGATGGCCCCGGGTAGCATTGCTCCATTGACCAAGGAGCGCACGTGGAACGAGGCACCGATCGGGTGAAAAGAGGTCTCGCCGAGATGCTGAAAGGCGGCGTGATCATGGACGTGGTCACCGCCGATCAAGCCCGGATCGCACAGGAGGCGGGTGCCGTGGCGGTCATGGCCCTGGAGAGGGTGCCGGCCGACATTCGCAAAGCTGGTGGCGTTGCCCGGATGGCCGATCCGACCAAGATCGAAGAGATCCAGCAGATCGTGACGATTCCGGTCATGGCCAAGTGCCGCATCGGCCACTTTGCAGAGGCGCGGGTGCTCCAGTCTCTGGGGGTCGACTACATCGACGAGTCAGAGGTGCTTACTCCGGCCGACAACGCGCACCATATCGACAAGTGGGCCTTCACGACACCGTTTGTTTGCGGAGCCCGCAATCTCGGAGAGGCGCTGCGCCGGATTGGCGAAGGCGCCGCCATGATCCGAACCAAAGGTGAGGCAGGGACCGGCAACGTGGTGGAGGCAGTCACACATATGCGCACCCTTACCAACGAGCTGCGCGGGCTGACTCAACTCGGTCCGGAGCAATTGATGGCAGCGGCCCGAGACCTGGGAGCTCCCTACGAACTGGTCCGCGAGATTCATCAGACAGGCAAGCTGCCTGTTGTCAACTTTGCGGCCGGCGGGATCGCCACCCCGGCGGACGCCGCGCTGATGATGGGCCTCGGGGTGGACGGCGTCTTTGTGGGATCGGGCATCTTCAAGAGCTCCGACCCGCAGGCATTTGCGCGGGCCATTGTCGAAGCCACGACTTTCTGGAACGATCCCGACGTCGTTGCCAAAGTGTCGCGCGGACTTGGCGAGGCCATGCCCGGACTGGAGATCGACAAGATCCCGCCCAACGAGAAGCTGGCGGAGCGGGGCTGGTGAACTCATGCCCGTTGTCGGGGTCCTCGCCCTGCAGGGAGATTTCCGCGAACACTTGATGGTCCTGGAACGTCTGGGTTGTGAAACCCGGGCGGTCCGCACGGCCGCCGAATTAGAAGAGATCGACGCTTTGATAATTCCTGGCGGCGAGTCGACCACCATCGGCAAACTGGCTGTGCGCTTTGGAGTTCTTGGCCCATTGCGGAGTCGAATCGAGGCCGGCCTCGCCACCTTTGGCACCTGTGCGGGAATGATCTTTCTGGCGGCAAGTGTGGCCGAAGGCCACCAGCCGCTGCTTGGCAACCTCGACGTAGTCGTCGAGCGCAACGCTTTTGGCAGACAGAACGAGTCGTTCGAAGCCGATCTTGATGTCACCGGCTTGGACAGCCCATTCCGGGCTGTCTTCATCCGGGCTCCCCGGGTGGCCAAAATGGGCGACGGTGTCGAGGTGCTGGCTACCATCGATGGTCATCCGGTAATGGTGCGACAGGGCCGGGTCCTCGCCTCCTCGTTCCACCCCGAACTGACCGGAGACGACCGGATCCACGAAATGTTCGTCGGGTCGATCTGAGGTTTGTAGACATGTCCGGACATTCCAAGTGGGCGACGATCAAGCGGAAGAAGGGCGCCAACGACGCAAGGCGCGGGAAGTTGTTCGCCAAACTGACCCGGGCCATCGAAGTTGCCGCGCGGGCAGGCGGCGGCGACCGCGTCGCCAACGCGACTCTGGCGGCGGCGGTTGCCAAAGCCCGGGCCAACGCGGTGCCGATGGACAACATCGATCGGGCCATCAGTCGGGCGACCGGGGGAGCCGACACCACCAGCTACGACGAGATCTGGTACGAGGGTTATGCGGCGGGAGGGGTGGCGACTTTTGTCCAGGTTCTGACCGACAATCGCAACCGGGCCGCCTCCGAGGTGCGCTCGACCTTCACGCGCAACCACGGCAACCTGGGCGAGCCGGGATCGGTTGGATACCTCTTCGAGACCAAGGGCTATATAGAAGTTGCTGGCAACGAGGACGAGGTGCTCGCCGTGGCGTTGGAGGCCGGCGCCGAGGACGTCCGCCCCGGGGACGAGGTATTCGAGGTCATCACCGCCCCCACCGATCTGATCAGGGTGCAGAGAGCCTTTGAAGGGGCTGGGTTGACGGTGCTCAACGCCGAGTTGACCAAACTACCTCGATCCACCGTCCCGGTCGACGCCTCGTCGGCGGGCAAGGTACTTCGGCTGGTTGACGCCCTGGAAGACCTGGACGACGTGCAGGCGGTCTACGCCAACTACGAGATGTCCGACGAGTTGCTGGCGGAACTGGCGGACGGCTGAGCCTTGCCGCCGACCGCCGTACCTCATGGGGTATCGTGCCGTACACATGTTCGTCCTTGGCGTCGACCCCGGGTTGACCACCACCGGTTATGGAATAGTCGGCAAGAACCCGTCGCTGGTCACCCTCGCAGCCGGGGTCATTCGTACGCGTCCTGAGGCCCCGGTTGCCGAGCGCCTCCGCGAACTGTATGAAAGCCTCTTGAGCATCATCGAGCAGCACCACCCGCAGGTGATGGCGATCGAACAGGTATTCACCAACCTCAATCGCCAGACGGCCGTGGCAGTGGGTCGGGCGGCGGGGGTGGCGATCCTGGCAGCGGCCCAATCCGGGATGGAGGTGTTCGAGTACACGCCTACCACCATCAAGTCCGCCGTCACCGGCGACGGAGCGGCGGGGAAACCGGCGGTACAGGCCATGGTCGCCCGTCGTCTCCGTCTCAAGGCCCTGCCCCAACCGGCCGACGCCGCCGACGCTCTCGCGGTAGCGATCTGTCATCTCCAGTCGCTCCACGTTCCGGCCAGGGCTACGAGATGATCGGACGCCTGCGCGGCACCCTGGTAGCCCGGGGCACCGGATCCGTGGTGGTCGATGTCTCCGGGGTCGGTTACGAAGTCATGGTCACGCCCCGAACCCAGGTCGAGCTGCCTGGCATCGGCGAGGAAGTTGTGGTCCACACCCATCTCCACGGCCGTGAGGACGGCATCAGCCTGTTCGGTTTCGGTCGTGAAGCCGAACGTGATCTCTTTCGGATCCTGCTGACGGCGAGCGGGGTCGGACCAAAGCTGGCCCAGGCCATGCTGGGATCGCTCACTGTGAGCGAGATCAGACGGGCCGTCGCCGCCGAGGACGTCGATGCCCTGACTGTTGTTCCTGGCGTTGGGAAGCGATCAGCCCAGAAGCTGGTACTCGAGTTGAAGCCCAAGATGGAGAACGTCGAAGCGACCGTGCTGGAAGGCGCCGCTGCCGCTTCCCAGGTCCGCCAGGCTCTGGAGACCCTTGGTTACACACCGGCCGAGATCCGCGACGTTGCCAGTTCGCTCGACTTCGAAGCCCCGGTGCCGACCCAGATCCGGGACGCCTTGAGATTGTTGGGTCGGAGATGAGGGAAGACTCGTTGATCGACCCTGCCGAAGAGGATGACGACGACGTCACCCTTCGGCCCCGGCGTCTCGATGAGTTCATAGGGCAGCACAACGTCAAAGAACGCCTTCGGATCTCGATCGAGGCCGCCCGCACCCAAGGCCGTCCCCTCGACCACGTGATGTTGTCGGGGCCTCCGGGGCTCGGCAAGACCACCCTGGCCGGGATCATCGCCCAGGAGATGGGGGTCGAGTTTCGGATCACCTCGGGACCCGCCTTGGAGCGCCCGGGTGACCTGGCCTCGATCCTCTCCAACCTCGAGCATGCCAGCGTCTTCTTCATCGACGAGATTCACCGGCTGCCGCGGGCGGTCGAGGAGGTCCTTTATCCGGCCATGGAGGACTACCAACTCGACATCGTCCTCGGCAAAGGACCGGCGGCCCAGTCGATCCGCCTTGATCTTCCCCACTTCACCCTGGTCGGAGCCACCACCCGCAAAGGCAAGGTCACTGCGCCGCTGCGTGACCGCTTCGGCATCGAAGACAGGCTGGATTACTACGACGAGACCGAACTGCTGCAGATCGTTCTCCGTTCGGCCCGAATCCTGGAGGCGAAGATCGACGACGACTCGGCGGCGTTGATCGCGGCTCGCAGCCGGGGCACCCCCCGAATCGCCAACCGGGTGCTGGCCCGGGTCCGTGATTACGCGATCGCCCGGTCCGATGGGCGCATCGACGTTGCCACTGCCCTCGATGGACTGGCGATGTTCGAAATCGACGAGCTCGGCCTCGACAAAGTCGACCGCGCCATCCTTTCGGCGGTCATTCACAAGTTCGGGGGAGGACCTGTCGGTCTTTCGACGCTGGCGATCGCCGTAGGCGAGGAACCGGAGACGGTCGAAGATGCTTACGAACCCTTCCTGCTGCAAGAGGGGCTGTTGCAGCGAACCCCCCGTGGCCGGGTGGCGACGTTAATGGCCTACCAACACCTCGGCGCAACGCCACCAAATTCGGCGCAGGGGTCGCTGCTTTAGGGCGAAGCGATTTTCTCCCCCAAGGCTTCGCCGCCCCCTCCGCCACTCCGTGGCACCTCCCCCAACGCTCACTCCGTTCGCTGGGGGAGGAAACGGACTTCTTGTTTCTCCCCCAGGAGCGAGTGGGAGAAACGCGGGTTCTGTTTCTCCCCCAGGAGCGGAGCGACGTTGGGGGGAGTACGGCGAAGCCGGGAGGGGGGTGGTGAACCTGTCGAATTGGTTTCGCACGGAGCCCGAAGATTTCGCAGGGTTCTGACCGGCAATATCCTTCAGCCTCTTGCTGACCTCAGATTTCGATTACCACCTTCCTCCGGAACAGATCGCCCAGGTGCCGATCGAACCGCGCCATGCTGCTCGCCTGCTCGACACGCGTGACCTATCGAACCGCACGTTCGCCGATCTGCCCGATCTACTGAGTCCAGGTGATCTCGTTGTCGTCAACCGAACTCGGGTTAGAGCTGCCCGTCTCAAAGGCCGGAAGAGCAGCACCGGCGGCCAGGTCGAAGCATTACTCCTTCGTCGAATCTCCGAGGACCTCTGGCAAGCGGCAGTCCGTCCTTCCCGACGACTGCGGGCCGGTACCTTCCTCGACTTCGCCGGCACACCAGCCGTCATCGAGGAAGGACCCGACAACGGGATTGTGACTCTCCGAATGGATGCGGAGGCGGCCATGGCCAGCTCAGGTGAGGTGCCCCTGCCCCCCTACATCCACACTGCTCTCGCCGAACAGGACAGGTACCAAACCATGTTCGCCACCGAACCCGGCTCGGCCGCAGCGTCGACAGCCGCCCTTCACTTCACGCCCGAGGTCATGGTCCGCCTTGCAAAGCGCCAGATAGAAACAACCGAGGTTGTTCTCCACATCGGACTCGACACTTTCCGGCCCATCACCACCGATCATATTTCGGACCATCAGATCCACACGGAAGAGTTCGAAGTGCCCGAGGCCGCCGCCGGCGCCATCAAAGACTGCCGCCAGCGGCGGGGCCGCGTCATTGCCATCGGCACTACGGTCACTAGAACCCTGGAATCGGTGGCTACCGGCGATGGCTTGGTGCGCGCCGAAAGCGGCCTCACCGGGCTCTTCATCACCCCCGGTTACGAATTCACAGTTGTCGACGGACTCGTCACCAACTTTCACCTTCCCAGTACAACCCTCCTCGTTCTGTTGTCCTCCTTCATGGGGCCAAGCTGGCGATACGCCTACCAAGCAGCACTCGAGCGCGGCTATCGCTTCGCCTCGTTCGGAGATGCCATGTATTGCGAGCGATGAACTCCCCAGTTCGTTGGTCTCTTGAAGCCAGCGATGGCAAAGCGAGATCCGGCATTCTGCACACACCGCACGGTGCCGTTTCGACTCCGGCATTCATGCCAGTGGGCACCCGGGCTGCGGTGCGAGCCGTGGACGTGGACGATCTCGAGGCCACCGGAACGGAGATTGCCCTCGCCAACACCTATCACCTGTTGCTGCGGCCGGGAACGCAGGTGGTGACCGATCTCGGGGGGCTGCACGACTTCTGGGGATGGAAGCGTCCGATCTTGACCGACTCAGGCGGTTATCAGATCTTCTCTCTTCAACCGAAGATTGACGAAGACGGGGCGACGTTCAAGAGCGTTTACGACGGGCGGGTTGTCCGTTTGCGGCCCGAGGAGGCCGTGAAGATCCAGGAGGAACTGGGAGCCGACATCGCCATGGTGCTCGACATCTGTGTCAGTCTTCCGGCGGCGCGGGAGGTCGTGAGCGAGGCGATGGAACGCACCCTGCGGTGGGCCGAACGTTCTCTCGAGACACATTCACGTTCCGATCAGGCCCTTTTCGGAATCGTGCAGGGCGGCATCGACCCGGACCTTCGAGCGATGAGTGCCTCCAAAACCGCTTCGCTCGGCTTCGCCGGTTTCGGCATCGGCGGGCTGTCGGTGGGGGAGTCAGCCGTCGACCGCAACGCTGCATTAGTTGCCGCGATCGACCAACTACCCACCGACCGCGTCCGGTATGTGATGGGACTGGGTGATCCAGAAGGGGTGATGTCCGCCATCGAAGTGGGGGCCGACTTGTTCGACTGTGTTTGGCCGACCCGGCTCGCCCGTCACGGCCGGGTGTTCACAGCCGACGGCGACTTCAACTTGCGCCGCTCCGAGTACGCCTCCGATCCCCGCCCCCTCGAGGACGGGTGTGGATGCCACACGTGCCTTCGTCACCACCGCGGCTACCTCCGGCATCTTCTCGCCAACAACGAATTGGCGGCATTCCGCCTTCTTTCCCTGCACAACCTCACCTACACCATGAAGCTGCTCGGGGGAATCCGCCAGGCCGTTGCGGCCGGCCAACTTGGCACCCATCTGGCGGCCGTCAGGGCCCGCCGTCTGCCAGTGGCGCCCGGGACCGACTAAGGTCGCGCCTCGTTAACCGGCCTGTGAGGTTGTTTCCGTGACTTCCGTATTGCTTACGACTGCCGCGCCCGAGTCATCGGGCTATTCGTCGTTGATTTTCCTTGGCGTCATGGTGGCGGTGTTCTACGTCCTGATTCTGCGCCCGCAGCGCAAACGGATGAAAGCTCAACAGGAGCTGACATCGGCCCTGTCTCTCGGTGACAAAGTGCAGACCATTGGCGGAATCCAGGGGGTCATCCGCGCCCTCGACGACGACGCCGTTGTTATCGAGGTGGAGCAGGGCAGGCTGCGGGTCGTGCGTAGGGCGATCGCCAGCCGCATCGCAGACAAGGCCTGAGCTTTGCGGCGGCGTCTGATCGGTCTTCTGATCGTCTTGACGCTGTCGTGGGGAGGGCTGGTGTTCGTCCTTTCCCAGAACATCCTTCCCCGGTTGGGCCTTGACCTCTCGGGAGGCACTTCCGTAGTGCTCACCGCGCCGGCAGGCACCGATGAGGAAGTATTGGAGCAAGCGGTCGAAATCATGCGCCGCAGAATCGAAGACGTCGGAGGAGTCCAGGAACCGGAGATCACGATCTCGGGCGCCAACACGGTGCAAGTGCAGCTGCCAGGTGTAGAGGACGAAGAGAGGGCCCTGGACGCCATCGGCCAGACCGGCCAGCTCTCCTTCCGTCCGGTGCTCGAGGCAACGTTCGGTGATCTGGGTCCGCTCGTGACCACCACGACTACCGCGTCGACCTCGACGACCAGTACAACTTCCAGCACGGGTTCGAGTTCGGCGACTACGTCAACTACGGGGGCTTCGACGACAACCACAGCGGCGACCACCACCACATCCACCACCCCCACCACGCTCCCACCCAATGTTGATCCCTTGACGGGACTGACGATCGTCGACGACCCCACCAAGGACTCCTACCTTGCATCAACGAGCGGCTGTGGCAGCTCCGGTCTAGGGGTGGTGCTGCCTGAGGTGCTCCATGTTGGCCCGGCCGCCCTGCTTGGTGAGGATGTGGCTGATGCGGTACCGGGATTCGATCCCAATCAGGCGCAGTGGGTCATCGGTCTTGATCTCACCTCGGCGGGAGCGGGCAAGTTCGCCGACGTGACCGGGGCTGCCGCCCAGGGTGCGCTAGGGAGCCCACAGCGTTGCATCGCAATCGTTCTAGACGGCGAAGTGGTGGCTGCTCCGGCGGTATCCGCCGATGTTGGTCCCGAGGGGATTACCGGGGGCAGCGCTCAGATCACCTTTGGCAACACCTCCGCCGACGAACAGGAGGCACGCGATACCGCGGCACTGCTGCGGTACGGCTCACTCCCGGTGAGCTTTGAACGCTCGCAGGTCCAGAAAGTATCGGCCACATTGGGTGCCGACTCGCTTCGGGCAGGCATCATCGCCGGATTGATAGGGCTTGGCCTGGTCTGCGTGCTCCTGATCAGCTATTACCGGGCCATGGGAGTTGTGGCTGTCCTCGGCCTGACGGTGTTCGCCTCGTTGTTGCTCGTCGTGTTCTCTCTGCTTGGCCGGTTTCAGGGGCTCACTCTCACCCTGGCGGGGGTGACCGGGGTGATCATTTCGGTGGGTATCACGGCAGACTCCTACGTCGTCTATTTCGAACGGGTGAAAGAAGAGATACGCAAAGGGCGCTCAGTCCGCTCGGCCGTTGAGGAAGGCTTTCGCAAGTCGTTTCGCACGATCCTCACTGCCGACACGGTGTCCTTCATCGGAGCTGGCCTGCTTTGGTTCCTCTCGGTGGGGGCGGTCAAGGGGTTTGCCCTCTCGCTGGGGATAGCCACGGTTCTGGACGTGTTCATTGCTCGAGCGTTCACGCGCCGGGCCACCTGGGTTCTCGCCCATACCAGTCTGGGCGATCGTGGCTGGTTCTCGATCAAGTCGGCGTCGCTGTGACGACTCTCCGTGACTTTCTGCGAGGTGAAACGAACTTCGATTTTGTCGGGAAGCGGACAATGTGGCTCCGGATTTCGGCGATCGCGGTGATGGTTTCCTTGCTGGCCCTGGTCGTCCGCGATCTCAACCTCGGGATCGAGTTTCGGGGCGGCCTTTCCATCAACGCGACGAACCCGCTCGGAGCCACCGTGGAGGATCTCAGGGAGACAACCCGCCAACTCGGAATCGCAGAGGCGGTGATACAGCTGGTCGACGACGGGGCTTCCGTGCGTCTGCAGACTCCTGCTCTCGAAGACGACGTTCAGGCCGATCTGCTCGATGAGGTCGCATCCGCGACGGGAGCGACCAGGGCCGACATTTCGGTCGACGCGGTCGGCCCTACCTTTGGCGCCATCATTCTGCGCCAATCGGTGATAGCTCTGGTGGTGTTCCTCGGTGCCGTGATGCTGTTCATGACGCTCCGGCTCGAGTGGAAGATGGCTGTCGCAGGCATCGTTTCGCTGGTCCACGACCTGATTGTCACCATCGGGGTCTATGCAATAACCGGTTTCGAGGTCACCCCGGCCACGGTGGTAGCGGCCCTCACCATCCTCGGTTATTCGCTGTACGACACGGTGGTGGTCTTCGACAAGATCGAAGAACATGTCGAGGATTACGCCGATCGGATGACCTATTCGGCAATCGCCAACCGGGCGACCAACCAGATCATGCCGCGCTCGGTCATCACTGCGCTCACTTCTCTCCTTCCTGTCGGCTCCATTCTGTTCGTCGGATCCTTCATCTTTGGTGCGTCGAGCCTGCGTGACTTTGCTCTCGCTCTCTTCGTTGGCATTGCGGTCGGCACCTACTCGTCGGTTTGTGTCGCCACTCCTTTTCTGGCCGCCTGGAAGGAGCAAGAGGAGGATTGGATCAGTCGGCGCAGACGATTGGCCGCCAAGGGTCAAGCCATCGCGGCCTCCCCAAATGCGATCGCGGTGGTGGAGGCTCCACCCCTCCCACGCGGCACCGGGGCCACTCCCCGGCCTCCCAAGAAACGCCGGCGCTGAGACCCGCCGGGCCACTCGGGTAGACTTTTGTGGTGGATCTAGGCTCGCTCGTTCGAGACATACCCGACTTCCCGGAACCAGGAATCGTCTTCAAGGACATCACCCCGGTGTTGGCCGATCCGGTGGCCTTCAACGCCCTGATCGCAGCTATAGCCGAGAAGTACGAAGATGCCCGGGTGAGCAAGGTGGCTGGGATCGAAGCCCGGGGCTTCACCCTGGCGGCGCCCGTGGCCCGCACCCTGGAGGCCGGATTCATTCCCCTCCGGAAACCGGGGAAGCTGCCCTGGAAGACCCTTCGGCAGAGCTACAACCTGGAGTACGGCACCGACGCCCTCGAGATGCACGTTGACGCCGTGGAACCGCAGGAGAGGGTGCTCATTGTCGACGACGTGATTGCCACGGGTGGCACGGCTCGTGCTGCCATCGAGTTGATACGTCGGGCCCAGGCCGAAGTGGTGGGGGTGGCGGTATTCATCGAGTTGGGCTTCCTCAACGGCAGGGCAGCTCTTGAAGGGGTCCCGTTCCATGCCCTCATCCGGTACGACTGAGGAGGCTTTTGCCTCCATCCTCGACGCCCACCGGCGTCACTTCCCGGATGCCGACGATGGGATCGTCAAACGCGCCTACACCCTCGCCGAAACAGCCCACCGCGGTCAGCTGCGCAAATCGGGCGACCCGTACATCACCCACCCTGTGGCCGTCACCGACATCCTTGCGGGATATGGCCTCGACGCCCCGGCCCTGGCGGCATCCCTGCTTCATGACACGGTCGAAGACACAGAGGTAACCCTTCACCAGATAGAGACGGAGTTCGGCACTGAAGTGGCGCGTTTGATCGACGGCGTCACCAAGCTCGACCGGATTCAGTACTCATCCCCGCAAGAGGCACAGGCCGCCACGATCCGCAAGATGGTTGTAGCCATGGCCCAGGACGTGCGGGTTCTGCTGATGAAACTGGCCGACCGCCTCCACAACATACGCACCGTGGCCGCTTTGCGACCCGAGAAACAGCAGCGCGTCGCCCGTGAAACCATCGATGTGTACGTCCCGCTCGCTCACCGGCTTGGGGTCCAGGAGATCAAGCACGAGTTGGAAGATCGATGCTTCGCAATCCTCGAGCCCGGGATCTACGCAGAGATCGAGACGAAACTGACCGAACGTTCTCCCGAGCGGGAGGTGTTCATCGAAAAGGTCGTAGGCGAGCTGGAAGGAGCCTTGACCGAGGCGGGCATCACCGCCGACATAAGCGGGCGCCCCAAGCACCACTTCTCTATCTACCGCAAGATGGTTGAATCGGGCCGACCTTTCGAGGAGATCTTTGATCTGATCGGGGTGCGGATCATCACCAGCGACACCCGGAGCTGTTACGCCGCCCTCGGCCTCGTGCACTCGCGATGGATGCCCATCAGTGGTCGCTTCAAGGACTTCATCGCCATGCCCAAGTTCAACCTCTATCAGAGCCTTCATACAACGGTTATCGGCCCGGGCGGCAAACCTCTCGAAGTCCAGATCCGCACCGAGGAGATGCACCGCCTGGCAGAGTCGGGCATCGCTGCCCACTGGCGATATAAGGAAGGCCCGGGTGCAGCTCACATTCCGTGGGTGGGAAATGTGCGCTCTTTGCTCGAAACGGAAGACCCCGAGGAGTTCCTGGCCAATCTCAAACTGGATATGTATCAGGACGAGGTATTCGTGATCACCCCGGCTGGAGACGTCAAGACTCTTCCGCGCGGTGCTACCGCCGTCGACTTCGCGTACGCGGTCCACACGGAAGTGGGCAACCGATGTGTGGGAGCCAGGATCAATGGCCGGCTGTTGCCTCTGTCGACCAGGCTTGAGTCCGGCGACATCGTCGAGGTCATCACCTCCCGGGCGCTCGACGCCGGGCCCAGCCGCGACTGGCTCAACTTTGTTCAGACTTCGCGGGCCAAGGCCAAGGTCAAGGCGTATTTCCTCAAGGAGCGACGCGAGCATGCCCTGGCTGAAGGTCGCGAGCAGGTCACCGCCTATCTGCGACGGGAGGGCTTGGGATTGGGGGCCGTCGAGCGCGACCGCCTTCTCACCGAGATCGCCATCGATGTCGGCAAGTCAGACCTTGACAGTCTGTTGGTATCGGTCGGCGAGGGCGGAATCGCAGCATCTACCGTGGTGCAAAGGCTGGTCCGACTGGTCCGTCCTGAGGAGGACGAGGAGGAAGACCTGCTGGCGCCACCCCGGCCCCGCCGCCCCGGGCAACCAGGCCCGGGGATCATCGTTGAGGGGATGGATGACATGCTCGTGCGGATCGCGCGTTGCTGTGCACCCGTTCCGGGCGATTCCATCGTGGGGTTCATCACCATTGGCCGGGGGGTGTCCGTTCACCGGGCGGACTGCACGAACATCGCCGCATTGGCGGAACGACGGGAGCGGATGGTCGAGGTCTCGTGGCCTCCTGACCGGGTGGGCATCTTCACGGTCTGGGTACAGGTCGAAGCGCTCGATCGCACCCGATTGTTGCGCGACGTCACGGCCGCGATCTCCGACCTCGGGGGCAATATCACAGCTTCCTCCTCGGTGACCGGACGTGACCGGGTGGCGGTGCTGAGATACGAGGTCGAACTCTCCGATCCGAGTCAACTTCCGCGGCTACTGGCCGACCTCAGGGGCGTTGACGGAGCTTTTGCCGCCTATCGCCTGGTCACAGAACCATCAGACACCTGATCGATGATCATCGTCTCCCGGCCGCTTTGGCTTGCTCAGACCAACTGCTACCTGCTGGCCGCCGAGAAGGGTGGGCCGGCTGTTGTGGTCGATGCCCCGCCCGAACCCGACGCCATCGCCGAGCTCGCCCGGACCCACGATCTGGTGCCGACCGCTCTCCTGCTCACCCATGGCCACATCGATCACATGGGGGGAGCGGGGCCGGTCCAACGCTCAACCGGGGCGGCGGTTTTCGTCCATCGCGACGACGACTTTCTCACCCTCGATCCCCGACTTCAGATGCGGTCGCTCTTCGGCCTCGTACCCGATGGTGACTTTGATCCGCCTGAGAAGCTGGAATCGCTGCAACACATGATGCAACTGAGCCTCGGTGGACTCGAAATCGAGGTGCGGCACACACCGGGCCACACCCCGGGGCATTGTTGCTTCTACCTGCGATCGGAAGGCGTCCTCCTTTCAGGCGACCAGCTTTTCGCCGGTTCGGTTGGCAGGGTGGATCTCCCTGGCGGTAACTGGGAAGATCTAATCGCCTCGATGGTGACGGAGGTCCTGACCCTCGACGACGGGACCCGGGTGTTGCCTGGCCACGGGCCCGAGACCACAGTGGGTCGGGAACGCAGCCGCAATCCATTCTTGGTCGGGCTCTGAGCCCATTAGCCTCGGCACCCTCCGTGTCCATCGTCACCCCCCGAACCGTGCCTGGAGTCCTCGAGCTATTGCCGATGGATCAGGTGGCCTTTCAGTCGATGTTCGCCATCATCAGGGAGGGCTTCGAGAGCTTCGGTTTCCTTCCCATCAGCACTCCGGCGATGGAATTGACCCAGGTGTTGCTCACCAAGTCGGGCGGAGAAACCGAACGTCAGGTGTACCTCGCTCAATCGACCGGGGCGCGGGCCCAGGGGTACGAACCGGACGCAGCCCTCCGTTTCGATCTCACAGTCCCCCTGGCGCGCTATGTCGCCGAACACGAGTCTGAGCTGACATTCCCCTTCAGGCGATATCAAATGCAATCGGTTTGGCGGGGCGAGACCCCCCAGCGCGGCCGTTTTCGGGAGTTCGTCCAATGCGATATCGATGTCATCGATCGCGACGACCTTTCGATTCGATACGACGCTGAGATGCTTGCGGTCATTTCCGAGACTTTCACGCGGCTCGCGTTCGGTGACTTCACGATCCGACTGAACAATCGCCGCCTCTTGCGAGGACTGCTGATCCATCTCGGAGTGGAGGAGTCCACCCAGCAGGGTCTGGTTCTCCGAGAACTCGACAAGCTGGAGCGGTCGGGCGCCAGCAACGTTTCTGCGGCTCTCGCTGAGCGAGGGCTTCCGGTCGTCACCGTTGACCGGCTCTTGGAACTCGCCGGCCAGGGCCCCCTCAAGGGCCATACGGCAACAGACACTCTCTCTGCATTGCCTGACGCCAACGATCTGTTGATCGATGGAAAGAAGGAACTGGCAACGGTCCTGTCGCTGGTCGAAGTCCAGGGTGTCGATCCGAACCGGGTTGCAGTGGATCTGTCGATCGCTCGCGGGCTCGACTACTACACCGGAACGGTTTACGAAACCACCCTCGATGGCCATCCCGAGCTCGGAAGCATCTGTTCGGGTGGCCGCTACGACAACCTGGCCAGTCTTTACACCAAGTCGCATTTGCCTGGAGTCGGAATCTCGATCGGGCTGACCCGGCTCTTCTGGCAGCTCCGGGAACTGGGTCTCACACAGTGGGCCACCAACCCGGTGACAGTTTTGGTAACGCTCATGGACGAGGAGGGATTCGAGCCCGCTCTCCGGATGGGTGCTGAATTGAGGGCCGCCGGCATCAACACCGAGGTGAAAATGCAGGCCGAGAAACTCTCCCGTCAGCTCAAGTACGCCGACCGAAGCCACATTCCGATCGTTGTCATTGCCGGTGACGACGAACGCCAGCGGGGTACCGTCCAGGTCCGCAACCTCCGCACCCAGATCCAGCGGGAAGTAGCGATGTCGGAACTGACGTCGACCGTGAGTGGCCTCCTGTGACCCAACCATCATTCCGGACCCACCGAGCTTCGGAGACGGCTGCCCTCGACGGGCAAACTGTTCGACTGGCCGGGTGGGTGGCGCGACGGCGGGATCACGGTGGGGTGACCTTCATCGATCTGCGCGATGCCTCAGGGATAGTGCAGGTGGTGGCCGATCCCGGAGCGTTGCCGCATGTGTCCGAGTTGCGGATGGAGTCCTGCATTGCCGTTGAAGGAGTTGTCCGGGGCCGTCCGCAGGGAACCACCAACGAAGACCTGGTAACTGGGGCGGTCGAGGTGGCGGCCGCGTCCATCGAGGTGCTGGGACCAGCCGACCCGATCCCATTCATGATCGACGACCGGGTGGAGGTCGACGAGCTGACCCGTCTCGAGTATCGCTATCTCGACCTCAGGCGTCCGCGGATGGTCGCCAATCTCCGGGCCAGGTCCAAGGCTGTCGCCGCGATCCGTCGCACCCTCGATTCGATGGACTTCCTGGAGATAGAAACGCCCACGCTCGTCAACTCCACTCCCGAGGGAGCGAGGGACATGCTGGTGCCCAGCCGGCTCAACCCCGGCAGTTTCTACGCGCTCCCTCAATCACCCCAACTCTTCAAGCAGTTGCTCATGGTCTCCGGGGTCGAGCGCTACTTCCAAATCGCCCGTTGTTACCGAGACGAGGACTTCCGCGCCGACCGACAGCTCGAATTCACCCAGCTCGATCTGGAGGGCTCGTTCTGGGACGAAGCGGGGGTGCAGGAGACGATTGAAATCACCATTGCCGCGGCCGTGAAGCAGTTGCGGGGCGTCGACATCCCTCTGCCGTTCCAGCGGCTCACCTGGCACGACTCGATGGACCGCTACGGGGTCGACAAACCCGATCTCCGTTTCGGTATGGAGATCGTCGATATGACCGACCTCTTCACCGATAGTGCCTTTCGCGGTTTCGCCGGAGCTATCGAGGCAGGCGGCATGGTGAGGGCGATCAATACCGGGATCCGCGAACTTCCCCGGTCGGCTGCCGATGCACTGGTCGAAGAGGCCAAGCGTCTCGGCGCCAAGGGCCTGGTGTGGATGGTGGCCGAGGAGGATGGATCACTTCGGTCACCCGTGACCAAGTTCCTTTCGCCGGATGAATTGGGAGGAATCGCGGCCCGCATGCAAACCAAACCGGGCGACGTCCTCCTGCTGGTGGCGGATCAATGGAGAACTGCGGTCAACGTTCTGGGTTCTCTCCGGATTCGCCTCGGTCGTCCCTCGGGTCATCGAGACCTGGCATTCCTCTGGGTGACCGACTTCCCGATGTTCGAGGAAGGTGAGGCCGGGCTTACCTTCCTTCATCATCCGTTCACGTCGCCCCAGGACGTCGAGGTGATGGCGGCCCGGCCCTTGGCGGCGCTGTCACGGGCCTACGACGTGGTTCTCAATGGGATCGAGCTCGGATCGGGCTCGATCAGGATCCACAACCCCGATGTCCAGAGCAAGGTCTTCGACATCCTCGGCATCGACCGGGAGGAGCAGGAGACGCGGTTCGGATGGTTCCTTCGAGCCCTGCGCTACGGCACCCCTCCGCACGGGGGTTTCGCCTTCGGTATCGACAGGCTGGTGATGGTGCTCCAGGAGGAGCCCAACATTCGGGAGGTAATCCCTTTTCCCAAGACCCAGAGCGGATCGGATCCGCTCACCGGTGCGCCGACGGAGGTGGAGTCGTCCCAGCTCAAGGAGTTGGGATTGAAACTAGAAGTGAGGCGCGAGTAGGTGGCCGACCTGTTCGCGTCGCGGGCGGAGGAGGCGCTAGCCGCGGTGGCACCACTTGCCACGCGGATGCGACCGCGGACGCTCGACGAGGTCGTCGGTCAGTCGAAATTGGTCGGGCCGGAGTCTGCCTTTCGCAGGATGATCGAGAAGGGCCGACCTGTGTCGATGATCCTCTTCGGACCCCCCGGGACCGGGAAGACAACACTGGCTCGTCTGGTAGCCGACTACACCGCCGCTGCATTCGAGACACTGTCGGCTACCTCGGCCGGGGTCAAAGACATCAGGGAGGTACTTGCCCGGGCCCGGCACCGGCTCGAGACCGACGAGCGCCGCACGGTTCACTTCCTCGCCGAGATCCACCGGTGCGCCAAGAACCAACCAGCCGCCCTTTTGCCCGGGGTCGAGGACGGCACCCTCATCCTGATCGGGGCGACCACCGAGAACCCCTTCTACGAGGTCAACTCACCTCTCATATCG
>CAYYRT010000367.1:0-2292 GCA_964474055.1 uncultured Acidimicrobiaceae bacterium | reverse complement strand
TTCGCTGGCCTTCATCGCCTCGTCACTCTCCCAGAAGGTCGCCGTGAGGCCCTTCCCTGTCTCGCGATTCACGAGCGAAAGTATGCCCTTGAACCCTGCGATGCCGCGTGCTCGCGGGAGTATCTGCTCCCGCACCACTTTGAGCGAAGCATCAGCAGATTCGGGCGGTCCTTGAACCATGGTTACCCGTGCGTACATGAGGTCTCCTCCTCGTTGGTGTTCTCAACCGCAAACATGCTCTCCATCGGTCCGAGGTCCGGTGACCATCTTCCGGTTTCGTTAAACGCCCAGCATAATCATGTAATTCCGAGGGTCCTTCAACCTTGCAAGGCCACCCGGCCGCTCCAGAACCCTCATCACCACGTCGGCCACTACGTCTTCCGCCTCCGAAGGTCCAACCAGCGCCGTGGCCAGACGAGTCAGCTCGAACCGCAGCTCCTGGTAGGCCTTAGCGTCTGAATCCATCTGTCACCTACGACACGCCTGATTGCAGGTAAGCGTTGCACGCTCTCCCAAAGAGATCCTCGGCCGTGCTTCTAAGCGCCCGACCCGGACCGGGGCCTGACCCGATCGAACCGGCTCACACCCCCCAAGGGTTGTGCAGCGAATGACCTGTCGACCCCGACCGGACCCAAATAGCCGGACCGGCCACGGTGTGACTTGATACGAGCGTGCCCCCACTCACGGATGGCTCATCCCTGTCGTGTCCACCATCGCCGACCCGGACCAACGCCGGGCTCCTTCCTGGCCTCTTCACCGCGTCCAAAGCCCCAAACAAGGATGTCGCCTTGACATCCATACGAGATTCACTCTGCGCTACCCGTCCCATTGGCTGAGGCCCTCAGTAACCGGACTGACAGGGTGGTTGAGACTGAGATTGGAGGGGTGCGAAAAAGCGAAGGTGGTACTGGCGACACGCACCACGCTGCGAGTGATCGTGCAGGCGATGTCCGTCGGCTATCAGCGCGTGCGTTGCCTCTCGATTGATGGGCCTGTTCCTCACCCAGGAGATGTCGGCGTTCGAGTCCGTTAACGCCCATGGAAAACGTCCTGTATGCATAGGGTCTCGAGCCAGGCTCTGAATTCACTTACCTGGTCACGTCACCGCCGGGGCTTTGTCGAGATTGACTGCCGTGGACGTTGGCTTGTTCGACAGAGGCGAAGGGCGTGAGTGGTGGAGTCTCAGCCTCGTCCATCGCGGTTGAGGCGAAAGGGCCGAGATCCTAGACTCGCGGATGCCGCACGATCACGGAGGTGCAGAGACCGATGGGTGTCTTGGAGAGGAAAAGCTTCGAGGCTCCGGATGAGGTACGAACCCCGTACGAGAAGGGGCGAGTGGATGTCGTGAACACGGGGGAATGGCCCGTCAAGCGGGTCAACCTCGAGCCCGGGTGGAGATGGACCGAGCAGACGCGCCCGGTCGTGGGAACCGACCTATGCGAGGTCTCTCACGTTAAGTTCTTTCTGCACGGCCGGTTCGGCGTGCGCATGAAAGACGGAAAAGAGATGGAGTTTGGCCCCGGCGAGATCGGGGTGATTGACCCCGGGCACGACGCATGGGTCGTTGGTGATGAACCGTGCGCTTTCGTCGACTTCGCTGAGGTGGTGAGGCAGGCGAGCAGCCAAACGTAGCGGCGGCCATCTGCTGGAGGTGGTGGCCGGTCCCTCTCCTGGGGCGTATCGGAGGAGAGCGAACATGACGGGAGGCTCTCCGAGGAGTTCGTGTATGTACAGCGAGGATGGACCGTTCCTTTCGGGGATGCCGGTCCCCCCTCGGCGGAGCTGGACCGGTAGCTCGGGCTCCTCTCGTCCCGGCGCACCGATCAGCCAGTTCTTCCTCAACACCAACCGGTCTACCCGCCGAGTCAGTATCCGCTTTTGAACCCAACTGGAAAGCCGTCACCGGGCTTAACACTGAGACCTGATCCAGGAATTCGCTCCACCAGGCTTCGATCGGCTCAAGGTGGCGTCGTAATCCCCGAGCCCAATCACCTCACTCAGCTCCTTGAGGTAGCTCTTTGCCGTGCCTCGGCCGTTGGCGGGAAGGCTGACAAGGTGTTGTCGAAAGGCTCCCGAAGCCAACGCGGCATCACACTTCCGCGCAGCTTCACGAAAGGCACGAAACGCTGTGTAGAGCAGGACGATTTCGACAGCCAGTGCCAATTTGCCCCGGGGCGAGTGTGATACGGCGACTCCCAGCAGAGCCCTTGCCACGGTAGAGATCGAATGAGTCGGAGCGAGGTTGTTCAAGCGCTGTGAGCCGAATAGGAGACAAGCTCGAAGCGTCGAAGT
>CAYYRT010000366.1:0-6676 GCA_964474055.1 uncultured Acidimicrobiaceae bacterium | reverse complement strand
GAGGACGGACGCGACCAGAACAACAACGAGGGCAGAGCGAGCTTTGGACATGACGTGTCTCCCGGTCCGACGACTGCATTCCCCGAATCGATGAGGCGACAGTCTAGGCTCGATGCTGCGCCCCAGCAAGCTCAACGTTTGGCGCCTGTAGGTTGAAATAGAAACGTCCGCTTTGGTTGAATGAAATAGAAATGTCCTCCTTCGGATCCTGTTCGCCTGCGAGTCAAGGCGTGGGCCGCACCGGGGGACGAGATGCTGACATTGAGCCAGCGGGACGGAGATTCGACTGGCGGTCTTCAGGCAGGTGCGGGGGGCCGAGCGACACGGCTTCGAGTACATCCGTAACGGTACGCTCTCGCCCTATGCGGCCCTCGACACCCAGACGGGCGAGGTCCAGGGCAAGATCACGGCGCGCCACACCACCCAGGAGTTCGTGGTCTTCCTGACCGACATCGTCGTGCGCCATCCCACCTACTCCTCGTGGCTGAACCAGGTCGAGCTGTGGTTCTCCAAGATCGAACGCGATCTCATCTACGGCGGTGTCTTCACTTCAGTGGAGGATCTCTCACGTCGCATCATGAAATACATCCGCAAGCACAATGAGGACCCGCAGCCTATCAAGTGAAAGGACGATGACCCCTCGCGGCGCATCCACGCCGCTCAACGTTCACGCGTTTCAGTCCACTAGCTCTACCCTGCAGGGCTTCCTGAACGTAGATTGGATACTGAAAGCTTCCGGCCGTTCTGCGGCGCGAACCGCGTTCGTCGACCGGCGATGGAGAACAGAAAGGCGATGCAGAGAGCCCATTTTGTCGCGATGGCGGTGCTCCTGGGCGCCACGTTCGGCGCGGGATCCCGCCAGCCACTCGCGGCTCAGGACCCGGAGATCTGCCGGAGCCCGCAAGCGGTCTGCGAGGGCTTCGACCGTTACCGGCTTGTCCCTGGGAACTCTCCGGTGTGGTCGCCGCAGATGATTCGGGCCTCGGGCCGACCGATCGTGCCGGTCTTCGAAGGTTGGTTCCAGAATGAGGATGGCTCGTACACGCTCTCCTTCGGCTACATCAGCATGAACCTGGAGGAAGCGCTCCATATCCCTCTCGGGCCGGACAACTTCATCGAGCCGAGGGAGTTCGACGGTGGCCAGCCCACGTACTTCAAGGAAATTCACCGGTCCATTCGCCGGCCGTGGAACACGTTCATGATCACGGTTCCCGCGGACTTCGGAGACAAACGCGTCGTCTGGACGCTGCGAAACCACGGGGAGACGTACTCTACCCCCGGGCACATCACCAACCCGTCGTACATCGTAGAGACCCCAACAGCGCCTGCGCGGTATCTGCAAGGGACGGCCAGCGGCTACGCGCCCTTCATGCGTTTCGACCCGGCCGACCCTTGGGTGCAAGGGCTCCGCGGCACTCGGGCGGGTCCGCTCGCCGCGAGAGTCGGCCAGCCGCTGGAGATCCCCGTCTGGGTGAACTCCGGCAAGACTCTGTACGAGGAGCCGGTGAGCTGGCTGTACTGGATGCTGTATTCGGGGCCCGGCGACGTGACGTTCAGCGAGGACGAGGTCCAAATCGCGTTGACCGACGGCGAGGGAGTGGGCAGGACGAGTGTTACGTTCAGCCAGCCGGGGGATTACGTCTTGCTCGTGCAATCGATCGAGACGCTGCGTAATAGCTTCGAGTACCATTGTTGCTGGACGAATGGGTGGGTCGAAGTCACCGTCACCAACTGACCGGGGAGCTTCATATGAGCAGACAGAGACATCTCCAGAATATCTGGGGAGCACTCGCGGGGGCCGTGCTCGCGGGAACGGTGGCATCGGCCCAGGCAGCGACCGCGCAGGACGTACGGTTTGCCGCGGACGGTGAAGTGACCTATGCGGCTGACGTCGCACCGATCATTCAGGAGAACTGTGTGACGTGTCATCATCCGGGCACCGCGGCGCCGATGGCGCTCGAGACCTACGAGCAGGTGAGGCGATGGTCGCAGAGGATCAAGACGGCTGTGGAGGCCCGGATGATGCCCCCGGGCTGGTACCTAGACCGGACCGTGGGAATCCAGCACTTCAAGAACGACCCGTCGCTCTCGAGCGAGGAGATCGAGACGATCGCCCGGTGGGTGGACTCGGGCGCGCCGCTGGGCGACGAGTCGCGGCTACCGCCGCCGGTCGAGTGGAAGGGAGCGCACGAGTATTGGGAGCTCGAGGACGACCACGGTTGGGGGCCACCGGACCTGATCATCTCGTCGCCGCCGTATACGGTTCCTGCTGAGAGCGGGGATCAGTGGTGGGAGCCGGAAGCGGCCATAAACGACGTACTCAACGTGGAGATGTCCGAGGACAGGTGGGTCAGGGCGGTTGAGACGAGACCCGCGGATGCTGAGAGCGGATACGTCTTTCATCACGCCAACATCTTTATCCGTCGGCCGGGGGAGACATGGGAGGGTGGGGGGCGGCTTTCCGGAGCCGCAGTCGGAAAGAGAATGGACCAGTATCCGGAAGACTCGGGCAAGCTCATCCTGCCCGACGACGTGGTCAGCTTTTCGCTGCACCTCTTCCCAATCGGGAGAGAAGTGGTCGACGCGCAGATCCAAGTCGGCGTCTGGCTCTACCCGAAGGGAGAAGAGCCGAGGTACGTCACGCCGGATGAGATTTCATTCAATTCGGGCGAGAGTCGGGATCTTGGCTTGCCCCGCTACACCGATCTGCTCATTCCGCCCCATGGATACCAGGAGCTCCGGGCCACCTTCGTACTCGAGCAAAACGCGCGGGTTCATAGCATTCGGGGTCATATGCACCTGCGAGGCGGGTATCAAATGATGGAGGCGATCTATCCCGATGGCCGCCGGGAGGTGATCAACAAGATCGACTGGAACCATTTGTGGCACACCACGCACATTTACGAGGATTGGGCGCAGCCCCTGTTGCCGAAGGGCACGGTTATCATCGCCACCTCCTTGTTGGACAATACGGCGGAGAATCCGTCCAACCCCGACCCCGACCAGTGGGTGGTCTACAACCGCCGCAGCGCGGGAGAAATGGCCCACATCCGTTTCGGGATCACCTACATCCCGGACGAGGACTTCCAGCAGATGCTTGCCGAGCGAGAGCGGGTGCTGGCCGAGCGGGAGCGGCGGATGCAGCCGATCGCCAGCCGGTGACGCACCGTGGGCCACGAGGTCGAGTAGCGGGAAATCCTGCCTGAAGGCACAGGCACGGCAGCGGTCCCGGAGGGCCCGGCGCGGATATCCACTGGCGCCGGGCTCTCTGATTTCTTGTGCCATCCGTTGCACGGCTTCGGGCCCGTGACTGCCATGGATCCTCGGCGCCAACGCTGCGCGCGGTTTGCAGAAGGACGACCAGACCAACGCTTGCCCTGACGGCCGGCTCAGGGCAACCGAGGTATGGGTCCGGCCCCTGTCGTCTACCCCTGCCGGCCCGTATGATCGTTCGCGGAAGAGACGTCCAGCGCCCCCACCTCCAGGGTGGATCGTCACAACTAGGAGGCAAGCAATGCCGCGGTTGAGTGGGACAGCAAACAGACACCTCGCGATTCTGGTCGCGGCCGCGCTGGGCGCGGTCGCTGGGGGGTGCTCCCCCACCGAGGGCGGCCCTGCGCCGAGCACGGAGCCGGTCGGTGCCGATGCCGTGCAGGCTGTTGCCCTGGGGAACGCACTCACACACAACGGAATGACCTATCCGGAGCAGCGGCTCGTCCTTCCGATCAACGACCTCCCCAACCCCTATGACAGGGTGTGGCCGTGGGGCGAGCTACCCACAGGCCCGATCGACCCTGGGGACTATGAAGGCCGCGCCTCGTTTATCGGAATTGTGGAGGGTCCCGACGGCAATATCTACGCGCTCTCACGCTGTATGGGGAACTCCTGCGAAGGGCGCCCCGAGCCGCCGCTGATGGCGTTCGATACGGAAGGGGCTCTCCTACGAGCGTGGGGCGAGGGCCTCATGAGCTTCCCTCACGGTCTTGGCATCGATCGCGAGGGGAACCTCTGGGTCGCTGATCAGGGTGCCCACGTCGTCTTCAAGTTTTCCACAGAAGGTGAACTCTTGCTGACACTGGGTGAGAAGGATGCCGCCGGCGATCCTCCCAACCGGCTGACCGAGCCGACGGCGGTGGCCGTTGCTCCGAACGGCAACATCTTCGTCACTGAGGGTCACAACAACAGCCCGGACGCTCCGGTGGCCCGCGTCTCCAAGTTCGCACCGGACGGGACGTTCCTGATGTCGTGGGGCAAGACCGGCCCAGGAATCGGAGAATTCAGCACCCCCCACTCGATCGCCCTCGACTCCCAGGGCCGCGTGTTTGTCGCGGACCGCAACAACAACCGTATCCAGATCTTCGACCAGGAAGGGAACTTCCTCGACCTTTGGTACCAGTTTGGACGGCCGAGCGGGATCGCGATCTCAGCCGACGACCGGATCTACGTGGCTGACTCGGAGTCCTTCGACTGGCACAACCCGGGCTGGAAGAAGGGGATACGGATCGGAAGCGCGAGAGACGGCACCGTGGAGTTCTTCATCGAGGACCTGGAGGCGGCGACTGTGACGCACAGCGGCGCCGAGGCGGTGGGGATCGACTCGCGTGGCAACGTCTACGGAGGCGTGGTTCGGCGGCGAATGCTCGAGAAGCACGCTCCGCGAACCTGAACTGACCGCGCGGCTGTCGGGGCGCGGCTTCCAACCGGGCAGCGTCTTCCGCCCTAACGGAGGACCCGCAGTAGGCCCTCCCCGATGAGGATCTCGTGTGCCTGGGCCTCGATGTGGCTTATCCCTCCCTGCCCGGCAGCCAGATCCCTTCCCTCGCCGGTGTCGAGCTGGAGGGCGAGGGCTCGGATCTCTTCAACCAAGGGAGTGGCTTCGGCAGCGGTCGAGGCTGCCAGCACCCGGCGGCCGATCTGCGTGAGCCGGTCCGCCCGCCCGGCCACGCCACGTGCCGCCGCGGCCAGGTCGGGCCCGTACGTCAGAGTTGCCTCGGACGCGTCCGGCTCGTTCATGGCCAGCTCAATGTGCCTCACGATCGCCTCCGCAGCAGGCTTGACGCCGAAGCCGAGCCCCGCTCCCTGGGCACCTTGCCGCGGATCCAGCACGTAGAGCACGTGCCCCACGTGAGTCTTCATTGCGTCGAGATTTCCGGGATCTCCCGCCGCGAAGTTGGCGTGCATCATTGCGATGTTGGCCTCTTCCGCCACGGTCACGACAAGCCCACGGCCAGCGGGCGCGCCTGGGAATCCGCTGGTGAGGTGCGCCACGTGCGGGGCCGCTGCGCGCGCTTGTTGCGCCGCCCCTGCGAACGGCACCGTCGGAATAAGCAGCAGCATAGGTACCGCCGCAACCAGGGCGTTCATCTGCATCGTACGAATTCGAGAGGTCTCATGTGACGGAGCTGCAACGGATGCAGCAGTCGTGAAGTCTCTTGTTCGCGTGCTCATGGGATCCTTAGGAGCGGCGTCGAAGCTCATCGCCTCATGGCAGGCGCAGGGCAACGAGCGAGTTCGGCAATTCCTGGCTTGTCACCTGAACGACGATATACTGACGCCCCTCGTGCATGTACGTGATGAGGCCGTATTGGCCGTCGGCCGGGAGTTCCACCGTTCCCAGTGGCGCGCCCGTCTGCTTGTCGACGGCGTGGAGATACTCGTCACCGGTGTGCATCAGGAGCGTGCTGGTCACCAGCGTCGGAGCGAGCCGTCCCGATCCCGTATCAGGCAGGTCCACTCCCCCGAGCGCTGGGTGATCGCGGATGTATGCTGGCGTCTCCCCGTTGGGCACGGACCAGACCCGGTCGCCGGTGTTCATGTCGATCGCGACGATCTCGCTATAGGGCGGCTTCCATAATGGAAGACCTTGCGGCCCCCTGCACCCCATATTCGCCCTTCCAGGGGCCCATTCGACGGTCGTCTTGCCCGTGATATAGTCCGGGTTGGTGTTCGTGCCGACGAACACCGGGTCCTCCGGATCGTCGAGTTCGCTCCCCCCGATCACCTGAGGGCACCGGCAGTTCCGCGACACCGAGATGTAGACGATGCCCGACTCCGGGTCCGCTGAGAGCTCCGCCCCCGTGTTGGGGCTGCCCGACGGACAATTGATCGTAGCGATCTTACCTAGGTCGTTCCCCTCGTGAATGTAAGGGGTGTACGGTACCTTGCCCCAGTCGAAGTTTTCCAGAATCGCGAGCGCCTCGCGGCGCAGCTCGGGTGTGTAGTCGATCAACTCGTTTTCGGGGAGACCAACCAGGCCGAGCGGCTCAGGCTTGGTCGGGAACGGTTGCGTGGGTGATACATATTCCCCTGGAACCCGCGAGGCTGGGACGGGTCGGTCTTCGATGGGCCAGACCGGTTCCCCAGTGGCACGGTTGAAGACGAACGCAAGACCGTGCTTGCCCGTCGCCACGACCGCGGGAATGTCTCGGCCGTTCACCGTCACGTCGATCAGAAGCGGGGGAACAGAGGTATCATAATCCCATATGTCGTGCTTGACCATTTGGAAGTGCCACGCTCTCTCCCCGGTGCGCACGTCGAGCGCGAGCAAGCTGCTTCCGAACAGGTTGTCGCCGCGCCGGAAGCCGCCGTAGAAATCGATCGTCGGAGGATTGGTGCCGATATATACCATCCCGAGGTCCGAATCCGCAGAAATCGGAGCCCACGACGAGACATCGCC
>CAYYRT010000365.1:0-4947 GCA_964474055.1 uncultured Acidimicrobiaceae bacterium | reverse complement strand
GCTGTCGAGGCGGCACTCAAAGACGAGCAGGTTGAGCGGGGTGGCGACATGGCTGCCCATGTAGGTGAAGGACGCGTTGCGGCTGTTCGAGGTGGCAATTGCGGTCGGGGCCAACAAAGGATTGCCTGAGGCAAGAGTCGGACCGGTTTCGATCCAGGTCTCTGGTTCACCGGGCAGGATGACAGCGTTGCAGGGTATGCCGAAGCACTGGGCCGGCTCGGCATTGCCTGAGGCAAGGTTCTCGGAGTCGTGAGTGGCACCTACGGCCGCATAGATGCCAAACCCTCCGTTGAAGTTGGCCTGGTTGCTGTTGACCGTATGGCCGACACCGAAGATGCCGATGCCGTCGCCGCCATTCCCGTCGGCGGTGTTGGTTTCGATAACGTTGCCCATCCCCAGGGGGGCCGAGTCCTCGACCGTTACTCCGCCGCCGCCGTTGCCAGTGACCGTGTTCAAACGAACGATGTTCCTGGCCGAGCCGACACCTATCTCGATGCCGTTGCCCATGGTCCCGGAAGCGTTGTTGGCAATGATCAAGTTGTCCGATGCCTCTTCGATCGATACGCCACCAGCGTTGCCGCTGAAGTTGTTACCGCGCACCTCGGAGTGGCTGCCAAGCTCGATTACTAGACCAGGACCGGTGGTATCGGTCACGGTGTTGTAGAGGATCTGGTTAAGGCTGGAGCCCACCACCGAAATTCCCCCCGCTCCCTGGCTGATGATGTTGCCCTGAATCCGGTTGTTGTTGGAAGCCAGAAGCTCTTCTCCGGATAGAACGCCGTACCCGAGGTTGTCGACGATCGAGTTGTCGAGGACGAGGTTGGAATCTCCTCCGAGCATGTGGACGCCCGCGCCGCCGGAGCGGACTATCTCGTTGCGTTCGATCCGGTTCTGGCTGGAGAACTCCAGGTGGATCGCGTCGGCAGCATTGGTAGAGAGCGCGTTGTCCACGATCAGGGTGTGCCTGGTGTTGCTGAAGAGGGCAATACCGAACCCGTTGGTGATGATGGTGTTGCCGCGGACGGTGTTGCCAAGGCCACCTTGGTCGGCGTCAGACAGGGTCAGACCCGACTCCTGGTTTAGCTGAAGGCGCATCTCGGAGATCACGTTTTGGGCGGTGCCCGGATTGAGCAGGATTCCGTGATCGAACTCCTGGATGATTCCGTTGGTAATGGTCACCCGGTCATAGCCATTGTTGAGGACGCCGGCATCAAGACCGACACCGTCAATGAGGTGACCGTCGAGATCGATCGTGATCCCGTGAGCCCCAATGATGAGACCCGGGCCACCGCAGTTGACTATGTCGTTCAGCAGCTTGGTGCTCTGAAGAATGATCTGACCGCAGCCGACTGTGGCGGCAACGGGCGGAGCCGTGATCGTCCAGCTGAAGACTTCAGGAGTCGGGTCGTAGGTACCCGCTGCACTCCTGGCCCGGACCGCGAAGTTGTGAGTACCTACCGACAAGCCAACGAGGGTCTTGGGCGACCAACACGAAGCGAAGTCGCCAGAGTCAAGCGCATCCTCCCAGTCCAATGCGCACTCGAAAGTGCCCGGCATGTTGGAGGAGAACTCGAAGGTTGTCGCGGTCTGGACCGTGGTCGGGTCAGGGCCGGCGTCGATCGACGTGACCGGAAGCACTCCAGCCGGAGCCGCCACGATCGACCAGTCGAACACGGCCGGGGTCTGATCGACGTTGCCGGAGAGATCTACCGCCCGAACCATGAAGATGTGAGCATTTGAGGCCAAGACCACCGGAAGGTCGTAGACGTCAGGCGATGTACAAGGCGCAAAGTCGGCTTCGGGGTGATCCGGGTCAGAAGGATCGATCACGCATTGGAACGTGACACTGCTGGCGTTGTCACTGCCGGTGAAAGTGAAGACGACGTGCGTTTCGTAGGACTCACCAACTTCGCTGACCGTCGGGGTCTCGAGGATGAGCGTCTCCGGAGCGATCATGTCGCTTCCGACCGTAGGACCGCCTTCGCACGAGATCGAGAAACACTGGAACGGCAGCATGGTGGCTGCGTTGATCGGACCCACGTTGCCCTGAGCCCGGTTGCCACCGCCGTCGATGTTGAGGCGGCCATTGCTGCCTTCGCTGGCGTAAATACCCCAGCTGCCGTTGTCGTTGGCAGTGTTGGCCTTGATCAGGTGAACCACCTTGGGCACATAGATGCCGATGCCGTTGTTGTTGTTGGCAATGTTGCCCTCGATCACCGAGCCGTTCCCGGTAGAGGTCTCGTCACCGACGTAAATACCACCACCGTCGTTGTTGTTCGAGGTGTTCTTCAACAGAGTGTTGCTGTATGACCCGGCCTGGAGACTGATCCCGACGCCGTCGGATTCGCTGGTGTCGTTGGCCTCAATGTGGTTGCCGGTCGATCCGGTAAACGCGATTCCGGACTTGTTGCCACTGAAGTCGTTGCCCTTCACAAAGTTGTCGTGGGCGTAGTAGAGGTAGAGGCCTTCGCCGTTCGACGAAGTAGCGACGTTGTCGATTATCTCGTTGTGGTCGGACTCGATGATCTCGACGCCTGGCCCTCCACTCTCGAAGATGTCGTTCTTCTCGACCTTGTTGCTGTTGGCCTGGAGCCCGACCGTGCCAGTGTCCGTCACTCCGATGAAGACGCCTCCGCCGTTCTCGTGAAGCTCGTTGTCCTTCACCAGGTTGTTGTTTCCTCCCTGGATAGAAACGGCGGACTCTGCGGAACCGGTGATGATGTTGGTTTCAACTCGGTTGAAATTGGCGCGCTCGATCCAGACGCCGCTATGGCCGTTGGCGCTTATGGAGTTCGAGAGAATCAGGTTGTCGCGGGCGCCGTTGGTCAACCAGATGCCCCGATCGTTGGCAACGATGTTGTTGTTTCGGAGGGTGTTGGCGTTGACTCCAGAACTGAAGGTGGGAGGCGGCTCCTCGGCCGGCGGAAAGGCCGGATCGATCGGAGGCGGAACGTGGCCCAGCGCCATACCCGCTTCCTGGTTCAGCACGACCTCGACATCCTCAACGATATTGCCTGTGGTGCCTACGTTGAGCATGACGCCGAAGTCGAAGTCCTGAACCCGACCGTTCTTGATCGACACGGAGTCCCAGCCGTCGTTGCGGATGCCGGCGCCAAGACCCTTGCCGTCGATGGTGTGACCGTTGA
This sequence comes from uncultured Acidimicrobiaceae bacterium, assembly GCA_964474055.1. Lineage (GTDB taxonomy): Bacteria > Actinomycetota > Acidimicrobiia > Spongiisociales > ZC4RG35 > JAICND01. Next base: position 1,801 of record CAYYRT010000365.1, on the reverse strand, counting down.
GGTCGATGGTGATGCCGTGGTTGCCGACGACCAAGCCGTCCCACAGACAGTCGACGAGGTCATTACGAACCTGGATGCTCTGGGTAATGGTCATGCCACAGAAGACGAAGCCAGGTACCGGAGTCGACCCAACCCACCAGGTGTAGCTCGAAGGGGTGGGATCGACGTTGCCGGTCGCATCCTTGGCCCTCACCTCGAAGGTGTGTTCTCCAACAGCGAGACCGGAAAGGTCGAGCGGTGAGGTGCAGCCAACAAAGGCCGCGGCATCGAGCCGGCACTCATAGGTGAGGCTAAGAGCAGCCGTCTGGTTGTCGCTGCCGCTGAACGTGAAAGTGCCACTCGTCAGCACGGAGATCGGGTCTGGCCACGAGTTGAGGCTGGTATCCGGCGGAGTCGTGTCGACCGGGGTCGGGTCGATCACCCAGTTGTAAGTGCCGGTGACTCCCGGCACACCGACGTTGTCCTCGCGGTCGATCGCTCGCACCTGGAAGGTGTGGGCGCCGACTGACAGCGGAGGGCTCCCCGCAAGCAACGGGAACGTGATCGGCGAGGTGCAGGTGCTATAGCCGGCATTGTCCCCCGCAAGCGGATCCGGGTCGAGACGGCATTCGAACTCGAGGCTGAGACCGGGTGTGAAGTTGTCGCTGCCGGCGAAACGGAAAGTGGCCGTCGTGCTCTGCGTGGGCAGGGTCGGTGAGGTCGAGATGCGAGTCGTCGGCGCAACGGTGTCGCAGTCGACGCCGGCGGGGCAGAACCCGTCCTCGATGATCATGATGTTGATTTCCCAGTCGTAGGTCGCGGCGGTCAGGTCGAAGTTGTCCGACTGATCCATGGCGCGGACCTCAAAGTGGTGCAGGCCCTCTTCGAGACCAGGCAGGGTGACGGGGCTAGCGCATTCGAACCACCCCAGGGTCTCGGGGAGATCCGGAACTTCAGGCGGTTGACCCGGGTCGGGGGGCTCAAGGTCACCTGGTTCAATTGGATCGGGCAGCGGATCGGGGCCCGGGTCGAGACGGCACTCGAAGACCATGGCGGTCAACGGCGTCCCGCCGGGATTGTCCAGGGCTTCGAAGGTGAAGGTGGCGGTGTTGCTCCCGGTCGCCGGGCTGGCCGGCCGAGGCGCGTCCAGGGCCCAATCGGGTCCGGATGTGATGGTGGTTTCGGGTGCGGTCAGATCGACGGCCGTGAGCAGTGGAGCATCACCGGCTTCGCACACGACGCCGACACACTGCTCGGGTTCACCGTTACCGCTCGCTTCGTTGTCACCACCATCGATGTTGGCGGTCGGGGACGGCGGCTCACCCGGGGTAGGAGTCTGGCCAGCGAGAATGCCGTGGCCCGCATTGTTGAATGCGCTGTTGCTTCGGATGGTGTGGCCGCCATCGGAAACCGAAATGCCGTGTTCGGAGTTCTCGTTGGTCGTGTTCCCTTCGATGAGGGCTTCACCGACCGGCAGACCGTTGTTGTCGAACGCTCCACCTTCCATGGAGATACCGGAACCGCCAGTGAGGTTGGCCGTGTTGCCGCGGATGATGATGTTGAGGCCATTGCCCACTCCGAATCCGGCTTGCAGCGAATGGGATGCGTCATTGTTCTCGATCAGGAGATTGTTGGTATTCGAAGCATCGATGCCGGAGGGGTTGTACTGCAGGAAGCTGTCGCGGACGACTGAGTCGTGCGCGTTGCTCAGCACCACGCCGCCGTCTGACTGCCTGTGAGCGGTGATACCGATCACCTGGTTGCGGTTGGAGTCGGCGATGACAACTCCTGCATCGCCGTTACGAGCCATCTCGCCACCCTC
>CAYYRT010000364.1:0-4915 GCA_964474055.1 uncultured Acidimicrobiaceae bacterium | reverse complement strand
GGTCAAGGTGCCGCCGCGCACCCCGTCGGGGCTGGGCTAGCGCGGATCCTGCGCGTCGAAGAGGTGTTCGCCCACTATCCGGGTTGTCGGTGGGTGAGCAGCTCTTCCGCGCTGTCGTACCTCGCAGTACCGGTTCGACCGTTCACAAACCTGTCGTACCGCGCCACCCTCATCACCGAGCTGCCACGTCACATTCCGGATTGGTTACGGGCTGATCCTGAGCGACTTGGTGCTGCGCCGCAGGCACGTGTTTGGGCGATTTGGGCCGATGGCATCGCTGCGCGCTGCTTCCACGCTTATCCGGATCGGAGCGCCTGTACGCACACGCCGGGGGAATGGCAGCTGCTACGACACCCGCTAGTGGATTTGATCTCGTATGCGGTATGTTGGCTCGGAGGATCCCTCTTCCTGCAGAGGACCCGTTTCTGGCCGGGGCCCCAACATACGCCAGCTTATATGCGGGTGCGACGGGACGTACGTGACGAGTACTGCGGATGCAGCCGACACGTCGCATACGAGGCCTGTTGCCGAGAGCAGGATCTCGAGAAACCTCGGGGTCATCTACTGCGAGAGGTCTACATCGCCGAGCGCACCTACCGGCGAGAGATCGCTCGCAGGGGTTGGCCGATAGCCCCTCCGTTCCGGCTCGCATAGGAAGGGACGCATCCGCCCCGGGGGCCAAGGCCGATCGTCTGAATCCATCGGCCTCCTGCTGACCGAGCAGGCTGGGCAGCGCTCGTCCTCGATCGCTCACTCCGATCGCAGCGCGAGCGCAGGCTCGATGGACGATGCGCGCACGGCGGGCGCGGCTCCGGCCAGTATCGCCAAGGTCAGGCTACCGATGAAGACGACGATGAGCGTGGCAGGATCAGTCGGCACGACTCCGAAGAGCAGCGACTCGATGAATCGGCTCGCCCACGCTCCAATCACGAGACCAGCGGTTGCCCCGACAGCGGCCAACCGGGCGATCGAGACGGCCACGAGGCCGGCGAGATGAGTGCGCTGAGCTCCGAGCGCACGGCGGACGCCGAGCTCGTACGTCCTCTCCTGCACGAAGATGGTAAATACACCATACACGCCAAGTGCGGCGAGCAGCAGAGTCCCTAGAGCAAAGGAGCTCAGAACACTGGCTGCGAAGCGACGCCCCGTGGTTGGCTGCCGCAGCGCGTCGGTCATGCGCTGGGCGCCGATCACGCGAACGGCAGGATCGGCCCGTTCAAAGGCGTCCCGAACGAGCGCGAGAACCGGCACGCCCTCCTCCGCGCGAACCAGCAGCGCCGCGGGAGGCGAGTTGCCCATCCTCCTCAGCGGGTAGTATGCCCGGGGGTGCGGCTGCAGGAGTTCGCGATAGCGGGTCGCGGAGGCCACGCCAACAACGGTGAACCACGTGTCGAAATGACCAAAGCCGTTGATCCGCTTGCCGACGGGGTCCTCACCGGGCCAGAGCGCATTGGCGAGCACCTCGTCGATCACAACCACTGGGGCGGCTTCCGGACGATCGTCGGCATCGGTGATGCCGCGGCCGGCGAGCAACCGAATCCCCATCGCTTCGAAGTGACCCGGTAGCACGGCATCCACCGCCACGAACGGATTCTCCGAGACCTCGTCCTCGTCCTGCCCTTCGGCGGCAAGTACGACCTCGAGGCGCTGCTCGAGCGGCGGACCCAGGGTGGGCCGAGCGGCCCGGACACCCGGTCGCGCCTCCAGGTCACGTACCACCTCGTTCAGGGCAGCCAGATAGCTCTGAGGCACCTCGAACCACGTGTATGGCATCCGCAGTGACACGGCCGTCATGTCCTCGACGGCGAGGCCGGGTTCCAGACGATTCAACGCATCGACCGTTCGGAGCAGCAGGACGGCAGCCACCGCGCTCACGGCCGCGAGCGCTACCTGGATGCCTGCCGTCGCCCTCTGGAAGCTCGAGCTTCTGGTCTCCGTCCGGCCTCCCGATACTAGGACGCCGCCAGCTTCCACTCGCAGGAGGGCAGCAGCGGCCAGGAGCGCCGTCGACACAGCTGCCGTGAGGCCTAGGGCTCCGGCGAGACCCACCGCCCTCCAGCCGACGGTCACGGACTCCAGACGCGCGAGGTCGGTGGGAGCGAGCGGCAGCAGGTAATTCAGGACTACTGCGGCCAGCGCCACAGCTCCGGTGGCTCCCAAGACGCCCAGCACCACCGAATCGGCCATCAGTCGCCCAATCAGACGCTGGCGGGGCGCGCCCAGGGAACGTCTTACGGCCAGCTCGTGGACGAGGGAGCGGCCGCCAGCAAGCAGGAAGAGCGTCGCATTTGCCACGGCTGCCACGAGGAGCAGCAATGCCGCCGCGAGCGCACCCAGAAGAATAGGACGCACATCCCCAAGGACTTCCTCTTCGAGCGGCGTGACGACAGGTGTCGACCGAGCCAAGAACTCCCAGCCCTCCGGCCCTTCCGTAACGAGGGCCGCCGTCACATCTGATGCGACCGTGGTGAGGCCGGCGCCCGGAGCCATCCGCCCGACGATGTTCAGCTCGTGGGGCGTCTGCTCATTCGCGTAATCGATCCGGTACGGGACCCATGCCTCGGTTCCTTGGGGGAAGTCGAGCCCCTCCGGCGCAACGCCCACCACGCTCGTGGCGACCCCATCAAGAACGATGGTGCTGCCGAGGACGCCGAGGTCCGAGCCGTACCGGTTCCTCCAAGCACGATGGCTGAGGATGGCGACCGGCGCGGCGCCCACCTGATCGTCCGACTCCGCGAGCAATCGGCCCACCGCTGCGCGGGCTCCAAGGACACCGAAGAAGTCCCCGGCGACTCGAACGAGGCGCAGCACCTGGTCCCCTTCGTCCGACTCGACGACGCCCGACATCGTGCCCCACGCGGAGAAGCCGGCGACGGCGGAGAGGATCCCGGTGGCTCGCGCGACGGCATCGTATGTCTGCGGACGGAACGGGATCCTGAGCGAGCCACGTTCGGGATCGAGGTGCCAGACGACGACGAGCCCGTCCTGACGGTCGACGGGCAGGTCGCGCAGCAGGATATTGTCCACCGCGGTAAACGCGGCCGCGGTCGAGCCGATGCCGATTGTCAGGGCAAGCGCTGCAGCGAGGCTGCGGACGGGGCGGCGGCCTAAGCGCCTGAAGGCGATCTTCAGTTCCTGCATTGCGACGCGGCTCCCGAGCAGTGCGCTTCCCTCGTCAGACTCATGCGCGCGGGATCCAGGCGCAACCCGAGTCTAGATCATCACACACCGAATGTGGTACGATCACTCCGATGGTCGTCGCACCTTCCGCCACGCTCCAAGGTCTACGCGCCGGAGTGACTTCGGCCCCGCGTCATCACCCGAGCGATTAGCGGGCTGGTTGTTGAGGAACTCGCGAAGTGCGGAGCGCGGTACCCGCCAGTCCCGATTCTGCAGCTTGTAGCCACGGAGCTCGCCAGAAATCAGCCAGCTCCGGACGGTAGATGGGGACCGACATGTCTCTTCGGCTACCTCCTCCACGCGGAGGTCGCGCAGGATCAAGTCCGACTCGTGACCATCGTCCTCATCCAGCATGACTCGGAGGTCGGCGCGCGTGAACGTCACCGCGGAGCTGTCGGAGGGGAGGGCGGCAGCGAGCTGGCGGAGTCGGGAGTGGAGACTCATGGCGGGACTCGTCGGGCGAGGGCGTGGCGGCGTGCGAACACAGTGCGCTGAACACAACCCTGTTTGCCGACCGTGTCTACAATGTGTACTATCGACTGTAGCCGCACCTATGGAGGGCAGTCGTTTGGACGCGAAGAGCTATCCCGGCGAGTTCGAGCAGATGGTGATGCTCGCCATCCTGCAGTGCGGGAAGGGTGCGTTCGCGCTCGAGGTGAGAGAGGAGATCGAGCGCAGCGCGAGTCGCAACGTGTCGCGGGGGGCCTTCTATACGACCCTCGACCGCCTTGAAGCGAAAGGCATGGTGGAATGGAGCGAGCGAGTCCCCGACGATCCGCGTGGATCGAGCCTTCTCCGCCGCTATGAGGTCACGCCAGAAGGGGTGGAAGCGCTTCGTAGCTCTCGTGAGGCCCTCCTCCGGCTCTGGCGGGGGCTCGATGAGTTCCTAGGGCCGACCTGAGGTGGAGCGACGGTGAAGCGGGTCCGTGAAGCGCTGCGAAGACTCCTGCCCCGGGGCATCGGATCCGCTGTGCTGGCTGACTTGGAGCGAGAGCTTGCGCTGCGGCAGAGCAGGCAGGGGAGACGTTGGACAGACGCGCTCTGGCTGGCCCGCGTGGGAGTCGCGGTGGCCGTGCGCCTGCGGCTAGCCGCAGCGGTGCGCGCAGCGCCTCGAGCCGTGTCGTGGGGAGGCACGAATCATGGACCTGGAAAGAGAGGCGGCATGCTCGAAGCCATGGCGGCGGATTTGAGAACGGGGACCAGGAACCTCCTGAGAAGGCCCGGCCTCGCCGTGGGCACGGTGCTCACGATTGCGCTCGGCATCGCAGCGACCACGACGATCTACAGCGTCGTGGACGGCGTGGTGCTCCGCCCGCTTCCCTATGAGGACCCCGGCAAGCTCGTGGCCATCGGCACCGTCGCCCCGGGTGCGTCCGCCGATCCGGAGACTGGCCTTCAAGATCTGACGAGGATGTCGTCCCTCGGCCTCTTCGCCCTACGCGAGCGTGCCCGCTCCATCGAAGCGCTGGCCGGCATGATGACGTACCGGTTCCAGGAGTCGGACGAGAACGGCGTCCAGGTTTTCATCCCTGCCGCACGGGTCACCGGAGAGGTGTTCCCGATGCTCGGAGTCGCGCCGGCGCTCGGCCGTACGTTCACCCCCGACGAGCTAGTGTTCACGGGCCCGATGCCCGCCCCGGTCGTGATCATCAGCCATGGGTACTGGCAGCGTCGCTACGGCGCTGACCCCGCGGTCCTTGGCCGGACGCTAGAATCCGTCAGCACCTTCGACGGC
>CAYYRT010000363.1:0-12534 GCA_964474055.1 uncultured Acidimicrobiaceae bacterium | reverse complement strand
TCCCCCTTCCCGTGGTGGCGCTGCGCGACCGCCGGCCTCGAGAAGAACGTGACCCAGGAGCCTTCATCGACCTACCAGAATTTCCGGAAAGGAAGCTATCAGAATTTCCGGAACCCGCACCTCCTCCTGCTGGTTCAATCCGGGTACGCCCTCATGGTAGCCCCGCGACCACTATCCTACAAAGCATAGATCCTGAGAAGCCTATTGACACACCTCATGTTAGCGAACTGCGTGAAGGCTACGGAGACTGTACTTCGGCGTACGAGGACGAGTTGCCTCAACGAGTTGCTTCGAATACAGTGCCGTCGAGGCAGGAGGCTCCCGTGGACATCTGCAGGGCGATCGACTGGTACGCGACACCGGATCCGAGTGGCAGGTTCCCGGAAGATATCTACTTCGTTGTACCGGATCTGCGCCATCTCTGGCCCGAGTTAAGGTCCCCGGATGACTGGATCGAGATTCGGCAGGTGAATCCATGGCGTTTGGCCACTAATGAGAGCACCTGGGTCGTCTCGACCTATCTCAGGCTGAAGGCACACAGATGGAATGTCAAGATCGTCGACCAGTTGGTGCCCGACGCCATCAACGTCTGCACCGCCGAACGCGTGATCTACGCGCCCGACAGCCACCGAGCCTTCATCGTGGCGGCTCAGGGTGACCGAGGGACCCTCGGATGGGGGGATTACACGCTGGTGCAAAGCCCGGTGCATGCCACCCGTCCCCGCACCTGCCTCATCGATCTCTGGCCCCAGCCGGGTCTTCTTGCCCGAGATCCGATCCGCGGGGACAGCATCCGTCGGGTAGGCTACCTAGGATACTCAGAGAATCTCGCTACGTCGTTTCGCGTCGAACCATTCCGGACGGGGCTCGCCGCGTTCGGCGTCGACTGGATCATTCGCGAGAAGCCGACTGAGTGGCACAACTACCTCGATCTCGACCTGTGTCTGGCAGTGCGCGGCACATCTCAAGTGTGGATCCGGAACAAGCCCGCGACCAAGCTGTTCCACGCCTGGATCACCGGCTGCCCAGCTCTCCTCGGTCGAGAGCCGGCGTATCAATACTGGGGCGACCCGGGACGCGACTACTTCGACGTCAACAACCCGGCGGAAGCCCTTGATACCGTCAGGATGCTCCAACACAACCCGGCTCTGTATCGGAGCATCCGTGAGCGGGGCTGGGCGAAGGCCACAGACCACGACGAAGTCGCGGTGATGCGCCAATGGATAGGGGTCATTTCCGGTCCCGTCTGGGAGGCGTTCACCCGGTGGAGGACGGATCGGCCCCGCACGATTCTCGTACGAGCCGCTACGCGGCGCGTCGAGCAAGTGACGGCTCCGATTCGGCGCCGGGTCTTCTTTCTTCGGGCCGGCGGTGTGCGCCGGCGGATCGATAAGCTCTGGCGCACTATCAGATCTCACGTGTCCAGGTGAGTCCTTGTCCGAACGCTAAGGGTCTCAGAGGTGATCTTCAGCTCGATTAATCGCTTAATCCCCAGAAGCCGATTGCTCCACCGCAGGATGAGCCAAGGCCATCTACGACCTCGACAGATAGTCACGTACGTTCCGTAGCAAACCATTCCTTATGCTCTGCACACCAGCCGCATTGCACTTGAGAGTCAAGAAATCATGAAGAGACTCAATGTCATTCAGTTGATTGCTCTTGATGATCCGCAATACTCCCTCATAACCTGTAAATCTAGGATCTAGTGGATTGTCATGAACGAACACCACATCCGTACCCAATGCCAAACACGGGAGTGCACAATGAAGTCTAGAAGTGACAACCAAGCGGGCTTGTTGATAGTGTTGTAACGTTGCGGCTGCTAGCCGTCGCTTATAAGCATGGAATCGTTCGAAGCTGTTTAGCCATCCTGCCGAGCGATGCGCGGCCATGGCCAGACGTCCGTGTGTCCTGTAGACGACGTCGGCAGAGGTTGACTCGAGCACGTGTGCCGGAACCTTGCAATCGACGACAATGATCAAATCGGCTAATTTCTTTCTGGGAGGTAGGTTCAATGTCAAAGTCAGGCAGCCAGAAAAATAGGCCTCGACACCGTGTCGCCGCAGAAGCTCAACAGAAGCGGCATCCCTGCATCCGATTGGCTCGTTCTCTCTTAGGAATTTTGCTAGTAGCCCGTCCTCAAAGTCCGGACTCGGAACTCGAGGGCTCCGTTGCCGAGCATACTAAATTAAATTAGTGATTTACGGAGACTCTCAAACGGCACCGAATGCCGTCATCGTTCGTTCAGGAGTGAACATGGTCTACCTTGACACGGATTGTACTCTTTTTCGCAAGGGTTCCCCACTCCAATTCCCCGCGTCGGAGACAGCTATAGTGTTTGGAAGTGGCTGTACCGCTCCCGGTTTCCTGGAGGGGGAGCGATTAGCATTTGAAATTGACGATGAAGCTCATCGGCTGCGGTGGTTCGCGCCAATACTCGATCTGTTCGAGGTGCGGATGGAATCCCGGCACCGTGGTCACGCGCTTCAATGCGACGCCTTCGGACGCGATAGTAGCCTTGAACTGCGATTCCGAACAGGCCTCCGAACCCTCGGCCCAGCCTTCGTGCATATCGCCGTCGGCGCTCTTGGGGAGCCGAGACTGGACGATCTATCTCAAAAAGAATGCCAAAGGAAGCAGTCCGAGAAGTCCGAGCAACACCGAAAGTAGGGTGCGGGCCTCCCGAGCGCCAACGCGGGATGTCGCTTGGCGTGCCGTGCGGGTCATCGCGACAACTCGCCGGCGAGAGCGCGCGGGTTGGTCACCATCTTGGTGACCAGTTCATGAATTTGAACGGCGGCCCCGGCCCAAGAGAAGAGGGAAATCACCCGACTACGTCCTCGCCGCCCCATCTCCGCCGCCCGGTCCGGATCGCTCAGGACTGTCAGTAGGCGCCCTGCGATGTCGGCCGGGCTCTCGGGATCCACCAGAAAGCCGGTCTCCCCGTCCACGATCGCCTCCGGGATGCCGCCCGTACGCCCCCCAATGACGGGCTTGCCGCAGGCGTTCGCCTCGAGGAAGACCAGACCGAAGCCCTCGACGTCGCAGTCGGCGGGCCGGACGCGGCTCGGCATCACGAAGACGTCGCTCAGCGCGTAGACGGCCGGCAGGTCGTCGGCGTCGACGCGGCCGGCGAAGACGATGTGGTCCCGGACCCCCGCCACCCGGGCGAAATGGTCGAGGGCGTTCCGGTGGGAGCCGTCGCCTACTATCAAGTAGGTCGCATTCGGGACCCGCCGAATGACCTGAGGCAGGGCCTGGATGACCACGTCGTGGCCCTTGCGCTCGACCAGGTTACCGACGGTGAGCAGGACCGGCCCGCGGGCCCGCGCCCCCAGGAGCCGCTCGCGGAGGGCGGGATCCGCGTCACGAGGGCGGAAGCGCTCGGCATCACACCCGGGATGAACGACGTGGATGCGGCGGGGATCTACCCCTGCTTGCTCCACCAGGCCGGCGGTGAAGCGGCTGTTGGCCACTACCCGGTCCGCCGCCTGGAGGTCGGTCCGCTGACGTGGCCACACGTCCTGGAGCACGCGCATAATGTCGTTGCCATGCGCGTAGACGAGGAAGGGAAGATGTAGCCATCGCTTCAGCCACACCCCGAGGTGTCCGTCGTCGATGATCGCGATCTGCACCGCCCGGGGTCGCTCGCGCACCATGATCTCCGACAGCGCCAGGCCCCAGGCGGCCGCCTTGCGCCAGCGTGGCAGGCGGAACGCCGCCGGCCGACGATAGACGTGCCCGATCTGCTCCCCGCTCGCCACGCGCGAGCCCGGGACGCCGGTCAGGCAGCACACCCGGGCCGGCCCGAGGTGCTGGACGAGAGCGGCCATCATGGCGGAGATACCACCCACCTGCGGGGGAAAGTAGGCATTGCTGATGAGCAGGGACTTCAGGAGGCTGCTCCTTTCCTCTCCTTCACGACCCGCTGCAGCGTCGAGACCCATCGTTCGAGCATCCGATCGAGGGAAAACTCCTTCACGGCCACCTCTTGCCCGCGAGCGGCAAGCTCGCGAACCTGGCTCCGATCATCGATGAGCTGCGCCAGGAGGCGGCTCAGGGCTGCCGGATCCTCCGGCGGAAAGCTCGGCTGGCCGCTCAGCGCGACGATCTCGCCCGCGCCCCCGCTGCCGGTGCTCACCACCGCGCAGCCGCCGAGCATCGCCTCGACCATCGTGAGGGGCAGCCCCTCGGGACGGCTGCTGGGGAAGACCAGGAGGTCAGCCCCGGAGTAGACGTTGCGCATCTCGTGGTGCGGCACCTTGCCCAGGAAGCTCACCTGGGCGCTCAGGTTCAGCTCGTCCACGCGCCGGCGAATACTGGTGAGGTAATCGGTCGCGCCCTGCCCGGCGATCTGCAGAGTCGCCCGCGAGCGATGGGACGGAGCGAGCGTCCCCAGTGCCTCGACCACCTGATGCAACCCACGGTCCGCCGAGATTTGTCCGGCGTAGAGCAACCGCAGCGGCTGCTCCGATCGCGAGGTTCGCGGAGGCTGGAGGAAACCTTCGACCGGTACCCCGCCGTGGATGACCTCGGACGAGGAAAATGTCAGTCCGTGATCGGCGTAGTACGAGCGGAGGTACTCGCTCACGAAACAGACGTGATGGGGATGGTTCGGAAACCGGCGCGTCGGGAGGCCTGCGCGAGCCGTCCGGGTCTCCACCCACCGTCCCACGAGTCGGAGCAGTGGCCGGAGTGGAGCCGGGCCCCAGGCCCCCTCCCAGATCATCTGCCAGAACGCAGCCGGGACCTCGCCGTGTGCACCGTAGTTCCGGATCATCCACGGATCCTCGATCCAGTGGACGTCCGGCACCCCGAGCCACCGGGGGAGGGGGAGCAATGTCTGGGTGATGCCGTCGAGGCTCCACCAGTTGATCACGTCCGGCCGGAATTCCCGGACCGCGCGCACGAACGCCTGGGCATCCGCGAGCTCGGCCCAGGCCTGGTAGTAGGTCCACGGGCGCCGGATGGTCCGGCCTGGGTACGCGTACTGCTGGAGCAGCCGGCGCACGCGGATCCCGTCTACGTCCTCGATGCCCTGGTGCGACCGCCCACCGTCCTGGGGGAGCCCGTACATGCTGGTCACCACCTCGACCGTGTGTCCTCGCCGCGCGAGCGCCGTCGCGAGCTGCTGGCAGCGGATCTCGTAGCCGCCGCGATAGTGCGGAGGAAAGAGATTCGACACGACAAGGATTCTCAATGGCGACCGCCGGGACGCAGCAGCGCCATCAGATGGCGCTCGAAGTCGTCCGGACCGAAGCGACCGCCACGCTGGGTCGCCGCCTGGCTCATGGCGCGCCAGCGGGGCTCGTCGGCTGCCAGCTCGACCGTTCGCCGCTCCAGGCTCTCGAAGTCCTCGCACACGAAGCCGCTGACGGCGTGCTCCACGATCTCGGGCTGGCCACCACCGGCGGGCACGATGGGCACGCAGCCGAGCTGCATGGCCTCGGCGGTGGCGATCCCGAAATGCTCCATGTGGCGGGGCTTGGTCGAGGCGAGGTTCTCGAGCGCTGCCGTGTGCCAGAAGACCTTGGCTGCCGCCAGCCGGCTCAGGATCTCCTGGCGCGGTGCGTTCACCACGAAGACGACCGGAAGGTCGGCCGCCCGCCTACGGAGCTGCTCCAGGGCCTCACGATCTTCGGGAAGATCCGCGCAGAAACCCATCATGACCAGGCGCCAGTTGCCCTCCAGGCGGAGGCGGACGCGGGCGAAGGCCTCGATCTGCGCTGCGGTTCCCTTTCGATCGCTGCGGACGAAGCGGCCCAGCGACGCGATGACGTTCTCGCGCGGGTGAGGTGTCGCCACCGCCCTCACCGGTGGATACAGGACCTCGGCGGAGACGCCCCAGAGCTTTTCGATCCAGGTCGCCGTGAACCGAGAGTTCCCGAGCACCTTGCTGTAGCCGCCCACGCGTCTTCGCCACCGCCACCGATAGAGCTGGACGCGTAGCCAGCGGTCGAGGCGGGATCGATGCGCCCATCGGGAGTCGCCCTGGGCAGTCAGCTCCCAGCTCGCCTCGAAAGGGAACTGGCAGTATGCCATCGCCCGGGTCGCCCACGAGTACGGAGGCACCCCGTGACCCGAGTAGATGAAGAGATCGTAGCCCTCGGTCAGCGTCCGGTCGAATCGCCGCTCCTCGCGCAGATCGGTGCGCAGGGACCGGGCGAAGGTGTGCGGCACACCCGAGATGACCCGCTCCTTGACGCGATCGAGGTCGATCTCGAACGCCGCCGCCAGCCCCGGCAGCCGGTATCCCTGGCCCGAGTGAATGAGCTCCACCTCGGCCTGGCGCGAGAGCACCGCGGCCATCCAGGCGGCGACCAGCTGGCTGCCTCCCAGGCGCAGGGAGAGATGATCGAAGATCCCGACCTTCATGGCCATCATCGCCCCGGGGCGGTCACCGTTCCGTCTGCGGCTTCGAAAGTTGGACAGTAGCGCGAGCCCACCGACTCGTAGAAGGCCGCGACTCCCCTGATGACCAGGTCCCAGGAGTGTTTTGCGGCTGTCTCGAGGCCGGCCGTCCGGAGCCGTTCCCGGAGCACCGCATCCGAGAAGATTCGGTCGATCGCCGTGGCGACGCTGGCCGGGTCCGGGTTCACCACCAGGCAATTGTCCTCGGTCGCGTAGCCGTCAGTTTCTACGCCCGGAGTCGTGCAGATGACCGGTGTGCCGGCCGCCATCGCCTGCAGGACCGCCCCGGTCGTCGAGCCGTCCGTCGCGGTCGTGATGAATGCGGTCGCCCGGTTGAGCAGCCGATTCAGCTCGGCCCCGGAAGCATCCGTGAAGTACTGCGCCCCTGGAATGCCGGCGACCACTCCGGGCCGAGGTCCGTAGGCGCACAGGCGAGGCCTCGAGCCCGACAGCCGATGCCATCCACGCAGGACGAGCTCGAAGTTGACTCCGGGGTCCGGTCGTCCCACGGTCAGCAGAATATCTTCTTCCCGTCGCGTGTCGGGCAACACACGGAAGGTATCCAGGGCGACTCCGCAACCCACGTTGCACGCATCGAGGCCCAACGCGTGAAGGCGCGCCCGTTGCTGGGCCGATACGGCGAGGTAGTGAAACTCCCGCCGGTACCCGGCGAGAGCCAGATCCTGCGCGAGATAGTCCCGCGAGGCGGGCCCGTCGTCTCCACCCATGATGCAGTAGGCGGGAATTCCACGCCGAAGCGAGGCGAGCCAGACGGGTTCGGCGCTTCTCCAGCAGGTCGCGACCTTGATCGCGTCCTGGCGGGAGAGCTCGTCCACCAGGGCGCCGGCATCCCTGAACACGTGCACCGGCGGTTGAAGCGGCGACCGGTCCGGGGCCCCATCGAGGGTGTAGAGCGCGGTATCGTGTCCGAGCTCGGCGAGCCGACGCAGATGCTCGCCGATGGTCGCACCGGAGGCGGCATCGATGGACGCGAGAGCGACGTAGATGATCCTGGCCCTTCCCGAGGCCTCCCGGACCTGCCGGCTGTCGAACCAGGCCCGCCAGCGCCGCCAGAAGAGATCCTTTGCCGCGAGCTCCCGGGGTCCGACCGTGCGGCCGCGGGTCGCCGATTCGTGGTGAATCAGCATGGCGTGGGGGTAATAGAGGATCTGGAAGCCAGCCTCGATCGCTCGCAGGCAGAAATCGACGTCCTCGAATCCCATCGCAAAGGCCTCGTCGAGTAGCCCGATGGCGTCGAGCACGCTCCGGCGGATCAGCATGCAGGCGCCGGTGGTGGCGAAGACGTAGCTGGGGACATTGGCGGGCCCGAAGAAGGCTGGCTGGAAGCGGTAGTAGTGGTCGAACCAGTCCGGCTGGAGGGGGTTGCGAAAGGTGCCGGCCGACTGGATGGTCCGGTCCGGATACAGGAGCCTGGCGCCGACGATTCCCACCTGGTCGTGCGCGGAGGCCGCATAGAGCAGCGCCTCCAGCCAGCCCTCCAGCGCTTCCGTGTCGCTGTTCAGAAGGATGATGTCGCTGCCGGGCGCCGTGGCCTGGATACCCGTATTCACGGCTCTCGCGAATCCGCCGTTCTCCTCGCGGCGGATGACGCGGACGTTGGGGGAACGGAGAGTACGCAGGAACTCCACATGCGCCTCGGAGGGACTTGCGTCGTCGGAGATCACGATGTCGGTACGCCGTGGGTCCGTGGTCCGCAGGAGACTGCGCAGGCAGCGACGCAGGAGGTGGTGATCGTTGTAGCTCGGGATGACGATCGAGACCCGGGCATGATGCGCGGCGTACCAGCGCCTGTGGAGGCGTCGCTGCCTGGCCCGGTGACGACGTAGCACGTAATGCCGGGATAGGTGGCGCGTGACTCTTGGCCACCATCCCGTGATGCCGTCCTGCCGAAGGACGGCCACCGACCGCTTGAGAAGCGCCCGGAACCTCTCACCCACGGCGTGTCCGCGGGGCAAGACCCTCGTAGAGATCCTCGTACCGCTGCACCATCATCTCAAGCCGGCCGTGGGTCTTGACGTGCTGCCATCCGGCCTCGACCATCCTGGCACCGAGCGCGCGGTCGTGGTGAAGCCGCAGGAGGGTCCGGCCGAGTTCCTCCGCGTCGTTCGGGGTGGACAGGAGCCCGGTCACGCCGTCGACCACCAGGTCCCGGATCCCCACGACACGCGTGGCCACGATGGGCTTCCGTGCTGCCATCGCCTCGAGCAGCGACAGCGGCATGCCTTCGAAGTGCGACGGGAGGCAGTACACATCGAACGTCCCGAAGAGCGGCGGCACATCGGTTCGCGCCCCGAGGAACAGCACGCGCTGGTTCACACCGAGTTCGCCCGCGAGCGCTTCGAGAGCGGACCGCCGTTCGCCGCCGCCGACCAGAACCAGCCAGGCGCCTGGTGCTTCGCAGCGAAGCCTCGCGAAGGCGTGGAGTAGCAGTTCGTGATTCTTCTCCGGACGAAGGTTGCCGACCGTTCCGATGACCCAGGCTTCCGGCGGCAGCCCGAGCTCCCGGCGCATGGCGACCCGGTCGCACGGGGTGGCAAAGAGGTCCACGTTCACGCCATTGTGGATGACGCGCACACGGGTCGCCGGTGCCCAGGCCTGCTCGTGATAGTAGGCGGCGACTCCGTCCGACACGGCGGTCAGGATGTCTGCCGACGGCACGATGCGTCGGGCGGCCCGCAGAAGGCGTCGTGGATAGGCGGCGATGACATCGGGCCTCGCGTGCTCCGTGTGAACCCAGGCCCAGCGCCGCGAAGGGAGCCCCGCCAGGTAGGCATGCAGGCACGGGCCCAGGAAGTGCGTATGCACGACCGCGATCCTCTCCGCCGCGATGACTCGCCGCAATCTCCGAACGCGCCGGACGAGACCGAGGGGCCGGCCGAAGCCGCGCGCTCTCACCTCGCCCGCGTCGACGAGGCAGTGGACGGCATACCCGCGCTCGGTCAGCTCCTGGCCGAGCAGGCCGTTCTCGAAGACGCAGACGCTGGCCCGAAAGCGGCTCCTGTCCAGACGCTGGACGAGGTCCGACACGAGGCGCTCCGTCCCGCCCGTCACGAACGTGGGCATCACGTACAGAACGCGGATGGGCTCGGTCACCGGCGATCGATTGCAGTATCGCCCGCGGCAGGTGGTTCGATCCGCCCCCAGGCGTGCATGCTGAAGCCGGGGAGATGGTGTCGGGGCCTGTTCGAGGGTTCCAGGACCGGGATGATCGAGGATCCGACGGGCATCATTCCAGGTGGCCGACTACATGGAGGACTCTCTTCATGCGGGACGGCGAGTCCCACTGATGCTCAGGAACCAGTCGAAGGTCCTTCCGAGACCTTCGTCGAGCGGCGTGGGGGCGCTCCACCCCAGCATGCGCGCGGCCTTGCTGGTGTCCGAGAAGTTCCGTCTCACGTCTCCGCTCCGTGTCGCTGCGTGCGAGACTCGCGCCGGCTCGACGCCCCTGGCTTTCGAGACCGTGTGCAGCTTCTCCAGTAGCTCCAGCACCGTGGTCTCGCGGCTCGTCGCGATCTGGAACGTCTCACCGCCCACGTTCTCGGCTTCTGCCGCGGCCCGGATCGCCTGCACGAGGTCGTCGATGTAGAGATAGTCGCGCGACTGGCCGCCATCGCCGTAGACTTCCAGGGTCTGGCCCGCCAGGATCTGTTTGATGAACTTGGCCACCACGCTGCCCTTGTGCTTGGAGCCGGGGCCGTAGACGTTGCCGAAGCGAAGACAGACCGTCTCCAGTCCGAACGTGCGGCGATAGGTCGAGCAGTACGCTTCTCCCGCGGCCTTGCTGGCTCCATAGGGCGACGCCGGACGCGGAAGCTTCTGCTCGTCCATGGGCGGCTCGCACTCGCCGACCGCGGCTCCGCTCGAGGCGAAGATGAACCGCGGCACGCCGGCGCGACGCGCGGCGTCGAGGTAGTTCAGCGTGCCTACGACGTTGGTCAGGCAGTCGAAATGCGGATCCTGGACCGACTGGGCGACCCCGGCATTCGCAGCCAGGTGCACCACCACGTCCGCGCCGACACAGACCTGCTCGGCAAGGGCCCGATTACCGATGTCGCCGACGACAAGCTGGCAGGGTTGTCCCTGCGACCACGATTGGACCGGCAGCGCTCCGGGATCCATCTCACGGAACTCAGAGACCGCCTCCAGGTCTTCGCGGCTGCCGACGCTCAGGTTGTCGACGACCGTGACCTGCTGATCGCCGCTGAGAGTGAGATTCCGGATCAGAGAAGTGCCGATGAAGCCGCACCCTCCGGTGATCAACCACTTGCGGGCCATGGTCGTTTCACGATAGCACGGGGATCGGCCGCCGGGAGAAAGCGTCCGCCCTCGGCCGACCGGTGCCGGAGGGGTCGAGCGACTACGTTCGCTCGCCCCCTCGCGGCCGGCGTAGCCGACGTCGGAGGATCAGGCCCAGGCCCGCCAGGGTGGTGCCGTACAGGAGGAGGGCGGCCGGCTCCGGCATGGCGCTGGTCTGATCACCGCACTGAGCGCACCTGCTGACGATCGCCGAGTGGATGTTCAGAACGTCGGCGAAGAACGCGTCGAGCCCTGGCCCCGGGCCCGCGCCGCGCCCGCTTCCGAGGAGAGCCGTCGAAGCGATGCCCCCGCCCCCGTCCATGTTGCCCGCGTCGTGAGGTTCGGTGAGGGGCAGAGCCGTACCGAGAGCGGGGGCCGCCACCAGCGACAGACCGAACAGGACCTGGGTGAGCACGGTGAAGAGTCGCATCCTGATTGAGCCTGGGATGAGCCTCGCAAGATCCGTTCCACGGTCTGGATCGTACTCGGGCTCGTTTTATCACCCGGTTATCAGGCGGTCGCGCCAGGCCGGTACGCAAGACTTTTCACATGCTGGGGCTACCGCTTTCAGCATCGCTCACATGCGGATCACACCAGCCCCCGGGCAGCCTCTCGGTCCTCCGGGTAGCGGAGGCCCCGTAGCGCGGCGCCGGGCTACCGACGAGCGAGCAGGGGTCGGAACCGGTGATCACGATCGAGCGGAACAAGCGATCACGAGACGATGGGCCGGAATCCGCGCCCGGCCAAAAGCCGGGCCGCTCCGACGTGTCTACCCTATACTGAGTTCGTAAGAACATACGCCTTCCAAACCGGAGAACCTGTTCCACCAATGCCGAAGAATGTGGCTGACAACGCAGTTCTTGACGCTAAGAGCACGCCAGCGACGAGAAGCGATCCCTCAGACGGATCCCTTCCCGTAACGGTAGTTCAGCCCTCCCGCGGCTGGGCCGCCCTCGGGCTGGCCGAGTTGTGGGAGTTCCGGGAGGTCCTCTACTTTCTGATCTGGAAGGATATAAAGGTTCGGTACCGTCAGACGCTCATCGGCGCTACCTGGGCAATCATTCAACCGTTGCTCACCATGGTGGTATTCTCCATTTTCTTCGGCCGGCTGGCCAAGATGCCCTCCGACGGACTCCCGTATCCTCTCTTTGCCTTTTCTGCGTTGGTGCCCTGGACTTTCTTTGCGCGGGGATTGGCTCTCTCGGCGGCCAGCCTGGTCGCCAGCAGTCATTTGATCACCAAAGTCTACTTCCCGAGATTGCTGCTGCCGATTGCCCGCGTCGTGAGCGGCTTTCCGGATCTCGCGCTGTCTCTCCTCGTTCTCCTGGGGATGATCTGGTGGTACGGCCAACTGCCAGGCGTCCTCTCTCTTCTCTGGATACCGGCGCTCGTGCTCCTGGCCCTGGTCAGTGCGCTGGGTGTAGGCTTCTGGCTCTCCGCTCTCAATGTCCAGTACCGCGACGTTCAGCATGCCGTCCCCTTCATGATCCAGCTCGGACTGTTCCTGACCCCGATCGCCTATCCCTCGAGCCTCCTCTCCGAGCCATGGCGTACATTAGTACGGTTTGAATCCGATGGCCGGCGTCGTCGAGGGGTTCCGCTGGGCGCTTCTAGACAGTGGTCAGGCGCCGGGCTCGATTATCGCGGTGTCCGCCCTCGCCGCGGTGACGATCCTCGTAACGGGAGCGTTCTTCTTCAAGCGCGTCGAACGGACCTTTGCGGACGTGGTATGACCGCAGTGCTTCACTCATGTCACGACCGTTGATATCAATCGTCGTACCCACGCGGCCGAGGGAATCGGTCGAT
>CAYYRT010000362.1:0-6013 GCA_964474055.1 uncultured Acidimicrobiaceae bacterium | reverse complement strand
GAGAGCAGCTTGAGCAGCAGGTGGAATCGGTTGCCGACGCTCTCCAGACCAAACAGAAGCGAGGCGCCGATGGCGGCGGCCAAACCCGCCAGAGGCAGAGCGAGACGCTTGGCGGAGTTGGCCAGCATCTCGTTGACAAGCTCGGCGGTACCGGTAAATCCAGTCGAACTTGAGGAGTTGGTCAGGCCGGCCGAGGTTCCCGACGGAACCAAAACGTCGTTGATTCGATGGATGAGCACATTGACGTAGATCGAAACGCAGGCTCCGTGCGAATCGCAGGCAAGGATCGCCATGGAGTCGTGACCGTGATCGACTAGCGGCATGTAGGCGGCCACGTTTCCGTTGATTTCCAGGACTCCGAAGACTGGGTCAGTCTGAGTCGTGAAAGTCAGGGGATCGGCGTCCGGGTCGTCCACGAATTCGGATAGCTCGAACACCAGGCGCTTGCCCAGTTGGGTGACCAGGTCCACTCCGACAGACGTAGGAACGCGGTTAGCCAGAACCAGCAGTGGCGTCGGCGCTGGCGGCTCGGGGTCGGCTGGCGGGGGTTGTGCCGTCACGTAGCGCTGTTGGGGCCTCGGAGTTTCAACAAGTGCGTCGTCGTCGACCGCAGGCGGCTCATCGATAGACGCTTCGGTGGGAGAGGTCTCATCGAGTGGTTCGTCGGCTGGTGGAGTCTCTTCGACTGGAGGACTAATGGCGGGCAGGCCTTCAGGTTCGACAGGTGGATTCTCGGAGGCTTCGGACAGGTCATCGGGATCGGGAGTTCCGTCGTCTGCTGCACCATCGTCGTCTTCGCCAGCATCGGAGTCGTCGTCGTCCCCGTCGTCGGCTTTCGAGTCGCCGTTGTCGCCTTCATCGTCATCTGAGTCGCCGTTGTCGCCTTCATCATCCTCCCAGTCGTCGTCGTCCCCATCGTCCCCATCGTCGTCATCGTCGTCATCGTCGTCATCGTCATCATCATCATCCCCGTCCCCATCGTCGTCATCGTTGTCGTCCCCATGGTCGTCTTCACACCAAGTGGGCCTGGGGCGATCGGCACACGAATTGTCATCGTCGTCGTCATCGGCCCACGCCGGCGCCAGCGGCAACGAGTAGGCCGCCACCAGCATCACGAGCAAAAAGAACATCCGCAAGCGCCGGGTCCTAGGCAAGGGCCACCTCGCGGAAGCTTTCCGACATCGACACGTCTGACACAGGCCCGAGGATGAGCACAAAGTGGGTGTGGCCGTTCGAGCGCCGATACTTGATATCGCCGCCCATCCCTTTGGCAAGCGTTCGGGCGATGTGAAGACCTAGCCCGACGCTCCCGGCGACCAGCGGAGTCGAGGCAGCGTGCATGAACCTCTCGAACAGTGCGTCGATGAGATGGTCAGGGACTCCTGGCCCATCGTCGATAACAGAGAGTTCGTAGTGATCGTCGACCAGCCGACCGCGGACTTCGATTCGTTCGCCGCCATGCTTGCGGGCGTTGGCGAGCAGGTTGCGGAGAATCTGGCGGAGGCGGAGAGGATCGGCAATAACGGCACTTTGCTCCAGGTCGACCTCGATCGATTCACGATTCCGCTCAAAGGCCGGCGTGACCTCGCTGACCTCAAAGTCGAGTTTCACCAGGTCGAGTTTGTAAGTGAGGGCGTCGGCGTTGACCCGGGCGGTCGTGAGAAGGTCGTCGACCATCCTCTCCAGTTCGGCTGCCTGGCCGACAATGAGGCCAAGTAACTCGCGAGCGACGGCGGGGTCGGATATTGCGCCCCCTTCCAGAACCTGGGCGAAGCCGGCGATGCTGGTCAGGGGTGTTCGGAGCTCATGGGAGATGTTGGCGATGAACTCGTCTTTGGACCGAGAGAGCTCCCGCTCTGCCAGAAGCTTGGACTCGAACTCAGCGCGCTTGATCTGGCGGCGGGCAAGAGTCCGATAGGCGACCAGCATCGCAAAGGGGACGAGGAGAACAACTATCAGGCCAGAAACAGTGGCAGCGATTCCGTTGGCAGATCGTGAGGCGCCGATCTCGGCTAACAGATCCGTTCGCGCTGTTGCCAGGATGTTGGAGAGCGCCTCATATGCGGCGGTGAGTTCCCCCTCGACGATCATCCGGGCGGACCTGAGGTCTTCGGCCTCGATGCTCAGCAATAGGCTGGCGCCTGCATCGACGTATGCGTCTAGCACCGCTTCGTATCCACCCATTCCCGGCCGATTGGAACTCAGATGCCCCAGCGTCGTCCGGGCGTTACCGATAGCCATCGCGACGGTCGGTGGATTGGTGACTCCGGCGTCGAGTTCGGTGGCGAGGAGCAGGGCGGTACCGAGGTGATGTTCGGCGACTTCGGTGGCGGCGATGGTCCCGTCGACTTCGGCCAGGAGGGCGGCTTGTTCAGCCAGCCACACGTTCCCGGTCGAAGTGGCATAGAACGATGCCGCCACACCGATCAGGGCGACGCCCAGCACAAGGGTCACGAGCAACGTGTTGCGCGAAGATGTTGGAGCCCCAACCCGTGCGGTCATGGCTTCGTATCGGAATCCAGGGGGGTCGTGGAACCTGTCTATCTAAGGTCCAACCGGGGTGACTAGTCCCGGGGTCAGGCGGCGCTGGCGGTTTCCTCGTCGGTCTCGTCTGAAGGAACGGGTACGTATGCCAGGCTCCACATACCTCGCCAGGCCATTCCCAAGGATGGAAGGAAGATGGCTTTGACGGTGGTGTCCATAAGGCCTCCTTCGGTCTTGGGGGCCGAAAATCGGAGGAGGATAGGAATGACGCGCGTAGTAACTAGTTATCGATCGGTCCCTGGATAATCTCGCCCCGTGATCCGTTTCGGGATTTCGGGTTTGCCTCCGGGTGGCGCCGATGAGGATGCCGCCTTTCTTGACTCTTTGGTGGCCAGGGGCCATACCGCCTACGAGTTGGCCTTCGTCAACGACTTCCCCTGGAAAGAGAAACGTTGTCGCAGTTTTGGCGAACTGGCTGCCGAGCGAGGGATCTGGGTGTCGGTGCACGCGCCCTACTTCGCCGTCCTAACAGTGGAGGAAGAGGACCGGGCCCGCCAATGCCTGGCCGCTCTCGAACACACCATGAAGCTCGGGAAGGCACTGGGCAGCAGGATCATCTGCGCCCATCTCGGTGCAACCAGGGGCCGTCCGGCAGAGGAACTCATGGACATGATTCACGAGCGAATCGGCTGGATCGCCGCCAAGGTCGAAGGGATGGGGGTGGGACTTGGACTCGAGAACAGCGGTGCGGAACGCAACTTCGGCACATTGGGCGACATAGCTTCACTCGCTGCCACCTTCAGTTTCGTCCGCCCGATTGTCGATTGGGCCCATGTACACGCCCAGACCGGAGGGGCACTCACATCGACCGCAGCCTTCGCTTCAGTTATCGCTTTCATCAAGCAGAGTTTTCCGGGTTGGATGATCGAACCGCTGCAGACCCAGTTCACCGACAATCTCTTCAGTACTGCAGGTGAGATTCGACACCTGCCATACGGGGAGGGCACCCTCCGGGTTGCACCGCTAGTGGAGGCTGCCCGAGCGGAAGGGCTGTCGATGGTCGTCATCTCCGAGGCGCGCGAGGAGTCGAGCCACGATGCGATCCAGGCCGAACTCGTAGAACAGTTGGCCAGACCAGTTGATGAGGAGGTGGCCGGGCGGCCGCTCCAATCGGGCAGGGTCGACTTTCCCGAGCAGTTGCGGGCCCGCAAGGACGGAACTTCCTTCCACTTGGACGGACTTAGGCCCCTCAAGCTTTCCAACCTCGACAAGCGCTTCTTTCCGGACGGATTCACCAAAGGTGATTTGATCCAGTACTACTCATCGGTGGCGCCCGTACTCCTGCCCCATTTACGCAATCGTCCCATCTCCATGTCCCGGTACCCGGATGGGATCACCGGTCCATCCTTCTACGAGAAGCGGGCGCCAGGACATCAGCCGACCTGGATGCAGACAACTCCGGTCCCATCGGACTCGATGGGGGGGATGATCGACTTCCTTGTTGCCGGTGACCGTGAGTCATTGATGTGGTTCGCCAACATGGGTTGCATCGAACTGCATCCGTTCCACTCACGTGGCGGGAGTCTCGATCAACCCGACTACGCGATCTTCGACTTTGACCCGGCCGAAGGGTCGAATTGGGATCAGGTTGTTGCCGGTGGTCAGTTGTTGCGAACGGCGCTCGAGAAACTAGATCTGCGGGGCTATCCGAAGCTCTCAGGTTCCAAGGGTTTGCATGTGTACGTGCCGATCGACCCTGTCTACCCGTTCTTGCGCATCCGACAGTTCGTGGAAGCAGTGGGGAGACTGCTGGCCGCCGCCAATGCCGACGACCTGACGATGGATTGGGACATTCCCAAGCGGAAGGGTCGGGTCTTTATCGACCACAACCGCAACGCCTACGGGCAGACGATCGCCTCGGTCTATTCGATCCGTCCCCTCCCCGGCGCCCCGGTTTCTGCGCCTATTACATGGGACGAGTTGGCAACCCTGAGGAACGGGGACGTCACCATCACCAACCTGTGGGACCGTCTGCAGCGGTTCGGCGATCTTTGGGGACCGGTAGCCGCTGGAGGCCAGCGGCTGGAGATTGCAGAGAATGCCCTGGGGATCACCTAGCGCGGAGCCCCTCCTTTCGGCCAGAATGCGGGATGGACCTGTACGCGAGGGTCAACATCCTCGAAGGCCGCTCGGTCAGACTGACCCACGGCGACTTGCGTGAGATCGTTCACCTTGACGCCGACCCCGTGGGGCGGTGCCTGTCGTGGGAGCGGCTCGGGATCGATTACCTCCATGTCGTCGACCTCGACGCGGCAATCCGGCGCGACTATCGCAATCGCCCGCTAATCGATGAGATCCTGCGGACCGTCAAGACTCCGGTCCAGGTGGCGGGAGGCGTCCGGTCCGAACAGGAAATACAGAGATTGGTGGACGCTGGGGCCTGGCGCCTGGTGATGGGGACCGCCGCCATAGAGAACCAGAACATGGTGTGGGAGGCGTGCCGCGGCTTTCCCGAGAAGATTGCGGTGGCCGTCGACGTATTGCCGGATGGCGAAGTCGTGACCGGCGGATGGACCGGCCACTCCGGTCGCTACCTGGAAGAGGTGCTGGTCGAGATGTCGGCAGCCGGGGCGGCGGCCTTCCTGGTGGGCGAGGCCGGTCGCGATGCGCTTACCGAACCTCCCGGTTTCGCCGTTCTGGCCGATGCGCTGTCAACTGTGGAAGAACCTGTGATCGCGTCCGGGGGCGTTCGGGATTTGGGAGACCTCACAACCCTGGTCCGCCTCCGGGTGGGGACCCGCCAGCTCGCCGGGGTGGTCGTAGGTCGGGAGGTAACGGCTGGTCGGTTCACCATTGCAGAAGCCCGGAAGGTCGTAACGGGTGAGACCCCTACCCATCCGCCGGGTCGTATTCAAGGCCTCCGTGGGTTGCTGCGGATCTGCGACTTCAAACGGTCGGTCGACTTCTACGAACAGATCCTGGGTTTTCGACGATTGACGGGATGGGAGCGGGAAAGCGGCTCGGGAGCGGTTTTGGAAGCCGCCGGCGGTGAGACCCTGGAGTTGCTCGGCCCCCCTCCGGGAAATACCTGGCCCCGGCCCACCGGGGTTGAACTCGGCTTCTTCGTTGAAGACATCCAGGCGTGGCACGATCATCTGACGGCCACCGGGGTGCCGATCACCCGCGAGATGAAGGTGGAAGCCTGGGGCGATACGGTCTTTGGAGTTGACGACCCCGACGGGGTCAGGATCTGGTTCGGCCAAACTCGCTGAGCCTGTTCTTCCCTTCTTCCCCCGCGGGAGCGGGGGAAGTGGCCCGGCGACGAAGGAGCCGGGACGAAGGGGGCGAACTCATGAGAGGTCGTCTGTCCGCCCCCCTCACCACTCGCTTTGCTCGTGGTCCCCTCCCCCCGCTGCTTCTTCCCCCGCGGGAGCGGGGGAAGTGGCCCGGCGACGAAGGAGCCGGGACGAAGGGGGCGAATCCATGAGCGCTCGTCTGTCCGCCCCCCTCACCACTCGCTGCGCTCGTG
>CAYYRT010000361.1:0-8774 GCA_964474055.1 uncultured Acidimicrobiaceae bacterium | reverse complement strand
CGCTCCCAACAGAACCTTTTTTCCGGTATCGAAGAGCGCAGCCTCGGGAGCCGCAGAATAGTACGAGGCGAACAGGGCCCACTCGATGGCCGCAACTCGGTCTCCCAAGTCCTGGACTGGCCAGATGATGTCGAACGGGGCCAGCTCTTCGTAGGCCAAGAGCCCACCCGTGGCCAGGACCAGCGCCCATCCGGGGGGGGCGACCAGCCGCAACGATCCGAGCAGTCGTGCGGCGGTCAGGCCGGCCAGCAGGCCGAGGACGGCGGCGAGGACCGCGTCGGCATTCGGTGAGCGACCCTCGATGAAGAGCTTGCCGAGGTCGAGACCTGCCGCCACCGCAGTGCCGAGGAGCAAGCTCAGCCATCCGGGAAGGCTCGCGCCGCCCTGCCGGAGAACGCGGGCCAGCAGGGCGGCGAGCAGCGCGTACGGCAGGATCCTCTCGACGACGGTGGCGTGCCAGGGCGCCGGGAACCCATCGCGAAGCGGCACCCAGGAAGCGGTCTTGGCGCTCTGCCAGACACTCGAGACGTCCACGGTGACCGCGTAGGGATAGAGGGCGTCCGCGGCGAGGACCGCGACGAGCAGTGCGAGCGGCGCGAGCGAGGGTCGGCGGCGCAGCAAGTCGAGCACGCGGGGCGCGAGCGGGCCGCGATAGGCGCGGAGCAGGAGTTGGCCCGCGATCGCTCCCCCGATGCTCCCCGCCACCTGTCCGCCCACGTCCAGGAGCGACGTCGTCCGGCCGGGCGCAAAGAGCTGGCCGATCTCGATCGCCCCCGCCAGCAGAGCATCGAGCATTGCCACGCGGGTGAGGCGGCTCGCCATCGAGCTACCGGCCGGACCACGCATGACCAGGAGAAATCCGAGGGGCGCCCCGAGCATGATGTTGCTCACCAGATCGGCGATGGAGATGGCGCGCTGCCCTTCGGAGCTCCAGGGGAACACGACGACGGTGGCCAGCTCGTCCTGCAGCCCGGAAGGGCTGGAGAAGTGGAAGGGAAAGAACGAACCGTACAAGATGAAGGCGAGATACAGGAGGAGGAGCATTCCGGCGACGCGGCGCCCGCCGCCGACGGTCCAGCGCGAATCGACCCGCATCCCGTATCTGCCAGCCATCACTGGGGCAACTTAGCCCAGCGGACGCCACGGAGACAAAGCAGAAACTGAATCCAATCGAGGTGACCCCGGGCTTTTGCCGACCAACGGTGCCATCGAACGCCCGAGCCGGTCGATTCGGCTTTCAAAAGTACGCAATCATTGCAGGGAGACGCTGCCTCTCGCTAACTACTTGATTAGGTGGCGCATTCGAATGTCTGTTTTCGAGATCTCGGGAAGCGTCGCGCATAATTCGCCTGAGAGAGAAACCCCTTGTCCAATCAAGTTAACCAAGTTCTCTGCCCTCGAGCCACTCGCGCCCAGAGAATCAATAGGTTATGTCGCGATGGGGTCCATCGCGTGGCACTTGATTTGCTCTTGAACGCGGAAGCTGTGCGGAGGGTCGAGTAAGCACCTTCGAGACGAGAGACCGGAGGAGGATCTGGATGCGCGTTCTGGTGACGGGTCACAACGGCTATATCGGATCCGTAATGGTTCCGATACTGCAGGCGGCCGGGCACGAGGTGGTGGGGCTGGACAGCTTCTTCTTCGAGGATTGCAGTCTGCTCGACGAAGACCACCGGGTCCCGGCGCTCCGAAAGGACATCCGCGACGTCCAGCCTTCGGACCTCGAGGGGTTCGCCGCCATCGCTCACCTCGCCGCGCTCTGCAACGATCCGCTGGGCGATCTTCACCCCGAGTGGACCTCTGAGATCAATCACACGGCTTCCGTCCAGCTGGCCATCAAAGCCCGGGCCGCCGGAGTCGCACGGTTCCTCTATGCTTCATCGTGCAGCATGTACGGGGCGGCCGGCGGCGCTGAGGTTCTCAACGAAGGCGCTCCGCTGCGGCCCCTGACCCCTTACGCGATCTCGAAGGTCCGCACCGAGGAGGACGTGTCGAAGCTCGCCGACCACTCCTTCAGCCCCGTTTTCATGCGTAACGCGACAGCCTACGGCCTCTCGCCCCGGTTGCGCGCCGATGTGGTGCTCAACAACCTCGTGTGCTGGGCGCACACCACCGGACGGATCCGCATCATGAGCGACGGGACCCCCTGGCGACCCATCGTGCACGTCCAGGATATCGCCCGGGCCTTCGCCGCCGCGCTGGCCGCGCCCCGGGAGGCGATACACAACCAGGCGTTTAACGTGGGAGCGAACGGTGAGAACTATCAGGTCCAGGAGCTCGCGGAGATCGTCCGCAGTACAGTGCCCGGGTGCACCGTCGAGTACGCGGAAGAGGCTGGTCCCGATCCCCGCAGCTATCGAGTGGACTTCAGCAAGCTGTCTCGCACGTTTCCCGACTTCAAGCCTCACTGGAACGCCTCCTTCGGAGCCAAAGACCTCTACGAGGCTCTGCAGGAAGCCAACGTCACCCTCGCCGACTTCCAAGGCCGCAAGTTCATCCGTCTCTCCCAGGTGAAGCACTTGCTCAGGTTGCGGATGCTGGACGATACGCTGCGCTGGACCCGGCGGTAGCCGGAAACGCACTCAGGCCCACACGAGAGAGGAGCAAGCGCGAATGGCCGGTTGTCGCTTCTGCGGAACCCCGTTGCGTCACACGTTCGTCGACCTGGGGATGTCGCCGCTCTGCGAGAGCTTTCTCAGCCGCGAGCAGCTCAACCACATGGAGGCGTTCTATCCGCTCCACGCCTACGTCTGCGAGCGCTGCTTCCTGGTCCAGGTCGAAGAGTACGTCAGCCCGGAGCGGATCTTCGACGAGTACGCCTACTTCTCCTCCTATTCGACCGCGTGGCTTCAGCATGCCCAGTCCTACACGGACATGATCATGGCGCGGTTCGACCTGAACGCCCAGAGTCAAGTCGTCGAACTGGGAAGCAACGATGGCTATCTCCTCCAGTACTTCGTCGCCCAGCGGATCCCGGTCCTGGGCGTGGAGCCCGCCGCCAACGTCGCGGCCGCCGCGATCAAGAAGGGCGTCCCGACGACCACGCGCCTGTTCGGCCGGACCACCGCCCGGGAGCTCGTGGCCGAAGGCACGTCGGCCGACCTGATCGTCGGCAACAACGTGCTCGCCCAGGTCACGGACCTCAATAGCTTCGTCGAAGGCATGAAGCTGCTCTTGAAGCCCCACGGCGTCATCACCCTGGAGTTCCCGCACCTCCTGCGTCTGATCGAAGAGAACCAGTTCGATACGATCTATCACGAGCATTTTTCGTACTTCTCCTGCATGACGGCCGAGCGGATCCTGGCCGCCCACCGGCTGACCCTCTTCGACGTCGAAGAGCTGTGGACCCACGGGGGCTCCCTCCGCGTTTACGCCCGGCACGCGGAGAACGAGGCCCGGCCGGTTCTGAGTCGCGTCCCGGCATTGCTGGCCCGCGAACGCGCGGCGGGCCTCGACCGGCTCGAGAAGTACGCGGACTTCACCGAGCGTGTGAACGAGACGAAGCGCCGCCTGCTGGAGTTCCTCATCAGTGCCAAGCGCGAGGGAAAGTCGATCGCCGCCTACGGCGCCCCGGGCAAGGGCAACACCCTCTTGAACTATTGCGGGATCCGGACCGATTTCATCGACTACGCGGTGGACCGAAACCCGTACAAGCACGGCAAGTTCATGCCGGGCACGCACATTCCGATCTTCGATCCCAGCAAGATCAAGGAGACGCGGCCCGAGTACGTGCTCATCCTGCCGTGGAACTTCAAGGATGAGATCATGGCGCAGCTCGCCGAGATTCGTACGTGGGGCGGGCAGTTCGTGCTCCCGATCCCGGAGCTGCGGGTTTGTTCGTGAGGCTCGTCCCATGAAAGTCGTGCTCTTCTGCGGCGGACTCGGCACTCGGCTCCGGGAATACTCGGAGACCATCCCGAAGCCGATGGTGAACATCGGCGCCCGACCGATCATGTGGCATCTGATGAAGTACTACGCCCACTACGGGCACACCGAGTTCATCCTGTGTCTCGGGTACCGGGGTGATCTGATCAGGGACTACTTCCTGAACTACGACGAGTGCCTCTCCAACGACTTCGTGCTGTCGGGAGGAGGCCGCCACGTGCGGCTCTACAACCGGGACATCGAGAACTGGACCATCACCTTCGCGGATACCGGTCTGCAGTCCAACATCGGACAGCGGCTCAAGGCGGTGGAGAAGTACCTCGACGGCGAGGAGGTGTTCCTCGCGAACTACAGCGACGGGCTGTCCGACCTGCCGTTGCCGGACTATCTGAACCACTTCGACCGGTCGGGGAAGACGGCGAGCTTGCTCTGCGTGCAGCCCCGCCAGAGCTTTCATCTCGTGCAGATCGCTGACGACCAGATCGTAGAGGACGTACGACCCATCGGGCAGGGTGGGCTGTGGGTGAACGGCGGCTTTTTCGCGTTCCGGCGTCAGATCTTCGACTATCTCCTCGAAGGCGAGGAGCTGGTCGAACAGCCGTTCCAGCGACTGATCGGGAAGAACGAGCTACTGGCGTATCGGTACGGGGGGTTCTGGGGCTCCATGGACACGTTCAAGGACAAGCAGGCCTTCGACGAGATGGAGTCCCAGGGGAAGACGCCATGGAAGGTATGGGCCACTCACGCCGGTCGGGACGCCGGCCTGCACGAGTGTCCTCGCGGCCCTCGCCGACCGATGGTGCGCGAGGGGCAAATCGGCCCGGGTCCGGCGGTACCGCCCGGGGCACCGGTGCCAGACGGGCAGCCGCAGTGAGGACGTCGTGCGGCCACTGAGCGCGCCCGCGTTCGCCTCCGCTCTCTACCTGGGGGCGCACTGTGACGACATCGAGATCGGTTGCAGCGGGACGATCCTGAAGCTGGCGGGCCGGGGGAGTCTCGACCGCGTCACGTGGGTGGTGTTCAGCTCGGATCCGAGGCGCGAGCAGGAGGCACTCCGCAGCACCGAACGACTCCTGAACGCGGTGCCGAAGCGTGAGGTGATCGTCAAGTCGTTCCGGGATGGCTTTTTCCCGTACCGCGGCGGAGAGATCAAGGAGTGTTTCGAGGAGCTCAAGGCCACCGTGTCGCCCGACCTGGTGTTCACGCACTATCGAGACGATCGACACCAGGACCACCGGCTCATTTCCGAGCTGACCTGGAACACCTTCCGGGACCATCTGATCCTGGAGTACGAGGTGCCGAAGTACGACGGCGACTTCGGGTCACCCAACGTCTTCGTTGAGCTGGAGGAGACCCTGGTGGCGCGGAAGATCGAGAACCTCCTGGAGAGTTTCGGGAGCCAGGCCGGCCGCCGATGGTTCTCGGAGGACCTGTTCCGGGCCGCGCTCCGGCTGCGAGGCATGGAATGCAACGCCGCCAGCGGGTTGGCGGAGGCTTTCTACGGACGCAAGCTACCGCTCGCTTAGGCGGCCGGCGGCCGCGACAGCCGGGCCGGTTGACCGCATCCATCCATGAGCACGCCTCGAAGATTCGGAATCTTCGCCCACGTCGGCAACGGGAACCTAGGCGACGAGGCGACGGTGGCCGCTCTACTGCAGAACATCCGCGTCCACTGCCCCGGGGCCGAGATCCTCGTGTTCTCGGCCAACCCCGAGGACACGGGTCGGCGTCACGGGGTGGTCGCCCTTCCCATTGGCCGCGCCGTCGCCTCCCGCCAGCGTAAGCCCTCCCCGGTGGGCGCCCGCGAGCCGTCCGCCGGGGGCGCCGGGTCGCCGGGGGTGACCGCGCGGGTGAAGGCCTGGCTCAAGTCCATACCGGGTCTCGGTAGTGCCCTCCAGTCGGGGCAGCGCACGCTCCGACTCCTCGGCGGCCTTCCCGGAGAGATCTGGTTCCTCTACCGATCGTTCGGCGCCCTCAGGGGGATCGACCGCTTGATCGTCGCGGGCGGCGGCCAGCTTGGCGACTACTTCGGAGGGCCCTGGGGGTACCCCCTGGGGATCTTCCGCTGGTGCGCCCTGGCTCGAGCCGCCGGAGCGCGGGTGGCCTTCCTCAGCGTGGGAGCCGAGCCGATCCGGTCGGCCATCAGCCGCTGGCTGTTGCGGCGAGCGCTGGCGATGGCAGACTACCGGTCCTTCCGTGACGAGGGCTCGAGCCGGCTCATCGAGAGCATCGGCGCCCCTCCGGGTGGTCGAGTGTGCCCCGACCTGGTCCACGGCTTGAGCCTGCCACTGACCTCCGTGGGGCGGGGCACCGGGCCAGGCCTCACGGTCGGGATCAACCCGGTTCCGTTCTTCGACGCCCGGTACTGGACCGAGCACGACGACCGCCTCTACGAGCGCTACGTCGACACCGTCGCCGCTTTCGCATCGTGGCTCCTCGAGAGGGGACATCGGATCGTATTCTTTCCGACCCAGGTGCGGGCCGACCCTCCCGTAATCCACGATATCGAGCTGGTCATGAAGCGGACGGCTCGCACCTGGCCCGCTGATCGCGTGCTCATCCCGTCAGTGACCGACTTCCCGAGCCTGACCGCGGCGCTCGCCATGGTGGACGTCGTGGTGGCGAGCCGCTTTCACGGGATCGTCTTCGCGCTCCTGCTGGACATACCGGTCCTGGGGCTGTCGTACTACCGGAAGACCGAAGAGCTGATGGCCGACATGGGGCAGGGCGACTACGTCTTCGCGATACGACAGCTGCACCTGTCCGCCCTCATCACCCGCTTCACGCAGCTGGAGAGTCGGCTCGCGTTGGTGCGGGACCAGATCAGGCGGCGGCGTCTGGAGCAACAGCAGGTGCTCGACGAGCAGTACACGCAGCTACTGCAGCTGACACCCTCGAGGGAAGCTAATCGCGAGGGGCTCTAGATTAGCCCCTTCGCGCGTAATGTCGGGCCGCCGTCAGCAGTTCGTGCAGAAGTTGACGCCGCCGCCAAAGCGCTGTCCGCGAAAGATGGGCCCACAGGCCGAGCCGTTCACCGAGAGGCAGTGGCGCCCTCATCACCGCTATGACGCTGTGCTGGAGCTGGCGCCACTCCGACCAATCCGCGTGGGAGCCTCGCAAGGGCCGATACCACGAAAGCATTTGCTCGGTGGTCTTCAGGCTACTGTAGGCGGCGCTGTGGATCCGCCGGCTGAAGAGGACTTCGGGCACCTCGAAGAACCGGCCGTGGAGCGTGAGCTCAGCCAGCAGGGAGATGTCGGCACCGATGAAGTCGCCCATCAGCCCCGTTCGTCTGAGCGACGCCGATCGAATCAGACCATAGAAGGCATTACACAGCCTCAGGTTCCGTGAGAGCGCGACAAAACGGTCGAGCGCTCGCTCGAACGGGAGATCGAGACCATCCTCGAACTCGGAGATCAGCTTCCCGTCCTCATCGATCAGCCTCGTCTTCGGGTAGGCGAGGACCACCGCGGGGTTGAGGTCGAGCACTTCCGCACAGCGCGCGACGCACGGCGGGTCGTTGAGGTCGTCGTAGGCCGCCCATCGAAAGTACGACCCCTGCGCCAGCTCGAAGACCCGTCGGTAGTTCCAGGCGGGACCGCGATTGGTCTCGTTCCGGTAGTAGCGGATGCGCGAGTCGGAGGCCGCATAGTGCCGGCATATCTCCGGTGTCCGGTCGGAGGACGCGTTGTCCGAGATGATCAGCTCGAGGTCCTGAAGCGTCTGGCCGAGGAGCGCTTCGATGGACTGCGCCAGGTAGCGCTCTCCGTTGTAGACGGGAAGACCGATACTCACTTTCCGTGGCTGCGCTGGCGCCATGGGCAGGAACATAGTAGCGGGCGAGCGCGCAGACCGGCAAGGACTTCCTTCTCGGCCCGACGCGGGGGAGAGGGCATTGAGGCCACCCTGGTGTAGGATGGGAAAGAGGAACGCCTCATCGCACGTGTGAGCTCACACCGCGTTCCGGAAGACGCCGACGACATGCGAATACTCTATCACCACCGCACCAGGGCCGAGGACGCTCAGGGCGTCCATATCCGGGCGGTCGTGCATGCCTTGCGCGAGCTTGGGCACGAAGTGTGTGTCGTGTCTCTCGTGAGAGGCAAGGAGACCGGACCGGCTCGGCCCGCCGCCAAGCCCTCTCGCGCTCGGAGGGCCGTCGAGGCGAGCCCTGCGTGGTTGTACGAGTTGATGAGCCTTTCGTACAATGCGTATGGGTACACGAGCCTCGTCCGACGGGGCCGCGAGTTCGGAGCGGAGCTGCTCTACGAGCGCTACTCGCTCAACACGGTTTGCGGCGTTTGGGCGGCGCGCAGGCTGGGGATACCGATGCTCCTGGAGGTGAACGCCCCCCTCGCCTACGAACAGGAGAGCCTGGGGCGGCTCTCGTTCCGCCGGCTCGCGCACTTCACGGAGCGATGGACCTGCTCTCACAGCACCCGGACGATCGTCGTGAGCGAGGCCATGAAGACGATGCTGGTCGCCGCAGGGGTGCCCACGCATCACATGGTGGTGATGCCGAACGGCGTCGATCCTTCCAGGTTCCACCCGGGAATTTCCGGCGACGCGGTTCGCCGCCGGTATCAACTCACCGGCAAAGTGGTTATCGGCTTCGTCGGATGGTTCCGAAGATGGCACGGGCTCGAGCTCCTCGTCGAGGCCTTTCACGAGGCCGGGCTCGCGGGGCGCGGGGCGCGGCTGCTGCTGGTCGGAGACGGCCCCGCGCGCCAAGACCTGCTGCAATTCGTGGCGGATCACGGACTTGAAGATGTCGTGCGGTTCACGGGCCCGGTCGCGCATGACGAGATCCCGGCCCACGTTGCCGCGATGGACGTGACTGTGCAGCCGAGCGCGGTCGAGTACGCGTGCCCGATGAAGATCATCGAATA
>CAYYRT010000360.1:0-5587 GCA_964474055.1 uncultured Acidimicrobiaceae bacterium | reverse complement strand
GGCAAGAAGAAGATCGAGTGGCGGCCACCTCAACGGGCAGTGTGGTCGAGCGGCGACCTCGACGTCACTATTAGCCCGGAGCTGTGGCTCGTCATCGACGGAGAGCCATACGTGATCAAGCTCTACTTCAAGACGGACAAGCTGTCCCAGCACAAGGTCAATCTCGCGCTGCGCTTGTTGGAGACGACGGTAGGTGAGCACGGCCGGGTGGGCATTCTCGACCTCCGGCAAGGCCGCCTGTTCACCCAGACGACTGAGCCGCCCGAGGGCATCGATTTGTTGCTCGCGAGCGAGGCAGCCGGGCTGGCAACTCTTTGGGACTCCTTGGAGTCGTAGGGACCAGAGAGCTGGACCCCGCCGGAGACCCCAGGGAATCGGGCCGCCAAGGTTTGTAGCGGTCCCTGCTGGTCGCGCGGCGATGTCGAGAGACGCGGTCCATAAGGCGCGAGCGGGCCGACTAGGGCGATATCGGATTCCAACGGTGCGACCCCCAAGGACGCTCTACGGAACCGAAGGTCAGAGGTTCGAATCCTCTCGGGCGCGTAGAGGGGAAGGCCCTGCAAATTGCGGGGTTTTCGTCTTTCTGGGGGCCTGCCTGTCGGCGAAGATTCGCCGAGTGGGCAACCAAGAGGGCAACAGCTCGCGGAGAACTGCCCCTTGAGATGGGTCTGCGGTCCACCTAGCGTCGCTGGCGGCAAGCGCACATAGGCCGCCCCGGCGGCTGTGGAACGCCCGGCGCCTGGCACCGAAGGCATGACCTCGATGCGCGGGGGCCGTCTCACACGCCGGTCGGCTTGCCGGGCGAGCAGAGGTCCCTTCGGTGCCGTCGATCGAACGGGACGGGCCGATGGAGGCCATCAAACTCAATAGCGCACAGCGCGACGCGATCTACGCGGAGGCGATCCTCTCGCTCAACGGGACGGGCGACATCCAGATCGAGTTCGACAACGGGAACTTCGACTCGGCGCGGCGGCATCCGCGGCGTTCGAGTATGTGATGCGGCTGCTCGACGACATCGGCTGGGAGCCGGACGCCACTGCGGAGGACTTCGAGCTCACGATGCCGCGCGACCAGCTCATCCGCGCGGTGCGCGACCTCAACGAGAGCGCCGGAGCGACGCTTCACACCGACATCGTCGAGCCGATGGAGCGTTACGAGGCGACGGTCCGGATCCTTGTCGCGCAGACGGCGTATGGCGACGTGCTCGCGCGGGCTGCCGAGTCCGATGGCGGCTGAGCGTAGGCTAGGCCCGCGCTGAGACTCGATGCGGGGAGCGCCGGTCGGGAACGTATCGTCTCCCTGATGGTGCTCTTCGATGAGATCGATCGCGGTGATGCCTCGCCCCGGCGCTATGACGAGGACTCGTTCTCCTTCTACAACCGAGCTGCCGGCGCTCACTGGCAGCGCATCCGGGACGTGCTCGAGGACTGGTTCGCTGCCTACCCGGACGCACACAAGGCGGACATCCGCGGCCACTTCCGCAGCAAGATCGCGGGCCAGCACGCGGCAGCGACTTGGGAGCTCTACCTACACCGTCTCTTCTCACGCATGGGCTACTCCGTCGTCGTCCACCCGGAGCTGCACGGATCGACGGGTCGCCCGGATTTCGAACTAGTCCGTGGGGAGGAGCGGCTCTACGTCGAGGCGGCCGTCGTGTTCTCCGGCATCGTGGAAGGCGACCGCGACGGTATCCGCGAGGGGTGGATCATGGAGGCGGTCAACAAGGCATCGCATCCCAACTTCTACGTGCTCATCGAGCAGTTCGTGGAGCTGGGGAACCAGAAGCCGAGAGACAAGGCAATACAGCAGCCGCTTACAGCGTGGCTGGACACGCTCGACCCCGACGAGGTGACGCATACGCTCGACGCCACCGGGCGGCTGCCCCAACGGCTTGTTGAGGTGGATGGCTGGTCTGTGCTCTTCGAGGCTGTCCCAGTTAAGCCCGAGGCGCGTGGAAACACAGGGAGGCTGTTCGGCGGAGGGCCGGGGACCGGCGGATACGTCGATGACGTCGAGCAGCTACGGGACACTCTCAAGCACAAGCGAGGCAAGTACGGCACTCCTGACATCCCGCTTGTCGTTGCGGTCAACTGCGCCTCCTTCTTCATGGAGGCAAACGACATCGCCGGCGCGCTCTACGGAAGCATGGCCGTGCAGTACCAGGTCGGCGCCCCCGGAACGTCGAAGTGGGTTCGGCAGCGAAACGGCACATGGATGGGCGAGAGTGGCCCTCGCGGCAGACGCATGTCAGCGGTGCTCACCGCGGTGCAACTGCATCCGTCGACCATGGCAACGAACCAGCTCGCGCTCTGGGTGAACCCCTGGGCTGCCACTCCGCTCGACGTTGATTGGCCCTTCAGTCTCGGGACCGGTACGGACCAGGGTCACGTGGGTTTCGATGAGCGCCCCGTCGACATGGCCGGGTTGCTCGGTCTACTCGACGGGTGGCGTGGAGTCGAGGATCCGTTCGCTCGAGAAGATCCAGCGACAAGTTACCGGCGGCACGATGCTGCCTGATGGGTAGCGGCGGTACCGGCCGACGAATGCGAGAAGTCGGCCTCTCCCTGATCTTGGTCGTCTGTTCTCGGTCTCGCGGTGGCCGGTCGCCGTTAGTCCGCGAGGTCGGCGACTCGGTTATCGCCGGCGACAATGAGTAGATCGACGACCCGTTGCCAGCGACTGACCTCGTCGTCGGTGACGAGCGTCGCTCGCAGTTCGTGAAGCCATTCAGGCAACGTGAAGGTTGAGGCGCAGTTGTCGCCGCTCTCCGTGACAATACGCTCGATCCACTGGAGCCCTTGCTCGATCTGATCGGCCGCGTCGAGTTCTCGCACCGCGATCACCAGATTGTCGATGCTCATGCGGGCGTATGTGATCGCTCCGAGCCAGCGATCTACTTGAGGAGACCACGCGAGAAGGTCTCTCCAGTGGTGGGGCTGTCCGGCCAGTTCCATCGTCAGGTACCCCCAATCGGCTGTCGGGTTGGGGATCAGATTTGCCTCAGCGTAATCACCCCATGTGTGCTCGGCGAACACATCGGGATTCCCTTCTGCTGCGTCGAGGATCAGATCCATGATCATGGGCCAGAGCCGGCGGGCTTGCTCGCCGGCTTCCGGCCGTTCCTCCGCTGCTGCGGCGACGGCCTGTAGACCTTCAGATAGGAGCCGCGAATTCCCGATGTAGCGACGGATGTATTCGAGCACGCTGTCATCGTCCCCGCGGATTGCTTGCCACAAGGCCGCGCGGGCCGCTACGAGTGAGTCGCTGTGACTGTGGTGATAGCCGCGCTTGTGGGCCAGCATTGCCCGCTGATGTGCGGTGAGAAGCGAGTGGAGTGACTGCCGAGCGTCGCCCCTGCAGCACGCTGAGCTGAGGGCGGCAGCACCTGTCGCTCGCAGGGCGGCGGTGAGCCGCCTTACGTAGATGTCTTCGCCCTTCAGGGTGTCGAGTGCGTTGGCGTTGGGCGGGTCGAGTGTGGCGATGGACCGCTGCTGGGCTTCGAAGTCCCAGGGTCCGATGCGTGAGTTCAGGAACGACTCGGTGACGAGGTCGAAGGCGATGAGGTGATGGCAGCGGCCGAACAGATGCTCTGTGTCGCAGGGGGCTGACCACACGGCGTCAAGTGCGCGGGCGTAGGCGAGGCGCGTTTCGTCGACACCGTAGACCGCGACGCCACGGTTCAGCGCGACAAGCTCATCGACGTCATCTGATCCGTGAACGGAGAGGGCCGCTCGGAGGTCGCGTGCTGCAGGCAGCAGAAGAAAAGGCAAGGCGCGGGCTGCGGATCGGTCAGCTCCTTGGCTGAAGAGCGAATCGTCGAACTCGTGTTGGCGGCCCTCGCTGGTATCAGCAGCGACCCGCAGGAGCACTGTCGCGCTCCAAACCAGATCGTCGTGGGACACATTCGCTCGAGAAGTGAGGTGTAGTTCCACGGCGGATGCCGCGGCGGCGATCGGACCGTCCAGTGAGAATCTGCCGAATTCAGGGGGGTTGTCCAGCAGGTCTCGTGCTAGGGCGAGGTCGGCGGCGAGTGCTTCGGTCTTGATGTCAGGTGCACGACCACCTTTGTCTCGCACATGGGCGTGGCGGACAGTCAGCCCTGCGGCGTCGTTAGTGCGACGGAGGTCAGCGTTGGGCGGCCCTAACACTTGCTCAACATCAGGATCGATGGCCTGCTGGATTACCACTTGGCCGTCCTCTTGCTTCACTTCGTATGCGTCTCGGTTGAGCGATGCTGCCCAGGTTCGTACGGCTGCTAGGTGCTCGCGGGCTCCGGGTGATGACTCGTCGGTGACCTGCGTGCGGGCGTTGGCTTCGAGTTGCTTACCAAGTGCCTTGAGTTGTTCGATGCGATCGCCCTCTGCGTGCAGCGTCAACATCATGCTCACCTCGCGCAGGCTCCAGCCGCGACGTTCGGCGTTCAGGAGGTCCGGCGTCCGCGCGGCCAGACCGCTTGTCTGGTCGTTGATCGCGCGCGAGAACTCGAGTTGCCATACGGTTGGTTCAACTAGATACGGGTCGATGGCGTCGCCGACGACTTCAAGGCGCCGCACCAGCACGGCAAGCGCTAGCGCCGGCATCGCCAGGTTGTGAGCATCCTCAACCATGAGGGAGGTCAATGCCTTCGGCGGTACGCCTGCGCGGATGTACTCCTCGGTGACGAACTCCAGCGCCTGCAGGGCGCTCATGCAGGGATAGGGGCCCACGCCCGTTCCGCGGTACCAAAGCCAAACATGATCATCGCCGATGTACTCGCGCGGTTCTCCGCCTATCGAAAGGACGTACGCCGTTCCGTCGAGGTTCTCTTCGGCTGACAGGCCTTGACGCAAGTCGGAAAGGCTTCGGACACGGAATCGCGCCGCGTGATTGAGCATCCGGTTCAGGAACGCAACACCTTCGCGGTAGTCGGCTCGAAACAACGCCAGGAATGGACCTTGAGTGAACGACGCCAGAGGCCGCCCTGTCCCACTGAACCGGTGACCGCGGATGCCGTCGTCAAGGAGCCCGTTGGACCACCCGATTCCGTCGTCGTCCTCATCCTCCTGCTCTATGTAGTAGGCGGCTGCGAGGTCGATGAGGAGCTTTGGGCTGTAGCTCACAAGGCTCTGTCCGGCCAGGAGCGGTTCGACGGCATGATCGAGCGAGTGCGGTTCATCTTCCGAGATGCGCCGAAGGATGGACTCGCCGTTATCGCCAAGGTCAGGACCGAGTAAGGCGAGATGCTCGACGCGAGCGTCATCGATCCACAGGTACGGACGGTGTCGTGTTGATGTGGGTCGTCGCCGATGGCGTCGTCGCGACATCGAGAAGTCGCCGGAAGCAAATTGCTTGCGCCGTTCCTCGTCCGCCGCGACCTGCTCAGGGGTTCGAGCAGCGAGTTCTGCCTGGCGGGCGGCCTCCTGCTCGTCCAAGACCCGCTCTTTCTCAGCGCACTCATCGAGGATTCTCTCGCGAAGCGTGATCCGTGTTGCGTGGCCGCCTGGCGTGCCTCGGAGCACCAGTGCTCGGAGCCAGCCGCGCATCAGCTCAGCAACTTCGTCTGCGACCTCGCGCGGCGTCCCAACCTCGAGTAACTGAGCAACCACAG
>CAYYRT010000359.1:0-6943 GCA_964474055.1 uncultured Acidimicrobiaceae bacterium | reverse complement strand
GGCAGGCGGTCGGGGTTGTGGTCAGTTTCCTTGGTGGGACGCTTTTCCCACCAGCGCGCCGGCTCCTCCTTGACCACGCTGAACCGGAACGACGCCCCGTACTTGCCGTGGCGCAGGCCGCGCATCAGCAGCGGCGGGATCTCGGGGAACAGGTCGGCGTCGTAGAACGTGCCAATCTCGTCCTCGCCGATGTCGCGGAGATCGGCGAGTACCTGGTCACCGAGTGACGGGTCGTGGCCATGGTTGAACGTGATCTGGATGCGGTCGCGGTTCTCCTTGATCGTCTTGAGCGACGAACCCGGCGCAATACGCTCCATGAACTCGCCCTCGAACATCGAGGAGATGCGGGTCCACTGGTCGAACACCGCCAGGTGCCCGGTCAGCTTCGGCAGCTCCTCGTCATCCGACACGTCGAAGCGCGCCAATGACCGCTCGATGTTGTCTCGCAGAGGACGCGGCAGGGCCTCGCGAGTCTCGGCTGTATCTTCCATGCCGGCCTCCTGGTGCGGGATACGGAAAACCCGCCGGTCTGGCGGGCCTATGCGGGCTAGTTGGCTGCTGGTTCGGGTATGGGTTCGGACATCGGCTCAGTGCCGTTGGTCGACGGCTTGGCGGTCGTACCGGGCGGGAGAAGCTGCACGGACATCAGCCCGGAGTGGTTGAGACGCTTGAAGTCGCCCGCGGTGATGGCGTCGATGACCGAATCCGCGTCGAACCCGGCGTCGACCAGTTGGCGGATGGCCGATGACTGCTGCGCCTGCACCTCGGCGGCGTCCTTCACGTCGTCGGCAAGGAAGGGGATGTGACGATCGTCGTACCACAGTCGTGCGCCACCGGGGGTCGGGATGATGGACTGCAACGCCCCAGCCAAGCTCCCCCACAACGGCCGGAGCGTCTTGTCGGCCACCAACCGGCGAGCAGCGGTGAAGTTGCCCGAGTTGAGCGAGGATCCTTGCAGCCCCTCGGAGGCGCCGATGATGACGGCGTGCATGCCAGAGGCGTTGATGATGCGGACTTCACCCGCTCCGGTGATGCCCTTGAGGTCGAGCTCCTGGAAGTTCGTCCCGACCGGCGTGGCGGTAGCTCCGGCGGCGAGGTACAGCGTCTTGTAGGCGTTGGCCAGGCCCTTGTACTCGGTGTCCATCTCCTCGACCAGCCGCTTGAACTTCTCGGGGTCATCGAGGTCGAGAGACACGACCATGTTTGGGGTGGCGCCGTTTTCGAAGAACTTGAGTTTGTGGTCCCGCGCGGCCGAGTCTCCGGTGATCTCCCGCCTAACGGCCTCGATCCACGAAATGCCGCGGTAGCCGGCCTCTGGGTCGGGGATGGGAGCCCAGTGGGCGACATTGGCAGGCAACAGCATGACCGGATCGACGCCGGAGTCGTAGCCGCCGGGGTAGTACGCGTAGCCGACCACCTCCGCGTCAATGTCGGTGGAGATGGTGTCGACTTCATTCTCGGAGCCGAGAATGATCGCCACCCAGTCGGGGCGCAGTCGCCGAATCCTGTCCCGACGCTTGACGGCGAAGAAGTTACCGGCCAGGTCGACGTCCTGCACGGCGCGACTGATGAGGTCACTGGTCGTGGCGTTGGGCCATGGATTCTCGAGCAGGGCCAGATCCCGATTGCCGAACAGGTCGCCCGGCACGCCGTTGCGGAGCTCCTGGAATTGGAAGCGCGCCTCGCTCAACAGCAGTTGGCGCGTGGCCATGCAGGTGAAGATGATGCCGTTGCGCTTGAACCCGCCGAGCGCCAGGCCGCCGAAGTTCGGCCCGATCTCCTCGACCTCGCCGTTGAGCGTCTGGCGGATGGTCGGGTAGCCCAGAGCGTCGTAGCTGGCCAGCAGACCGGCCAGCATGTCGAAGTTCATGGGTCGAAAGACGGTGCGCTCGGGCAGGCCCATCCAGCGGCGCAGCGTGTCTGTTATCGCCATGCGAGCAGTGGCTCCTTCTCCGCGGGCTGGACCGATGCGACTGAATGAACCATTGCGGCGGCGGTGAGGGCGTCGATCACTCGGGAATCGTTGTTTCCGCCTTGCCGCGTGGTACTGGGACGGTCGAAGCGCGCGTCCCCCTGCGGCAGCAGGCGGGCGATAGCATTGAGAACATGACGGCTGAACTCGGGATCATTGGGTTGCTTGAGCCAGCCGTTGCGCAGGGCTTCCATGAAGCGATCGAAGTCCTCGACCGCAAACTGATTAGTCTGCGAGCGGTCAACCACGACGGCCCCGATGTCCTGCTCGAGCCACAGCATCATCTCGTCGGCGCGGCTCTTATCCATGACGACGGTATGAATCGGAGTCCGCCCGTGAATCTCGGTGATGGCGCGCTGGATCGAGTACGGATCCAGCATCGTCCCGTCACGCGGCGGGGTCAGGATCTTCGGAGTCCCGAACAGCCGGTACTCAGCATCTCGGTACCAAAACGGCACGCAGGCAGTGGTGTCGTACTTCCAGGCCACATCGAGCCCGAGCCAGATTGGCGTCCCGGCCGGAATCTCGTCCTTGGTGGCCGCTGCCTGCCACTCAGCCTCCTCGATCGCCGCGTTCTCGGCTCGCGTCGGGAGATTGCACACAAACCGGCGCCAGTGGGCGAGGGTCATGGTCGGCGTATCGAACTTTTGGGCCAGCGACTCCTCGGTGATCCCAGAGAATGGGTTGGCCGCTTTGACCACGGCCATGTCCTCCACGTCCCCGCCTTCGGGGACGGACCATTCGTGGAGGGCAATTCGGTCGGAACGACAGTGAACGTATGACCCACGGCGCTCGATGAGTGGCGTTTCCTGCCGGATGCGCTCTCGGGTCAGCTCAAACTCGCTGTACGGCTCCCCTGCTGTCGAGATCGCACTCATCTGGCCACCGCGCTTGCCAAGCTTGCCGCGCCAGGTGCGGTACAGGCGCAGATTCTTATGCCTGTGCAGCTCGTCAATCATCGGGTCGGTCGGAATGATGCCGTCGCCCGTGCTGTCATCCGCCGCGAACACCTGCAATCGGCCCTTATTGTCGATCCGCTTGATGCGGCGGTAGCCTTCCTGGCATTTGAGGAAGCGGTTGAGCCGTTCGGAGCGAAGGACGAAGCCCTCGGTCTGCCGATAGCCGATCTCGGCCTGGTCGCGCGACGATGCAGCCCACGGAACAGCGGCGAAGGGCCGAAACTCGAGGAGATAGCAAGCCAAGCCGCCTAGATT
The DNA here is from genome assembly GCA_964474055.1 of uncultured Acidimicrobiaceae bacterium. Classification (GTDB taxonomy): domain Bacteria; phylum Actinomycetota; class Acidimicrobiia; order Spongiisociales; family ZC4RG35; genus JAICND01. Next base: position 3,757 of record CAYYRT010000359.1, on the reverse strand, counting down.
CGTCGTCTTGGCGTTCCCTTCCGGCACGAGCAGCCAATTCTCGGGGATGCCAGCGAAGTAATCCTCGAGGTAAGCCCCGAAATAGTCCTCAACCCGCCATGGTTCGCCGTTATCGAGCTCCAGATCCAGCGCCCATTGGGTGAAATGAGGCACCGTGAAGGGTTGGGCTGACTTCGGACGCGTCATACGTCGGGGTTGGGTTTCGACAGCGAGCATGGCGCCTACTAGTTGCGGGTGAAATGGTTGCGTTGCGCACTATTTCTCGCGACGCTGAGGCCGGGGGTGTCAGGGGAGTGGTGGAGTACGGTCGAGCGTGGCCCCCCTCCCTATGGCTGGAACTCACCCTCACCGTGGCTGAATGACTGAGTAATCGGGCAGGCTGATTGCGATATGCACGCTCACCTGGCAACTACACCGCACACCCACCATGCAGGCTGTACACATCATCCAGGGCTACGTCCCGCTGTACGGGCACCCTTGCTGCTATTGCACCGCCGGCACATGACGGTCACGTTGCCCCGGGCTGCTGTGCCGCCACGCACCCACGCCTGGGTGTGGTCACCTGTCAGGGGGTTGTCGGGGGTCCCGGGATGCCCGCACTCACTGCACCAGGGGTGCTCCCTGATGGCCCTATCCCGCACCTTGCGCCATGCCGCGTCGTAATGGCCCTTGCTGCGCCGAGTACGTGCTGCTTCATACATACGCTGATGCTCAGGGCACCTACGCTGTGGGGTGATGCGTCCACAGGACTGACCCTTGGCACCACTGCATACCCGCTGCATCAGGCCGCTGCCTCCATGCTGCTGTTGGCCCACTCCTCTAGCACCGAGGCTGCACGCTGCGCTGCACCAGAGGGGTAGGCATAGGCGATGGATAGAGCCTGCTCTCGGGCCTTGCGCTGCCGTGGACCGTCCTGTAGCGCCATGGCCACTGAGTGGATAAGGTCCGCGGGGTGGTCGACCTGCCTGCCGGGGATGGCGTCCCAGAAGCGGAGGCCGTGGTGGACGTCCTTGCGGTACATGGGCTGATTGAGAGTCAGCACGGGACGACCTGTTGAGGCGAACTCGTACATGGAGCTGGAGTTGTCGCACACGTACAGGTCGGCCCTGCGGCACACCTCGGCAAAGTCACGGACAAACTCGATGCCCAGGCGACGGTAGCGGCGTTCGAGCATAGGATGGGCGCGCGGATGGCCATGACCGATGACGTTGTAGGCGGCGGCAAGGGACGGTAGTACGGCGCGGTAGTGGTTGAAGGCGCTCACCGTCTCGGGCACGATGTAGCCGTCCCAGTGGAACGACACGCACACGGTGAGTGGTTCGGTCGGATCCTTGACAGGCAGACTATCGAGCTTCGGGCAGCCGACAAGCTCCACCTGCATCGACGGGTACGCCTTGCGCCACAGGTCCGCGCTGTACTGGTTCGGCACCAGGAACAGGCTCACGTCCTCGCAATCCCGACCACCGGCGTAGGAGCCATTGAGTAGCGGGCCGACGTAGCTCTGACCAGCGCCATGCTCGATACGGGCGATGCGCTTGCGGCCCTGGCGACGGGCGCGCTTCTGGTCGCCGTAGGATGCGACCAGGATGGGGCGGGTCGTATCCGTGACGTTGGCGTTGGCACCATCCCACCGCCGGAGTTTGGTCGATACCAGCTCATGCGTCAGGATGAAATCGCCGGGCTCACCGAGAGCCTGCCAGACCGGGTACAGGTGGTCGGCGAAGTGCTGCTCACTGGCTAGCACGTCAATCATGCCAGCGCCTTGCGCGCTCGCTCCACCAGGTCTGCAGGGTAATGCTGCGCCAGCAGCTCCCATGGCTTGCGTGACTCCGCCACACCCCACGCCTTCTTGAGCCGCTCATACGGTGTCAGCAGCGGCTCACAACGGAACCCGACGTACTGCATCGGGTGGAGATCGCGGTGGTGCCAGTCGATCGGCTTGCGGATACCGGCCACGGTGGACGAGTCGACGTGGCGACTGATGTCGTCGCGCGCCGGCCGGAAGCGTGGACCCAGCAGTGAGCGGTGGAACATGTACGGCCCAGCACCGCGGTTACCGACCTTGAGATAGGCCATGCGCTTGGACTCAACCACGGCGTACAGGGCCGAGGTGACAGTCAGCGCCGGGTCAGGTAGCGGCGTGAAGTAGGACGGTTCGATCCATGAGTCCGAGCCGATGGGGACTATCCACTGGGCTCCATGCTTGCCGGCGTACTGGATGCCGTCGTTGAACTTGCGGCCCAGCCACTTGTTGTTCTGCTCCACGGTGTCGAACCCCAGCGAACGTGCGATGTCCAGGTTCTCGTCGTTGGCGATGACCACGCAGTGCGCCTCGATGCCCAGCCCTTCCAGCCGCTCGATAACCCGCTTGCGCTGCTCGAGGCATACCGCCGTGAGATCGTAGCGTTGCCAGGCAGGGGTCACGAAGTAGATCACCGGCTCATCGCTCGTTCATAGATACCGATGGCTCGCTCCACCACCGACGCCTCGGAATGGAAGCGCTGCGCATGGGCCGCGCCGCGCCTACCAATCGCTTCCCGTAGGTCCGCGTCGCCTGCCAGTGTCCGAATGACGTCGGTCAAGGTACGCTCGGTAGCTTCCAAGAAGGGCGGCGCTCCGAAGATGCCGACCATGATCTCGCGCACCCTGCGGCTCACGATGCCGCTGATGACCGGGATTCCCATGCCCCATGCCTCGATGGCGTTGGAGCCATAGCCCAGCGTCAGCTCGTCCACGAAAATGTCGGCCGCTGCCTTACGCTCCAGGCACTCAGCCCACGACACGCCCTCGATGATGTCGAGCTCTACGGGTAACGCCTCGCAGGCGGCGATGACGACCTCGGTCGATTTGGTCAGTCGGTTGGTGGGCGCGTGGGCCACCCGGATGCGCTCCGAGGGCCGGTACACCCGTTGGCGGATGGTATCGAAGGCTGCCAGATCGGCCGCGATGGGCAGGAACTCCACGTCCGCTGGTAGCAGGGGCATGATGTCCGGGCCGCCTGTTACCTCTACCGCGTCGATGGCCTTGCAGGCGGCCGACACGCTCTCGGGGTTGTTGCGGAAATACGAGCCCAGATGGTGGACGATGATCACCTTGCTCTGGTGCGGAAAGCCTTGCACCACCGAGGGTGTCTGGAGGACATGGATGACGTCCGCTTCTCTGAATAGCCTACCGACCAGCCTGGCGGTCCGGCCGTCACCCCTGGGCCACTCGATATCGGCCGGGTAGCCATATGGGCCGGGTCGCCTGCGGACCATGCGCGCGGACCAGTCGGTCGAGCAGTGATCGAAGGCCGATTTCAGAGCAATCCCGACGCCGGCAATGTCGGTATGGCCACTAATGATGAGGACCTTCACGGCAAGCTCTCCACGAAGGGCCAATCCACGTCATACAGGCGGCGAATGGCGCCGCTGATAGCACGATCGGCCGTGCGGAATCCTGTCTCGGCATCCTGGTGGCGCACCCACAACCATGCTGGCCGTTCATCCACCATCCGCGGCGGTGCCAAGCTGGCGAGGCGGTTGTGGACCGCCATGCGGACGTGGACCCGATCCCCTGCCGGTGCGTATATCGAGGACCAAGCATTGCGTGCGTGACGGATCGGAACCATGCGGCCTGCATTGACCCGGTAGCCACGCGGGAACACGAGCACCGTGCGTTCCATGTCGTCGGAGATAGCCTGGTGCAGCCGGTGGAAGGCTCCCAGCGCGAAGGCATCGTCGTCGTCAATCCGGGTGGTAAGCACTGGACCCGACCA
>CAYYRT010000358.1:0-2882 GCA_964474055.1 uncultured Acidimicrobiaceae bacterium | reverse complement strand
GCCCGGAATCGCGCGGTCGGTCTGCCTGATCGACCGCGACGGCACCGTGCTCTACGCGCAGGCCGGTGCGCCCGGTGCGGCCGTCATCTTCGGAGGTTTGGCTGAATGAGCGCCGCTCGATACGATTTTCGCGGCAAGGTCGTGCTGGTGACCGGTGTAGGCCGGGCCGGCCAGATCGGGAACGCCGTTGCGCTCGCCTTTGGCAAGGCCGGAGCCAAGATCGTTGCCTGCGACCTGAATGCGGTTGGCGTGGCCGAGCGGGTCCGCGAGTTTGCCGCCCAGGGGGTGGATGCCAGGCCCTGTGCCGGTGATCTGACCGAGCCGGACATCGCGGCACTCGCGGTGGAGATCGCACTCAAGCATTTCGGCCGTCTGGACGTGGTAGTCAACGTGGCGGGCGGGCTGACCACCTTCGGTCCCATCAGCAACATCACCGTAGCGGCGCTGGACCGTGAGATCTCGATGAACCTCAAGACCGCGGTTCTCGTCTCCCAGGCCGCCATCGAGGCGTTGACCCGCACCCAGGGCTGCATCATCAACTTTTCCTCGATCGCCTACTTCACTCCGCAGAGTCCAATGGCGGTGTACTCCTCCGCCAAGGCCGCCGTTGCCGGATTCACCCGCAGCCTGGCGCTGGAGCTGCGCGATCGTAACATCCGGGTCAACGCCGTGGCGCCCGCCATGGTGCGCACCGCCGACAACGTCGAGGCGGTGGGTGACACGCAGGCGCAGTACGTCGAGATGGAGGACATCACTCAGGGGGTGATGTCGCTCGCCAGCTCGGATGCCACGACCACCGGCCAGATTCTTCCGATCTCTCCGGTCGCCGCTGGACCGCTCTGATGGAGCTCCGGGGCCGCGTGGCCCTGGTCACCGGCGCCGGCCGGCGGCTCGGCCGCGCGGTGGCGGCGGCGTTGGCCGGCAGAGGAATGGCGCTGGCCATCCACCACCATGCTTCGAGTGCGGGCGCCGCCGAGCTGCAACAGGAAATCGTAGCGGCCGGCGGACGCGCCATGTGTTTCGAGGCCGACCTGACCGACGCCCATGCCGCTCGAGCCCTCCCCACCCGCGTCGTGGCGGACTTCGGGCGGCTGGACGTGCTGGTCAACTCGGCCGCGGTGATGCACCGGCTTGGGTTCGAAGAGACCACCCCGGAGCAGTGGGATGCCGTGCTCGACCTGAACCTTCGGGGGGCCTTCTTCTGCACCCAGGGCGCGGCTCCGGCACTCCGGGCCGCTCGCGGCAAGGTCGTGAATCTGGCGGATCTTGCCGGCCTCGAGCCCTGGCCGGGATTTGCGGCGCACTCGGTCAGCAAGGCCGGGGTTGTCATGCTCACCAAGGTGCTGGCCCTCAGCCTTGCTCCCGACGTCACGGTCAACGCCATCGCGCCCGGAGCCGTGCTGGTCCCGGACGAATACGACGCCGAAGAGCGGGACCGGCTGGCGCGCGCCACCCCGCTACGCCGTCTCGGCAGCCCATCCGATGTCGTCTCCGCCCTGCTGTACCTGCTGGAAGGAGGAGACTTCGTGACGGGAGAGATCCTGGTGGTCGATGGTGGACGACTCACCCGATAGCGTCCGCTTCCGCGATGTCGTGATCGTCGGCGGAGGCTGCTACGGTACCTTCTACGCGGGACAATTGGAGCGCGCCCGAGCCCGGGCAAAGGCGGTTTACCGCCGCCTGCTGATCGTGGACCGGAATGCGGCCTGTCAGGCTGCTCGCGAGCTGGGTGAGGACGACACCCGCCAGCTTGTGTGCCAGGAATGGGGCGACTTCTTCGACGGTTACCTCGGCAACGTTTCCCCCGCGGCGCCAGACGCGGCTCCCGACGCAATCGTCCCATCCCCGCTCATGCCGCACCTGATGTACGAGTGGCTGGTGCGACGCGCCCGCTCTCGGTGGCCCGGCCGCCTGATAGAGACCCGGCCGGTCCCCGCGGGGCCAGGCACGCCCTATGATGCGAGCGCCCCTGATGGCACGCGCTACGTCTCCTTTGCCGACTGGACCTGCCCCACCCACTGCATCGAGCCGGCCATCTGTCCAGTCACCCGGGCGCCACGCACCTGGGAGATGGCCGATGCCATGGAGGAGCTGGCCCGGCGATTGGGCGACGACCACCCAACCGCCGGCCCCGTGCTCTTCGTTTGCGAGCACCGGGTGTTTGGCGTCGGGATGTTCGATGTCAGCGCCGTTCTGGCAGGAGACGCGATGGTTGCACAGGCCGGCCAGGAGCGGTCAGCCGTGAACGTACTGGTCGGCACGGTGTCGAGCTGTCACGGGGCGGCGAGTCTGCTACACCTGGGCTAGGGGCTGTGGGCTATGGGCTCCGCGTTGCTCGGGATGAGGATCGTTTGGTTGGCTCAGACTGTACAGCCCCTTGCCCCTAGCCCCTTGCCGATAGCCCATAGCCCATAGCCAATAGCCAATAGCCCATAGCCAATAGCCCATAGCCCCTAGCCCCCTGCGGGAACTCCAAGACGTTCTATATTTTGAGAGCACACACCCTGGGGAAGGCATGACCAGTAGCGAAGAGTTGGACGTCGTTATCGTGGGCGCGGGACCGGCAGGTCTCTGCGCCGCCATGTATTCTGGCCGTGGTCTCCTGCGATCGGTTCTCCTGGAGCGGGGGGTTCCGGGCGGCGAGCTGCTCAACACCGAGTGGATCGACGACTACCCTGGCTTCGAGCACGTCCTGGGGCGCCAGCTGGCCGACCTGATGGCGGCCCACGCGGTCAAGTTTGGAGCCGATATCCGGCAGGACACCGTGGAGGCCATCGTCCGGCGGGACGATGGGATCTTCGAGGTCGCGACCGCCACCGGGAAGGTCTATGAGGCCCCGACGGTCATCCTCACCGCCGGCGGCACGCCGACCAAGCTCAACG
>CAYYRT010000357.1:0-2928 GCA_964474055.1 uncultured Acidimicrobiaceae bacterium | reverse complement strand
GGTACTTCTGACGGAGCTGGTCGGGATCGCCGAAGAGGTTGGACGCGTCGGCGTAGCGGGCGACGAGGCGCAGCGTCTTCTTCTCGCCGCCTCCGCCGATCATGATCGGCACCCGGGGCCGAGAGATCGACTGGGGAACGTTGAGAAGACGCTCGGCGGTGAACTGTCGGCCTTCGAAGCGTGATTCACTCCCCCGTTCTCCGTCGAACATGTGGTGGGCGATTTGCAGGGTGTCTTCGAGCATCTCGAATCGGGTCTTGATCTCAGGAAAGGGGAAGCCCAGTCCAACCGACTCCGCCTGGTTCCAGCCGGCGCCGAGGCCGAGCCAGGCCCGTCCCCCAGAGAGCACGTCGAGAGTGGTGGCCGCCTTTACCCACAGCCCGGGGTTGCGGTAATGGACGCCGCCGACCATCAACCCGAGACGGGCCCGTTGGGTGTGTGCAGCCATGAACCCGAGGGCGGTCCAGCCCTCGAGCATCGGTTCGGTCTCCGAACCCGGTGCGCCGATCTGCCAGAAATGGTCCATCACCCATATCGAGTCGAATCCGGCCTCGTCGGCGGAACGCACCACCCGGGCGAGGGTGGGTCCGATCGCCTCCGGACCACCCGGCCAGGTGAACGAGTAGACCTGGAGTCCGAGCTTCACCGCACCACCTCGATGTTGCCCAGCACTTCGATTCTCATGTCATCTCCTCCAAATGAGACAGCTCTGTCTATCAACCTCTTGAAAGGTACAGACAAGTCTGTATCATGTCAATCCTGATGACCACCGCCCAGGACCTGCCGGTCCGGCAACGCATTTTGAAGACGGCCCAGCGCCTCTTCCGTCGGGACGGGTTCCGGGCGGTTGGGATCGACACCATCATCGCCGAAGCCGGGGTGGCCAAGATGAGCCTCTACCGCCACTTCCCCTCCAAGGACGACCTCATCGTCGCTTACCTGGAGGAGTCCAACCGTCAGTATTGGGAGTGGCTCGACGGGGCCGTTGCCCATCTCGACGACCCGGAAGAGAAGCTGGACGGCATGTTCGAGGCGATCGAGAGGCTGGCGACCAGCCCCGAGTGCCTGGGCTGCACCTTCCAGGGCACCGTCGCCGAGTTCCCCGACCGCGACCATCCCGGCCATCAGGTCGCACTAGCTCACAAGCGGAAGGTGCAGGACCGGTTCGCCTATCTCGCCGGCGAAGCAGGGCTGCGCGACCCCGAGAAACTCGCCGACCAGCTCCTTCTATTGATGGACGGCGCTTGGGTCGCGGCTCGCATGTACGGCCCGGACAACCCCGCCGCCGGTCTGGCAGCCACCGCGAGAACCCTCATCGACGCTCACCGATGACCAGCCAACACCAGGAGACACCGGAGGAGGCTCTTAAGGCGGCGGGCTAGGCACGGTGCCGGACGAGGTCAGCCCTCGTTGGGATCGCTGCGAGCGTCCTGATGGGTCTTGTGGATTGTTCCAGGGAGGTGATCCGGTGGCCCGTAAAGCACATAGACCCTCATATCGTCCGCGCCAATATTTGTGACGTTGTGCCAGGTACCCGCGGGTACCAAGAGAGCCCAACCGTCGCTGACCTCCTGGTCGAAGGGGAGGTCGTCCTTGGCGGGGCCCATCTGACACCGGCCACGACCCTGTTCGACGCGAACGAACTGGTCGTTGTCGGGATGGACTTCAAGCCCGATGTCGTCGCCGGGTCGAATGCTCATAACGGTGATTTGCAGATGCCCGCCTGTCCACAACGTCGTGCGATACGTGTCGTTAGCAAGGGTCTCCTGCTCGATGTCGACGGCGTAGGGCGCTCCTTGTTCGGTCATAGCAAGACCTCCTCGATTGGCTGAGTGACAACCCCATCGTACGGATGACGCTTTTCCTAATCACAATGTTGAACCCTCTCGAGCAGCATGACCGGGATGACGAACGAGTACTTCGACTCTGGGCTTTCGAGCCTGGTTGGCGACTATTGGACCTGATAACACCTAGGAGGGTGCAATGGCTGCAATAGCGCCATCAAGTCAGGCCAGCAAGGTTCGTGTGAGTCGGAAGCGAGTGCCTGTCAGCATCGTGGTGCTGTCCGTGCTCCTCGGGTTCCTGGTCGTCGGCACCTTCACGGCGGCCCGGGCAATGATCACCAATCCATTGGAGCCCCTTGGCATGACGACAGAGTGGCTGGAGACCGCGCCTGTCGATACATACTTCTGGCCCGGCATGTTCTTCCTTGGGATGACCCTGGCCGCCCTGCTCACTCTGGCCGGCCTCGTGTTCCACTGGCCGTGGAAATGGGCCCAGGGCATCGAGTCCCGAATCGGGTATCGCTGGCCGTGGTTGGGGGCGGTGTTGACCGGAGCCGTGATGCTGCTCTTCGAGATCATCGAACTGTTCTTGGTGCCCCTCCATCCGGTGATGCATCCGTTGTTGATCGCCTGGTCCCTGGCCATCATCTGGTTGCCATTCACCCGCTCGGCGAGACAGTACCTCCGGGTATAGCCTGCTAACCGATCAGCGGCAGCCGCGGGTCCGAGTGCTGCGCTCTCCCGGAGGCGGCTCGCACCCATGCCATGTCATCACCCAGATCGGCGGGACGACCGGAGACCGTACGACGCGCCAACAGCTCATCGAGGATGGCTGCCGTGGCCTTAACCCCTGCCGGGGTTGCCATCGGTTCCCGACCAAGAGCGTCGGTAAGGTCCATCCCATGGACCACAGCCTCCACGATCCGGCTGGGAACGAACTCGCCGAGTTCCATCAAGGCGTAGTAGCCGCTCCCGATGGTGCCTGCAGGGTTGGCCCGTGACCCCTCGATCGTCTTGGAGAAGGTCTCATGCAAGACCCCAGGCATGTCCGCCGGTGTCTTCCCCTCGACCATGGTGTAGGCGTAGTCGTAAACGACCGGAGCCACCTCCGACCGGGGAAAGATAAAGAAGCTGATCCGGTCTC
>CAYYRT010000356.1:0-15222 GCA_964474055.1 uncultured Acidimicrobiaceae bacterium | reverse complement strand
ATGGACGCCCTGGGAGGTGTGTTGTGCCGATGCACCGGCTACCGAAAGATCATCGAAGCCGTTATCGCGGCTCCGACGTTCGAAGAGGATCCGGTCGTCGCTCCCGACGGCAAGGCGGTTGGGGCGAGGATCGCCCGGGTGGACGGGCTTGCCAAGGTCAACGGGTCGGACCAGTTTGGTTCTGACGGTGCGCCCTCCGATGCGCTGGTGGTCCGGGTGGTCCGCTCCCCTCATCCTCGGGCCGGGTTCCGATTCGGCAACCTCACTGATTACGTCCAAAGGCATCCGGGGCTTGTCGCGGTCTATACCGCCGACGACGTCCCCGGCCGGAACGTATTCGGAGTAATCCCCGCCATGGCCGACCAACCAGTCTTCGCTCTGAGCGAAGCCCTCTACCGGGGCGAGGCCGTCGCCCTGGTCGTCGGGGAAGCGGAAGCGATGGATCGAATCGACCTTGGCTTCTTCCCGGTCGAGTGGGAGCCACTCCCGGCGGTGACTTCGCCCGTCGAGGCAATGGCGGACGGGGCGCCTTGTCTGCATCCGGACCGTCCCCAAAACGTACTTATCAAGGGCCTCGTGCAGAGAGGCGAACTCGATGCGGCCCTGGCCGCCGCCGACCATGTGGTGGTGGGTGAATTCGAGACCGGCTTCATCGAGCACGCCTACATCGAGCCTGAAGCCGGTCACGCCGTGAGGGTGGGCGATCGGCTCGAGATACATGTGACAACCCAGACACCGCACATGGACCGCGTAGAAGTTGCCGCCATCCTCGGAATACCAATCGACCAGATTCGGATCGTTCCCACGTCGGTAGGCGGGGCCTTCGGAGGGAAACTCGACCTTTCCATCCAGCCCTTCCTGGCGATCGCGGCGTGGAATCTGAACCGGGCGGTCCGCATCACCTATACGCGGCCGGAATCGATGATGTCTACGACCAAACGCCACCCGGCCAAGATGTTTGTGCGGGTGGGAGTCACCAGTGAGGGCAAGTTGATGGCGATGGACTTCAGCGCGATTTTCAACACGGGTGCATACGCCTCATGGGGCCCCACCGTTGCCAATAGGGTCCCGGTCCACGCCGGAGGTCCCTACGTTTACGACGCCTACCGGGCGCGGACGGCGGCTATCCACACCAATAACCCGCCGTCGGGTGCCTTCCGCGGGTTCGGGGTACCCCAGGCGGCTATAGCCCAGGAGTGTCTCTTCGACGAGGTTGCCGACGCAGCAGGGGTGGACCGCCTCGAGTTCCGACATCGCAACGCGCTGACTGCCGGTCAGCCCACGGTCACCGGACAGGTCTTCCAGAAAGGCGTTGGCTACCGCGACTGTCTGGAGGCGTTGCGCCCGGTATGGACCCGGGCGCGTGAGGAAGCGGCGATGTTCAACGAGACCAGCGCCCGGAGTCGTCGGGGGGTGGGGGTGGCCGGGCTTTGGTACGGATGCGGTAATACCTCCCTTCCGAATCCGTCGACCATCAAAGTCGGTCTTGACCGCCGCGGACGGGTCGTCCTCTTTCAGGGAGCCGTGGACATCGGCCAGGGCTCAAACACCGTCATCAGCCAGATATGCGCCGATGCCATTGGAGTTCCCATCGAGAGGCTGATCCGGGTGGGACCTGACACCGACACCACGCCGGACGCGGGCAAGACCTCGGCCTCCCGCCAGACCTTCGTCAGCGGCAACGCCGCCTACGCCGCCGGACAGTCGCTGCGGCGCAAACTGCTCGACCTCGCCAAAGCCGCCGACGATGCGTCACTGGTGCTGAGCGATGGGACTCTCACGGTGCACGACCGGGGAAAAACCGTGACCGTCGAACTATCCGGAATCGATGCCGACACAGAAGGCCTGGTAGCAACGGCGGAGGAAACCTACGACCCGCCCACCACCACTCTCGATGCCAACGGCCAGGGGGAGCCCTACGCAGTCTTCGGGTTCGGCGCCCAACTCACAGAACTCGAAGTCGACCTCGAACTGGGCACGGTCAGGTTGTTGCGGGTCACGGCCGCCCACGATGTTGGCAAAGCGGTCAATCCGGCCCTGGTGGAAGGCCAAATCGAAGGTGGGATAGCTCAGGGAATCGGACTGGCCCTGATGGAAGAGTATCTCCCCGGCCGAACCGAGAACCTCCACGACTATCTCATTCCGACCATCGGTGACGTCCCCGAGATCGTCAGCATCCTGGTCGAGTCCAACGATCCGATCGGACCCTACGGTGCCAAAGGCATCGGCGAGCATTCGCTCATCCCCACCGCCCCCTCGATCCTCAACGCCATCCGCGACGCCATCGGCGTGCCGATCAGGAAGCTCCCGGCCACTCCCGATCGGGTGCTGGCCGCGATCCGCTCAGCGCAAGAACCCAACGATGTGCCGGGTGATCAGGTCTAGCTGACCGGGATCGTCTGTTATGGGTGTGAGGATCAGATACTGCAGACCCGCGTCGCGCAGAGCAACGATCGTTTTCTGCATGTCATCAACGGTCCCGGTCAGGTAAGAGGCCTGAAGGTCCTGGTCAGTGCGGTGGTCGCCCATGATCTCGTGGAAGAGCGGAATCTGTTGAGCCAGGGCATCGTCGCGGCTGGCGTCCTCGACCACATGTAGGAACTGGGTGGCGCCAAACGTGAGGGTGGCCGGGTCACGACCATTCTTCATCAGATAGTCCTTGACCACCTGCCAGTCGCTCTGGACGTCGCCTGGGTCGCTGCCGCTCGATCGAGCCATCCACCCGTCGGCAGCGAGGATGCGATCGAGCACCCCACGGGCGATGAAGGGTTTGTCGGGAGTGTCGGGAGCGTGGGTGAGGGTGCCACCGGCTATCCACACAGGGGGAGCTTCGGGGACTCGCGGGTAGATCGTCAGATTCTCGACCTGCCAGAAGTCACCGGTGAAGGTGACGTCTTCTTCTCTGAGCAAAAGCCGGATGAGGTGGAGAGCCTCATCGGTGCGCCGGCCCCGCTCCTTCAAAGGCACGCCGGTGGCGGCGAATTCGTCCGGGTCCCACCCCACTGCCACCCCGAATCGAAAACGCCCCCCCGAGATCATGTGCAACGAGGCGATCTCTTTGGCAAGGATTACCGGGTGGCGCAGCGGGAGGACGAGAGCGGCTGTACCGAGACCTACCCGTTTGGTTACGGCGGCGGCGGCGGCGAGGGTGGAGAGCGCATCAAGCCAAGACACCCCATAGACCCCTTTCGACACCAGGAGATGGTCGATGACCCAGATGTCCTCGTAGGGGGAGTCATCGACCCGACGGCAGTAGTCGAGAAGATCTCGGGACCGCTGATACGTGAGCCCGGGCGGTGCGTAGGAAGGGATCCGTAGACCAAAGCGCAGGCCGGGTGGTTGCATCGGAGTTCGGCGATCATACCGCCGGTTCCTATCGCCCTTGAGAGGTCCCTGGCACGGTACCGAGTTGGTGTTTCTTGATCAGATGGGTGGATCGCCGAAACCGAGCACGTCGGCTTCAGAGGGCGTCGAAGCCTTCACCACGAAGTCGCCTTCAAGTCCCTCGGGCGTCCGGATGCGGAGTTGCTGGCCGACAAATGGCCGGAGGTTGGCACCGACAATGCCCCACCATTGCCTTGAGACCGTGATCGGGTCGGCGCGATTCAACTCCGCCGAAGCTGTCACAACGAGCGACCCCGTCTCGTCGATGATGTCGACTTCAACAAAGAACCGAGTGACCACCCCCGGGATCATCCTGAGAAGTTACTCCTAAAGACACAGAAATTTGCGCGATTTTGCGAACCCAGGGTTGTGGCGTCCCCTGGCGGACGCCTGAACCCGGGGTTCGCGGGTCGATGGGTCGCAGGGGAGCTTTAGCCCGCCTTTAGCTGCATCGTCTACCATCGTGCCGTTTGGCGGGCCCGAGTGGGTCCTGCGAGCAACCTCAGGAGGACGCATCAATGCGCAAGGTGACCTACGTCATCGCGCTGACAATGACAGTGTTGGCTGTTTTCGCCGCCCCGGTGGTGGCGCAGACAGCTACAGGCTTGACAATCAGCACCCCATTTCCCGGTGTCACCACCGACGCCGGCTCCACTGCCCCATTCGACGTTCTGGTCGAAGCCGAGAACCGGCGAACCGTTGACCTCGCCGTGGACGGAGTGCCCGACGGGTGGACGGCCACGTTCCGGGGTGGAGGGGTAACGGTGAGCCAGGTGACGACCAATCCCGATGCACCGCCCGAACTCCGCTTGGACGTCATCGTCCCCACCGGCACCGCAGAAGGTGACTACCAGATGACAGTCACCGCTTCCGGTGGCGGAGAGACTGCCAGTCTTCCGATCCTGGTGACTGTGCAGGGCGGGGCTGGCGGCACGGTGACCCTCACCCCTGACTTTCCCGGGTTACAGGGTCCCGCCGACGAGACATTCCCGTTCAGCATCGAAGTGAGCAACGACACCCCTTCAGAAGTGACCCTGGAACTTGAAGGTGAGGGGCCGATCGGATGGGTCGTAGAAGCTCGACCCTCCGGACAGAGTCAGGCAAACACGATCACGGTCGAGTCCGGAAGCACCGGACGCATCCAGGTGACAGCCACACCTGCGGTGAACGTGACAGAAGGCACCTACGACCTGCGCGTGACCGCTCGCGGTGGCGGCATCTCGGTTGAGTCACCCCTGGTGGTGGTCATTACCGGCAGTTACGCGATGGCATTGACCACCTTCGACGAACGCCTCAACGTCAACGTGACCGTCGGTCAACCAGCCGTGCTGCAATTGGTGGTTGAAAACAGGGGGAGTGCTCCGCTTACCAGCGTTGAGATGGCGGCAACGCCCCCATCCAACTGGGAAGTGACCTTCGATACTCAGGCGATCCCGACGATCGGACCCGGTGACTTCGCAACGGTCAACGCCACCATCACTCCGGCCACAGGTGCTATCGCCGGTGATTACCAAATCACTTTCAGGGCCACTGTCCCTGAAACCAGCGCTAGTGCGGAGGTGCGCGCCACCGTCAGTCCTTCTGCATTTGGTGGCCTCGTCGGCGTGGGCCTCATCCTGCTGGTTCTGGCTGGTCTGGCCTGGGTGTTCCGCCGCTTTGGCCGGAGATAAGGATGGCCAACCCAACGATTGTCGCCAGCCGTCTGACCAAACAGTACGGCGAGACCACGGTGGTCAATGCCCTCGACTTGCGGCTGCATGCCGGTGAGGTGTTCGGCCTGCTGGGACCCAACGGAGCAGGAAAGACCACCACCATCCTGATGCTGCTCGGTCTGGTCGAACCCACATCGGGGACGGTGGAAGTCCTGGGACTGGACCCGGCCCGCTACCCGCTCGAGGTCAAGAGCCGCGTGGGCTACCTCCCTGACGCGGTCGGCTTCTACGACTCGTTGACCGGCCGCGAGAACCTCCGCTTCACGGCCCGTCTCAACCAGCTCTCCAAAGATGAAACCGAGACGAGGATCGCCGAGTTGCTCGAGGAGGTAGGCCTGAACGATGCAGCCGACCGCCCGACCGGAACCTACTCACGCGGCATGCTCCAGCGGCTCGGGATAGCCGACGCGCTGGTCAAACGACCACAGGTCCTCATCCTCGACGAGCCAACGACCTCGATCGACCCGGAAGGGGTTGCGGAGATGCTGGCGCTGATCCGTGGCCTGGCTGAGGAGCGGGCCGTGACCGTGTTGCTGTCCAGCCACCTCCTTCACCAAGTGCAGGCGGTCTGTGATCGAGTGGCGATCTTTGTCCGCGGCACCGTCGTGGCCCAGGGTGCTCCCCACGAACTGGCAGCCAAGAACACCGGCCCCGAACAGGTCGAGGTGCAGACCAAGGCCGACCAGGCCCAGGTGCGGGCCGCCCTGGCGGGAAAGCCGTTTGTGGAAGCGGTTCAGGCCGGACGCGTTCCCAACGTCTATCTGGTCCGGGTGACCAGGGGCAGCACCAACCAGTTGATCTCGGCGTTGGTCCAGGCCGGCCTGGAACTGTCCGGGGTCCGGCGATCGTCGGACGATCTCGACGAGGTTTACCGCACGTACTTCCACCGGGAGGAGGTCGCAGTTGGTTGACACCGCCACTCTCGAACCAGCCTCCGATCGTTACCGGCTCGGGCACGGTTGGAAGGTGGTCGCCCGCAAGGAGTTCGCCGATCATCTTCTTTCGGCGCGGTTCTATGTGCTGATCTTGATCCTGGGCGTGGCGGCGGCCGGAGCCGTCTTCGCCGCTTCGGGTGGGATCCGTTCGGTGGCACCTTCCGCGGTCGGGGTACCTGCCCTCTTCCTGAAGCTCTTCACCGTGACAGCCGAACCGGTGCCATTCCCGCTGGTCGTGTTTATCGGGTTCCTGGCGCCCCTGCTCGGGATCATGTTCGGATTCGACGCCATCAGTGGCGAACGATCGCAAGGAACTCTGCCGAGGCTCCTGGCTCAGCCAATCCATCGCGACGAGGTGATCCTCGGTAAGTTCGTCGGCGGCCTCGCCGTCGTCGGCCTTATGTTGCTCGCCCTGACAGTGTTCGTCTCGGGTATCGGGATCTTCCGCCTGGGCTTGATTCCAACGGCTGCCGAGATCGGCCGCCTCATCGTTTGGCTGATCGTGGCCGTGATCTATGTCGGGTTCTGGCAGGCGCTCGCCACCCTGGCTTCGGTGACTGTCCCCCGGGCAGCCACTTCGGCTTTGGTGGCTATCGGCATCTGGCTGGTATTGAGCCTCTTTGGCGGTTTCATCTTCAAGGCGGCGGCCAATCTGATCGCTCCGGCTGACGATCAGGCGGCACTCCTGAACACCGAGGTGCTGCTTTCAAGGATCTCACCGCTCACACTTTTCTCGGAAAGCTCCACGCTCCTGTTGGATCCCACCGAACGTACAGTTGACCTGGTCACGTTCGACCAGATCAACCGGGCCATCGCCTCCGATCTGACACTGTGGCAGAGCCTTCTGGTGGTTTGGCCTCAGATCGTTGGCATGGTGGCCTTGACCGCCGTGCTGTTTGCCGTCGCATATGTCTTGTTCATGCGACAGGAGATCAGGGCCTAGCCGAGGGCAGGCGGCCCAACCTGTACGATTGAGGCGCGATTCTGCCTTAGAGTCTTGTCATCCACCCGAGCCCACTAGAACCGCACCCCCGCACTGTCGAGACCCGGTTCTTTGACCTGTCCGACGGGGCCTTGCCGTTCATGATGCGCAGTGGGGAATCACTGCCCGAGGTCCAACTCGCCTATGAGCTTCATGGTGAGATCAATCAGACCGCCGACAACGTGGTCCTGCTCTTTCACGCCCTTACGGGCAGTCACCATGTCGCCGGCTACAACCCATCCGTGCCGGGAGTGGACCGCTGGGTCGAGGAGAACCAGACCGGCTGGTGGGAGGGCTTTGTCGGGCCGGGCCTGGCGGTGGACACCGACCGTCTGGCCGTCCTATGCGTCAACTATCTCGGTGGCTGTTACGGAACTACCGGGCCTGCGTCGATCGATCCTCGCAGTGGCCGTCAGTACGGACCGACGTTTCCAGAAGTCCATCTGACCGACATCGTCGACTCTCAGCTGCCGCTACTCGACCACCTTGGGATCACCAAGCTTCGGGCCGTGGCAGGCGCCTCGGTGGGCGCTCTGCTGAGCCTGTCTTTGGCGGCGCGTTACCCCGACCGGGTCGACAC
The DNA here is from genome assembly GCA_964474055.1 of uncultured Acidimicrobiaceae bacterium. Classification (GTDB taxonomy): domain Bacteria; phylum Actinomycetota; class Acidimicrobiia; order Spongiisociales; family ZC4RG35; genus JAICND01. Next base: position 7,629 of record CAYYRT010000356.1, on the reverse strand, counting down.
CGTGATCGCGCTGGCCGGAGGCCTGGGCGCCACCACCCTCCACCGGATGCTCAACTTCGAACAGCGGGTGGCGATTCTCAACGATCCTCACTTCAACAACGGCTGGTACTACGACGGGCTCTTCCCCGCCTCCGGGCTGGCACTGGCACGGATCATCAGCCACAAGGCGTTTGTGTCGATAGACGCGATCGAAGCCCGTGCTCGCACCGAGGTCATCGACCACCCGTACGTCACCCATCCGGTGGAATCGTATTTCTGGCATCAGGGCCAGAAGTTGGTGATCCGATTCGACCCCAACAGTTATCTGAGAATCATCGACGCCTGGTCCAACTATGACCTTCTGGACGACGTCAACGCCGGGTCATATGTGGAGGCCCTGGCAGCTTGCCGCGGCCAACGGTGGCACGTGCTCACCATCAACTCCGATCTCTGCTTTTACCCCGTGGAGCAGAAGCACCTGGTGGAGGCACTTCGGGCCGCCGGCGTGTCGGTGACCTGGGAACGAGTGGACTCTCCCAAGGGCCACGACTCCTTCCTCACCGAGCCGCACCTCTTCGACCAGGCGCTGCGGAGCGCACTGAGTTGAGAGGCTGAGCCTTAGGGGACAATCACACCGGAGGTTTGTCGAGTACCTCGAGCAGACGAAGTGCGCGGCTTTGCAACAGCCCTCCGGCCACGGTCAAGCTCAGACGATGGATCCCCAGGCCGGCGACCGCCGCGACGATCGCTCCGATCAAACCCTGCCAGGTCCCCCACACCAACAACGGGACCGCCACCAGAGCCGCTACCGGAAGCGACAGCACACCCGCGGCGAACAAACCAGCCAGGCTGGCGAACAGAGCGGACCCGGAGACATTGCGGCTTCCGAACAGGTTGCTTTCGGGAAGCGGATATGCCCCCAACACCGATACGACATTCCCGACCGCCAGCCAGACGGCGAGCACCGCCACACCGGCGAGCAGCGCAGACAAGAGATTCCGAGCATCTCCGACCAGGGCCGCTGCTCCTATCGCCACAAAACTCAGCACCGGCAGCCCGACCAAGGCCACGGCCAGGTTCTTGCCTGCCAGGACCCGGCGCAGGTCCACTCCGGTGACCAGGTAACCCCAGAAGGAGCGGTCATCAAATCCGAACTGGTTGAACCCGGTGGTGCTGGCGGCCATCCAGGCCACAACCACGGCCAAGAACGGCGAATACTCCGTCCCGATCAGCGTGCGGCCGGCGGTCACGCCCAGGGCGGCCAAAGCGACCGCAATGCCGATCGCTTGCGAGCGGAATCGAGGGTCTCGTCGCAGATATCGAAGCTCCTTGCCGGCAGTGGCTCCTAGGGGGCTCGGCCAGGTTTGCAACAACCGCGGAACCAGGGGCGAATTTTGGGCCCTGGCCGTCGATTTGGAGAGCCGACCGGGACCTCTGGTGCTGAGACGGAGAAGGCTGTACTGCCAGCCCCACATGACGAGACCGATGGCGACGAGCCCATACGCAAGTAGAGCCAGGCCAAGGGGCCACTCGCCCTCGGCGAGTAAGCCCACGGACCGGCCCATCGCCCCAGGTGGGAGGTACATCGACACCCGGCCAAATCCGCTCAGGACTGGCAGCGGATCACCGGTTCCAGGGTTCAGAAATGTCGACGCGAGGGCTGAGCCCCCTCCGAGGACCGCCGCTACCACCACCGCCAGGTCCCGGCCGACCCGGGTGCGGAGCAGATCGGTTAGAAGTGTGGTCACCCACCGCGCCGATGCCAGGCACCAGATCACGAAGGCCAGGCCGGCGACAACAGTTGGAACAAGGGTGAGCAGGTCAGGACTCGATCCCACCACAACCCCTACCACGAACAGCAACGTGACCAGGGCTCCCGGCCCCAACAACGAGGCTGCCAGGAGCCCCCAGCTCATCCGGGTCGGTGAGATCGGGATCAGTTCCAACCGGCGTGGTTCGATGGTCTCATCGAGGGCGGCTGCCACCACCGGCCCCACCAGCCAGGCGACTCCGGCCAGGGTGAACAAGGCCGCTGTGGCTTCGCCGCCAACCAGACGGGCGACTATTCCACCCAAGAGGCCGAGGATGACGCCCACGCCAAACGCTAGCGACCAGATCCCCACAAAGGCCAACGTCGCCCACGCTCCCGCCTTTCGCAGGCGGTTACGGATCAGACGCGCCTTTAGTCGAAGGAAGAGCCGAGCCATCTGATGTCCACGCCCTCGGTGTTGCTGCCGCCGACCGCTTCGACGAACACCTCCTGGAGCCTTCTCCCATGAGTGACTTCGGCGATGGTGCCTGCCAGCACGACGCGTCCGTCGTCGATGATCAACAAACGGTCACAGAGGCGCTCGACAACATCCATCGAGTGATCGGAGAAGACCACGGTGCCCCCGGCTGCGGTGAACTTCTTCAACGTTTCCTCCAGTACCTGGCGCGCAACCGGGTCGATGCCGGCGAAAGGTTCGTCCAGAAACAACACCCGCGGGTTATGGAGCAACGCACAGGCGATCGCAGCCTTCTTGGTCATTCCAAGGCTGTAGTCCGCCACGAGCACACCGGCCGCCTCCTCCAGATCGAGGAGTCTGAGCAGGCTGGTCGACCTCTCGTTGACGGTTTCGCGGTCCATCCCCCTCAACAACCCGGTGAACTCGATCAGTTCGCGCCCGGTCAAGCGGGTGAACATCGAAGGGTTGTCAGGCACCATCCCCAGCCTCGACTTGGCCGCAACGGGATCAACCCAGACATCGTGACCGGCCACCGCCACCCTGCCGGCGTCGGGTCGCAACAGACCGCACGTCATTCGCAGCAGAGTGGTCTTGCCGGCGCCATTGGGACCGCAAATGCCAAAGAACGAACCGGTCGGGATCTCAGCCGACACGGAGTTGACCGCAATGTTGTCGCCAAATCTCTTGGTCAGCCCGTCGAAGAGAACCGCCGATGCCGTCATCCGGCCCCGGCCAGAAAAGCCGGAATCCCGGTTATCGCCTGACCCAGGATCAGAGTGTGTATTTCGTTGGTCCCCTCGTACGTATAGACGGTTTCGAGGTTGGTCATATGGCGGATGACCGGATACTCGAGGGTGATGCCATTGGCGCCGAGGACAGAACGAGCAAGGCGAGCGATGTCGAGCGCCTGACGGACGTTGTCAAACTTGCCAAAGCTCACCAACTCCGGGGAGAGTCGTCCCTCGTCCTTCATCCTTCCCAGGTGAAGAGCGGTGAGTGTGCCGCGATTGACCCCGACCATCATCTCCACCAGCTTCTGTTGGGTGAGCTGAAACGCGGCGATCGGTGTCCCGAACTGCCGGCGGCTGATGGAGTAGTCGAGGGCCGCCTCGTAACAGGCGCGGGCGGCACCCATCACCCCGAAGAGGATCCCGAATCGGGCTTCGCTCAGACACGAAAGCGGACCTTTCATGCCCGACACGCCGGGAAGGACAAAGCCGTTCGGAATCCTCACATCCTCTAGAACGAGCTCAGAAGTTACGGAGGCACGCAGCGAAGCCTTGCGATGGATGAGGTTGGAAGTGAAGCCCTTGGTGTCGGTGGGAACGATGAACCCGCGGATGCCCTCATCGGTGTGGGCCCAGATGATGGCTACGGCGGCGACGTTGCCGTTGGTGATCCACATCTTGGTCCCATTGAGGATCCAGTCGGTTCCGGCGCGTTTCGCACTGGTCCGCATTGACGAAGGATCGGACCCCGAGTCGGGTTCGGTCAATCCGAAGCAGCCAATGATGTCTCCCTGGGCCATGCCGGGTAGCCAGGTCTCCTTCTGCTCATCCGAGCCGAACTTCCAAATCGGAAACATGGCCAGAGAACCCTGCACCGAGACAAAGCTCCTGGTGCCGGAATCACCAGCTTCGAGCTCGAGACAAGCCAGGCCGTAAGCAGTGGCGCTGGTACCGGCGCAGCCGTAACCCTCGAGATGCATCCCCAGCAGCCCCATGGCGCCCATCTCTTTGGCAAGCTCGATCGGGAAGGTGCCTTCCTCCCACCACCCACCGACATCCGGAAGGATGCGATCCTCCACAAACCGGCGAACGGTGTCCCGGAGCAGGCGCTCTTCGTTCGAGAGCAGGGCGCTGAGGTCGAGAAAGTCCTTGGGATCAGCCATCGGTGACAAGGCTACCGAAGTTCCGACTGCCGTCCTCCGACTATCTGATTGCTGTAACTGATGGCTAGTTGCTGTAACTGATGGCAAAGGCCCGGGCCCAACGGGTCATGAGTTCGCTGTAGTGCTCACCGGCCGTGGCCCAGTCTCCCTCGGCGAGGGCTTCGAGCGAACTCCAGACTCCAGCCACGGAGTCGTCCAAGGCAAGGTCGGTCTCCGAAAAGATCTCGGTCACCGTTCCGTAGTCGAGTTCGACCATCGAATCGGCCGGGAATTCGGAGAACCAGGAGACGAGCGACGTCACCTCCGTGACGATCCCCGCCGGCATCTCAACCTCGGCCAGGATCTCCAACGCCCGTTCCAGCCGGCCCAACCCGTCGCTCAAGCCGGTCCGGTATCGCAGCGTAGGGTGAGAGCCACTGGAGTCGAAGTGGCGGTCGTTCTTGTTGAAAGGCACGAACCAGCGGATCGGAACATGCCAGGCCGAGGTCAGGATATGGGAACGGATACCCGGCTCTCGCCGGAGCAACGTTCGCAATTCGTCGACCGCTTGCTGACGGACTGACTCGGAGATGAAGACGGGCCGTCCGGACGTCTCGAGTGCCGCGTGCAGGAGCAGCACTCCCTCCAGAATCCGCAGTTGTGGGCGGCGAGGACAGACGAACCTGCGGCCACGCCAATCAGCCATCCAGGCGTCATCGACCATCGACTCGCCTACAAAGCCGTACGGCTCCCATCGGCGGGTGCGCGCCTCGCCCGTTCCCGGGTGCTCGTCGCACTCGGGAACCCTCTCCTCGGGAAGATAGACACGAAGGTAGGCCGACTTGATCAACCCGATCATCCTAAGTCGCAAGGGCGATCAAGGAACCTGGTGTTTAGACTCGATTAGAACCAAGGAGGACCAGGGTCCGCACGTTCGTTGAGTCGGCTTTGCGCTGATGGAGTGGATGCGCCGCCCCATTCACCATCACGACCTCGGTCTATCAGATCAACAAATGATCGAGATGTACCGGCTCATGCTGCTTGCCAGGCGAGTCGACGACCGCATGTTCGCCCTCAACCGGCAAGGCAGAGTGCCCTTCGTCGTGGGGTCGTCGGGACACGAAGCTGTCCAGGTTGCGTCGGTGTTTGCCCTGGATCCCGACCTTGACTGGCTCATGCCGTATTACCGGGACATGGGAGTTGCCCTGGCATGGGGAATTCCTCTCGACGATATCTTCCTGGCGGTTTTCGCCCGCAAGGCAGACCCGTTCTCTGGAGGTCGCCAGCTTCCGAACCACTGGTCGGACCCGGAGCGCCGCGTTTTCACTCAGTCGTCCTGCATCGGAACCCAATACCCCCATGCCGCCGGAATCGCCCGCGCTCTTCAAGTCGACAAGTCACCGGGGGTGGTGGTGGTCTACGGAGGCGAGGGGTCCACCTCGGAAGGTGACTGGCACGAGGCGATGAACCTGGCCGGCATCTACAAACTGCCGATGGTTTTCATCATCGAGAACAACCACTACGCGATTTCGGTGCCGAGCACCATGGAAGTTGCAGGTTCGATCTGCCAACGAGCAGAAGGTTATGGGATGGTGGGACACCTGGTCGACGGCAACGATCCCCTCCTCGTGTATCGGACGGTGCAAGTGGCGGTGGAGCGGGCCCGACAGGGTCTGGGCGCCAGCCTGATCGAAGCCGAAACCTATCGGTACTACGCCCACACCTCGGACGACGATGACCGCCTCTACCGGAGCCGCGAGGAGGTCGAAGAGTGGCGCCGGCACGACCCGGTGGTGACCCTCAAACAGTATCTGATCGAAGAACGCCTGCTCTCTGCCGCCGACGAGGGCGACATCGATTTCCAGGTGGCGGCGCTGGTCGCCGCCGCGGTCGAGAAAGGTGAGAAGGCAGACCCTCCGGACGATCCCTATTCACACGTTTACGCCCGGGTGATCGAACCGGGACCCGGAGCGACCGCACCGGAATCGCCCGCGGTGGGTGCGACCGTAAACATGATCACGGCGATCAACATGGCCATTCACGAGGTCATGGCCACCCATCCCGACACGGTGGTCTTCGGTGAGGACGTGGCCGGTCAGAAAGGCGGAGTGTTCAAGGCGACCGAAGGACTCACCGCCGCCTTTGGCGAACATCGTTGTTTCAACATGCCTATCGCCGAGTCGCTCATCGCCGGAACTGCGATTGGGATGGCCGCAGCCGGGAAACGACCCATCGCCGAGATCCAGTTCGCCGATTACATACACCCGGCCTTTGACCAGATCGTTTCGGAGGCCGCCAAGGTCCACTATCGATCCAACGGTCGGTGGACCTGCCCGATCGTCATCCGGGTGCCTTACGGCGGGGGCATTCATGGCGCTCTCTACCACTCCCAATCGATCGAGGCCCTTTACACCCACATACCCGGGCTGAAGGTGGTGATCCCGTCCACGCCTGCTGATGTAAAGGGTCTGCTGATCGAGGCGGTCGAGGACCCCGACCCTGTGCTGTTCATCGAACCCAAGAAGCTTTACCGGCTGATGAAGGGTCCCTATCCCGCCGGACCCTGGAGAGTCCCACTGGGGCGGGCCGCCATCCGCCACGCCGGCACCGATCTCACCATTCTCACCTACGGGGCGATGGCCTACTTCACTATGGAGGCGGTACCGCTTCTCGAGGAGCTGGGCGTCTCCCCCGAGGTGATCGACCTGCGAACGCTCAAACCGTTGGACTGGCCCACCATCGAAGCGTCGGTCAGGAAAACCAGCCGGGTGTTGATCGTGCACGAGGACAACGAGTTCGTCGGGTACGGAGCCGAGCTCGCAGCCCAGATCGCCGACAAGGCCTTCGAATGGCTCGACGCCCCCGTCCGCCGCTACGCGTTAGGCGACATCCCGGCCTTCCCCTATGCAGGCGAATTGGAGGAGATGGTCTATCCCAACCCTGAGGGGATAGTCAGACACGCCCAGGAGTTGGCGAAATACTGAGTGTGAGGCATGAGACGTGAGATGGAAATCGAGGTACTCGAACTCGATCAGGAGTCGCTGCCGCCTGTAACGCGGGCCGGGTCGGGGAAGATTGTGATCGCCGTCCTGGGCATGGCGGTTCTTGCCGGTCTCCAACTGATACCCGCCGGTCCACCCCGGACCATGACCACCACGACCGCTCCTGAGGCCGCCACTCCAACCACGCCGGTGGAAGTTGTCGAAGGTCGCTCTGAGTTCCACTGGGTTGAGGTGGAGGGGTTGGAGCGGTTCGAGTCGGTCACCAAACCCCTGTCAACGGATCTGGGCTACCTCACCGTGGCCAACCCATGGGGGACGAACAGAGCGGCGTCAGTGATGCTGTCCAAAGACGGCAGCGAGTGGAACCGCTGGGGGACGATCCATGGCGTCGGCGGTGAGGTTGAGATCAGCGCAGTCCGACAATCGTCCGATGGGTTCTTGGCGTTCGGCATCTACACCGAAGTGATGCCGAAGACCGAATACGCCCTACACGAACGACTCCCAGCGATGTGGTCGTCCGAGAGCGGAATACGTTGGGAGATGAATGACA